>NZ_JBHXTJ010000015.1:0-174584 GCF_042677525.1 Streptomyces sp. NPDC127114
GGCACCGAGATCGGCCACAACGGCTGGCTCGCCACCGCCTGGTGCCTCGGCCTCGCAGTGCTCGGCTACCTCTGGTCCACGTCGAAGTTCGACGAGGACCCGAAGTAGCGGGGCGGACCCGGCGGCCACATCGAGGGCCGCCGGGGCCTAGATGACCCGTGGCCGTCTCAACCGGCCTGCCACGCCCGGCATTCCGAGGAACGCAGAATGCGCGCTGCGGAGGTGGGCACGAGCCGGGAGAACGTGAACAACAGAGGGCAAGGAGGCGGCAGCGTAAGGGAGTTGCCGATGTGCTGGGTTACGTTGAGGGGGTGACCGACATCGAATCGCGCATCGACACGTCCCGGCCCCACACCGCCCGGATCTGGAACTACTGGACGGGCGGAAAGGACAACTACCCCGTCGACCGGGAGGCCGGTGACCAGATCCGGCAGCTGCATCCCGGGATCGGGGAGTACGCGAAGGCGGACCGGCTGTTCCTGGGGCGAGCCGTTCGCCACCTGGCCTCCGAAGCGGGGATACGGCAGTTCCTGGACATCGGTACCGGCCTGCCGAGCGCCGACAACACCCACGAGGTCGCCCAGCGCGTCGCCCCCGACGCGCGGGTCGTGTACGTCGACAACGACCCGCTGGTCCTCGCGCACGCCCGCGCACTGCTCGTCGGGACCCCCGAGGGCCGGACGGACTACCTGGACGCGGACCTGAGGGACGTCGACACGATCCTCGCCGCCGCCTCGAAGACGCTCGACCTCTCGCAGCCGGTCGCGCTGATGCTGCTCGGCGTCGTCATCTTCATCGAGGACGACGAGGAGTCGTACGCCGTCGTCCGCCGCCTCATGGACGCGCTCGCACCCGGCAGCCACCTCGTCCTGTCGCACACGGTCACGCACCCCGACATGCCGGACGTCGACGCGGCGGTCGCGTTCTGGAACGAGCACGGCACCCCCAGGCTCACCCAGCGCACCCCCGCCGCCGTCACCCGCTACTTCGACGGCCTGGAACTGCTCGAGCCCGGCGTCGTCTCGTGCTCGGCGTGGCGGCCGGAGACGCCGGCGGACGACGTCGCGATGTACGGGGGCGTCGGCCGCAAGTGACGGCACAAGCCGCAGCCGACGGCGTGACCGTAGCCGCCGGCGCGGCCGCGCGCGACTGCCTGAGGAGCAGGGTCCGGGAGTGAGGCCCGGGAGCCAGGGTGCCCTCCGTGGCGCGAACCCCTCCGCAGCGGGATGCTGAGAGGAGAAGGGCCGCGCGGCGCTTCCGCGTGGTCGCGGGTACGAGGAGGCGGACCATGACACGGCACCTGGAGTGGAAGGTCGGCGTGGATCTGGTCGAGGAAGGCGGCAGGACCAAGGCGGAGGCGCGCCTGGACACCGGCACGTCGACCCTCACCGGACACGGCAGCGCCCGCTGCAACCCGTCCGACGTGGACGTACCGGTCATCGGCGACGAGCTCGCCGCGGGCCGGGCCATGAAGGATCTGGCCGGAAAGCTGATGAGGGAGGCCGACCGGGAGATGGAGGCCGTGGGCGCCGACACGGTGCCGCGGCGCACCGGCCCCGGCTACGGCTGGCCGGAGGCGGTCGAGTGACGGACCGCCGCGCAGCAGTCCGCCCCGGCCCGCCGGTGCCGAGCGCACCGGCGGGCCGGGCGCTGCCGTGGCGCCTGCGGCCCGGCCTGAATCCCGGACGGCCCGTCCCGTCCTTCCGCGACCGGCCCGATTCCGGACGGCCCGCCCCCGGGACCACGGGGCGGCGGCCGCGGCCGCTCAGCCCGGCCTCTTCTCCTCGTCGTCCTCGTAGGTGAGCCGGTCCACGACCTCGACGACCCCGTCCACGTCCTCGCAGAGGCGTACGAAGATCGGCGCGAGGCTCTTGCGCGGCAGGGTGCCGCTCAGCGTCACCCGGCCCTCCGCCACGTCGATGTGGAGGGACGCGGGCGACAGACGCAGGATGCGGGTCACGACGTCCTCCAGGATCTCCTCCTGGATGGCCCGGTCGCGCCGCAGGAACAACTGGAGCAGATCGCTGCGGCTGAGGACGCCGATCAGCCGGCCCTCCGGGTCCACCACCGGCAGCCGCTTCACCCGGTGCCGTTCCATGTGCCGGGCCGCCTCCACCGCCGTCCATGAGGGGCGGGCGGTGACCACCGGGCTCGACATCATGGCCTCGGCGGTGCTGGGGCCGTCCTTCGCGGTGTGGCGCCGGAGCAGGTCCGCCTCGGAGACCACGCCCACCGGCCGGTTCGCCTCGTCCACGACCGGCACGGCCGTGATGCCGTACTCGTCGAGCAGCCGGGCGATCTCCTTGAAGGGAGTGCCCGGCTGCACCGCGATCGCGGTCGGCGTCATGAGGTCGGCGACACTGCGGTGCCTCATCGTTCGTCCCGTCCCTTCTCGGCTCCTTTGTCCATGATCCCTCACGGATGTCGGTCGGGGGTCCCGGGGGGCGGGAATCCGGGGCCGGGCCCCTCGGCTCGGCCGGCCGTGGCAGGTCGAACACGTGGTCCGGGACTGACGGCGCGAGACCTGCCGGACCCGAGCCCGCCCGCTCAGCCGCCGAAGACTCCCGGCAGACACGCGTCGAGCCCGGCCGTCGCGGACGGCGAGAGCCGCGCGCCGAGATGGCCGTCGGGCCGTACGAGTAACGCCGTTGGCGTCCGTACGGCCTACAGTCGGGCGAACTCGCCCGGCGTGTGCGGGTGCGCGGGTGCTCAGGCCAGGTCGAGCACCTCGCGCAGCGCCGCCACCGCGTGGTCGCGGTGCTCGTCGAGCCATCGCACCGCCGCCGCCGCGTCGCCCTCGGACACCGCCGAGATGACCGCCCGGTGCTCGTGGACCGCCTGCTCACGGTGCGGGTCCTCGGCGTAGTAGAGCGCGCGGTACGCGTCGGTGGCGTCCCACAGGGTGGCGATCAGCCGCACCAGGCGCGGCATGACGGAGGCCTCGATCAGGGCGAAGTGGAAGCGCCGGTTGGCCTCGGCCATGGCCGTGACGTCGCCCGTGCCGGCCGCCCGTTCGACCTCCTCCTGGATCTGCTCCAGGGTGTCGGTCAGCCCGTCCGGCATCCGGCCGAGCGCGGCGCGGACGGCCTCCGTCTCCAGGAGCTGCCGGATCCGGTAGATCTCCTCCAGGTCCGCCATGGACAACTCGGCGACGAAATAACCCCGGTGGACGTGGTGCACCACCAGGCCCTCGGCCTCCAGGGTCTTCAGCGCCTCCCGCAGCGGGACCCGGCTCACGTCGAGCCGCGCGGCGAGGGAGTCCTGCCGGATCGGGTCGCCGGGCCGCAACTCCCCGGTGGTGATGGCGCGTCGCAGTTCCTCCAGGACGAACTGCTGGGCGGTCGGCGGCCGCCGCCTCTCCACCGCGCCGCTCATCGCCGTGTCCCTTCGAACTCTCCCTGCCCGAGCCTCGCCTGCCCGAGCCCCGCCTGCCCGATCTCTGCCTCTCCGATCCCTGCCTCTCCGAGCTGTCCCTCGCCGGGCTCCACCGCTCCACGCCCCTTCGACCCCAGCTCCGCCAGGACCTCCGCGGTGTGCTCGCCGAGGCGCGGGGGAGCGGAGCGGTACGCGGCGGGCGTGGCGCCGAAGGTGACGGGGTGGGCCACCTGCCCCGGCCCGGCGGCCTCCTCCGGGACGCGCGGGCCGAGCCCGAGCCGGTCGGCCAGCGCGAAGGCGCCGGACAGGTCGTTGATCGGGCCGCAGGGCACGCCGGCCGCGGTCAGCTCCTCGAACCAGTCGTCGGCGGTGCGCGCCGCGAGCCGCCCGGACAGCGCTGCGGCCAGCTCCTCCCGGTGGGCGACGCGGGCGGTGTTGGTGGCGAAGCGGGGGTCGTCGGCGAGGCCGGGACTGCCGATCCGTTCGCACAGGGCGCGGAACTGGCGGTCGTTGCCGACGGCGAGCACGAGCGGGCGGTCGCTCGCCTCGAACACCTCGTACGGGGTGATGCTGGGGTGCCGGTTGCCCAGGGCGCGCGGTACGACGCCGGCGGCGAGGTGGGCCGAGGCCTGGTTGGTGAGCGCGGAGAGCAGGGAGGTCAGCAGCGAGACCTCGATCCGCTGCCCCTCGCCGGTCCGCTCGCGGTGGCGCAGCGCGGCCAGGACGCCGAGTCCCGCGTGGAGGCCGGTGATGACGTCCACGAGCGCGACACCCGCCTTGGTGCCGGGGCCGCCGGGCTCACCGGTGACGCTCATCAGCCCGCCCATGGCCTGCACGAGCAGGTCGTAGCCGGGCAGCGCGGCGCCCTCGGCGGAGCCGAATCCGGTCACGGAGCAGTAGACGAGGCCGGGGTTGGTGGCCCGTACCCGCTCGTAGCCGAGGCCGAGGCGGTCCATGGTGCCGGGGCGGAAGTTCTCCACGAGGACGTCGGCCCGGTCGACGATCGCCCGGGCGGTCTCCAGGTCCGCCGGGTCGGCCAGATCGAGCGCGACGGAGCGCTTGTTGCGGTTCACGCCGAGGAAGTACGTGGCCTGGCCGTCGGCGAAGGGCGGGCCCCACGCGCGCGTGTCGTCGCCCGAACCGGGACGCTCGATCTTGATCACCTCGGCGCCGAGGTCCGCGAGGAGCATCGTCATGTACGGGCCGGCGAGCACCCGGCCGAAGTCGGCCACGACGATCCCGGCCAGGGCGCCGCCCTGCGCAGCCCCTGCCGGCCCACCGGCCTGGGCGACATCCGAAGCCCCCGCCGGCCCACCGGCCAGGGCGTCGCCCTCCGAGGCCCCTTCCGCCCTCCCGGGCAGGACGCCGTCCGCAGCCTCTGCCGGCCTCGCCGGCAGGGCGTCGTCCGCAGGGCCTTCCGGCCGTTCCGCCCGCATACCGCTCTCCTTCGTGGCCCGATTCGGGGCCGTCGGATCCAGCCGGTCCACGCCGGACCGTACGCCCCGGTGATCGCATATTCAATACTGGATCCAATATCCGATCTCCCGCTAGGCTGCGGCCCGCCGAGTTGTCACTGTCGCCAGGAGGCCGTCCGTGAAGTCGCCGAAGTCCCCGAATCCGTCGCCCGTCCACCCGCTCGACCTGTTCGCGATCGACGGGCTCCTGACGGACGAGGAGCGGGAGATCCGCCGCACCGTACGGGCGCTCGCCGACCGCGAGCTGCGCCCGCACGTCGCCGAGTGGTTCGAGGCGGGCGCCATCCCCGCCCGCGAGCTGGCCCGCACCCTGGGCGGCCTCGGCGTTCTCGGCATGCACCTGGAGGGTTACGGCTGCGCGGGCACCAACGCGGTGGCGTACGGCCTGGCGTGCATGGAGCTGGAGGCCGTCGACTCCGGCCTGCGCTCGCTGGTCTCCGTGCAGGGCTCGCTCGCCATGTACGCGATCTGGAAGTTCGGCTCCGAGGAGCAGAAGCAGCGCTGGCTGCCCGGCATGGCGGCCGGCGAGTACATCGGCTGCTTCGGCCTGACCGAGCCGGACGCCGGCTCCGACCCGGGCGCCATGCGCACCAACGCCAAGCGCGACGGCGCCGACTGGGTGCTCAACGGCACCAAGATGTGGATCACCAACGGCTCGGTCGCCGACGTCGCCGTCGTCTGGGCCCGCACCGAGGACGGTGTCCGCGGCTTCGTCGTGCCCACGGACACCCCCGGCTTCAGCGCGCCCGAGATCAAGCAGAAGCTCTCCCTGCGCGCCAGCGTCACCAGCGAACTGGTCATGGAGGACGTGCGGCTGCCCGCCGACGCGATGCTGCCCGGCGCCCGAGGCCTCTCCGGCCCGCTCGGCTGCCTCAACGAGGCGCGCTTCGGCATCGTCTTCGGCGCCCTCGGCGCCGCCCGGGACTGCCTGGAGACGGCGATCTCGTACGCGGGCGACCGCACGGTCTTCGCGCGGCCGCTTTCCTCGTACCAGCTGACGCAGCAGAAGCTCGCCGACATGTCGCTGGAGCTCGGCAAGGGCATGCTGCTCGCCGTCCACCTCGGCCGGCTGAAGGACGCCGGCACGCTCGCCCCCGAGCAGATCAGCCTCGGAAAGCTGAACAACGTCCGCGAGGCCATCGCCGTCGCCCGCGAATGCCGCACCATCCTCGGCGCCAACGGCATCACCCTGGAGTACCCGGTGCTGCGCCACGCCAACAACCTGGAGTCGGTCCTCACCTACGAGGGCACCAGCGAGGTGCACTCCCTGGTCATCGGCAAGGCGCTCACCGGCGAGCAGGCCTTCCGCTGACCTGCCGCCCCCGCCCCTGAGCCGTCGCGGCGGCCCCATCCGGCCCTGATCCGGAAAACGGTCCCCGGGTCGTGTCCGGCCCTGATCCGCCGGACAGGCCCTAGCCTGCCGTCACCCGGTCCACGAAGGCGTCGAGGTTGCCCTTCATCCGGGCGACCTGCTCCTCCAGGGTCAGGGACTCCTCGTGGCGCCGGCCGCGCAGCTTCGGCTGCCGCCTGCCCCGCACGTACAGCGGGCAGGCGAGGTCGGCGCAGATGTAGGTGCCCACCGTGTTGCCCTCGCGGCCCCGCGCGCCCGCCAGCGGCGCGGCGAGCAGGGTCACGCCGGAGGAGGCGTGCGAGGTCAGGCAGATCTGGCACATGCTGGACTTCATCGCGCTGGTGCGGCCCACCGCCGGCACCCGCAGCGTGATGCCGACGAGGCCCTCGGGGCGCGGTACGACCAGGTGGGCGCGCAGCGGCGCGCCCGGGTCGACCCAGCCCAGGAAGTCCAGGTCCTCCCAGGGGAGTTCGGCGAAGTCGAGCGGCAGCTTCATGCGGGCCGCGTCGCCCTTCGTACAGTTCACGAAGGACGACCGGATCTCTTTGTCGGTCAGTGGTTCCACCAGGCGACCGTAACCGGAGTGCTTGCCCTGGGCATCCGATTATCGGGCGCCCGGGCCCCGCCTCAGGCCACCCAGTCCGGCAGGTGCGGGTCCGCGAGCCGGGCCGGAGCGCCGTCCAGGGCCGCCGCGAGCCGCTCCGCCGCCGTCTCGTACACCTCGGCCGGCAGCGCGTACGGGATCCGCAGCCGGTGCTCGTGGGTCCCGGGATCCACCCCGAAGCGGGCACCGCCCTCGACCCGCACCCCGTGCCGGAGGGCCCGCGCCGCGAGCTGCGAGGCGAAGGGGCGGCCGAGGTCGATCCACAGGCAGAGCCCGCCCGGCGGAAGCGTCCACCGCCACTCCGGCACGTGCCGGGCGAGCGCGGACACCAGCGCCTCCCGGCGCCGCCGCAGCTCCGCCGCCCGTCCGGGCAGCAGCGGATCGATCCGGTCCATCAGGGCGACGGCGACCAGCTGGTCGAGCACCGAGCCGGCGAGGTCGTGGGTGATCCGTACCCGCGCCAGCTCGGTGACCACCCGCGAGGAAGCCCGCGCCCAGCCGACCCGCAGTCCGCCCCAGCAGCTCTTGCTGAGGGAGCCGACACTGATGATCTGCTCCCCGGTGCCCGGACCGGCCGACGCCGCGAACGGCCGGGGCGCCGGCACGTCCAGGGCGATGTCGGCCAGCGTCTCGTCCACCACCAGCCACGTGCCGGTGGCCCGGGCCGCCTGCGCCACCTCGCGCCGCTGTTCCTCCGGCATCAGACGGCCCGTCGGGTTGTGGAAGTCCGGGATGAGATAGGCGAGCCGCGGCGCCGTCTGCCGCAGCGCCGCGTCGACGAGCCCGCTGTCCCAGCCCGCCTCGGTGACCGGTACCGGGGTGATCCGCATCCGGTGGCCGCGCATCGCGTCCAGGGCGTTGGTGTACGAGGGGTTCTCCGCCAGGACCCGGTCGCCCGGGCCGCCGAGCAGCGCGAGGGCCAGTGCGAGCGCCTGCTGGGCGCCCGTGGTCACGAGGATCTGCTCGGGGCGCGTGGGCAGGCCGCGTGCCGTGTACCGCGCGGCGATCGCGGCACGCAACTCGGGGATCCCGTACGGGTGGTAGCCCTGGGTCGTCGTGTAGCGCGGCAGCTCGGCGGCGGCCTCGGAGAGGGCCTGCGCCACCAGGTCCGCCGGCGCCTCGGGTGCGGCGAGGGCGAGGTCGATCACGGCGCCGGAGTCGCCGTGCAGCGCGGCCGGACCGATCGGCGACTGGCCGTCGGGGAGCGCCGTCCAGGTGCCCGCGCCCTGCCGGCTGTGCGCGTAACCGCTCTCGCGCAGCAGGTCGTACGCGGCGGTGACCGTCGTCCTGCTCACCCCGAGCGCCACCGCGAGCTCGCGCTCGGCGGGCAGCCGCATCCGCAGCGCGACCCGTCCGTCGAGCAGGGCCTGCCGCACCGCCCGGGCCAGTTCGCGGTAACCGAAGCGGCCCTCGGCGGGCGGCGTGAGCAGGGCCGCCAGCTGACGGCCGCTCAGGGTGCGGTCGGACGCGGTGACCACGGAACGGACCACTCGGCCCTCTGCCATGCCAATCACTCCTCATTGGCTCTGCTGTCCAGGCCAATAAGGCTACAGACTCCCTGTCAGTGGCCTGGTGGCCCAGGAGAGGAGCAGACGAGATGTCCGGACACTTCACCGATCGCGACGAGAGGACCTGGCAGCGGCGCACCGAGGAGCGGATCGCCGAACCGTGGGACCTCGGGGCCTTCCTCCGCTCCCTGCGCACCGGCCGGAGGGTGCGGCGGCGCAGGCAGCGCGGCACCGAGGTCGTGAACCCGGTCGCTCAGATCAGCGGCTGACCGCCGGGCCCGCCCGGCGCGGGTGGCGAGGACGAGGAAGACGACGAGGTCAGGTCCGTGGCGGGCTGCGACTCGGGACCCGAGGACTGCGTCGACGGCGTCGTGTCCGAAGGCGTCGAGTCCGACGGGGTCGGGGTCGACGTGGACGGGGTCGGAGTGGTCGGGGTGAGCGTCGAAGGGCACGGCGAGGGGGTCACGCCGTTGACGGGCGTCGGGGTCTCCGTACCCGTGATCGTCACGCACGGCACGGGAGACGACGGTGAGGTCGACGGGGACGTCGACGTCGACTTCGAGGGAGACGTCGACTTCGACGGGGTGGGCGTGGGCGGCGGCGGGGGAGTGGTGTGCTTGTCGTGGCGGTGGCCCGTGCCGCCGGTCTTCCGGGCGATCCAGCTGTCGGTGTGCGGGTCGTAGACCACGAAGACGTTGATCACCGTCACGGACGGCTGGACGACGACCACGTTGCCCGTCCGGTAGCCCGGCCACGCGGCACCGACCTGCTTCGGCGACTGCTGGGCGACCGGCGGCGCCAGCGGATTGCCGCAGGCGCACCGCACCCGCGGCACGCCGTGGTCGTCGACCAGGACCGCGGTGCCCGCCTGGAGCACCGACTGGTACGAGGTGGCCTTCCCGCCGCTGAAGCCGTGGTTGGTCACCCGGGTGTCCACCCGCAGCTGAAGCGAGGTCAGGGAGCGCAGATAGCCCGGCACTTCATCGGCCGAGATGCCGAGGGCCGAGGCGAAGGCCGCGTTCTTGGCCGGCTCCTCCGCCAGGAAGCGGACCTGCTGCTCGACGTCGCAGCTCGCCGTCCGGTGCGTGCCGCCGTACAGGCCCGGCGTCGACCCCGTGACGCTGCGCGCCACGTTGACCGCCGTGCCGGTCGCGCTCGGCAGCGGCGGCGGCGAGAGGGTGGAGTCGTCCGTACGGGCCGTGGAGCGGGTGAAGGGATCCGGGCCGCTCGCGGAGGTGTTCTGCAGGAACACCTCGCCGCCGCCCGAACCGGCCTGGGTGCCGCCGTCCCCGCCGTTCCGCGTGGTCAGGACGACGACCAGGGCGACCGCCGCCACCACGATCGCCGTCAGCGAGGCGACCTTGGGCACGGAACGCCACCACGGGCCTCCGCCGCCACCGCCGGGCGCCGCGCCTCCTCCCGTACCGCCGCCGGGGCCGCCCGGACCGCCGCCACGGCCACCCCCGCCGCCGCCCGAGCCGTCGTGCGGAGGGCCGGGAGGCGGTGGCGGAGGGGTCTGGCCCGGGCGCGTGCCGGGACCCGAGAGGGGGCCCGAGGGCGGGCCGCTGGGAGGGACTGAGGGCCGACCGGACGGCGGGTGGGAAGTCACGTTTTTCCCTTTCTTCCGTTCCGCGCCCATTGTGTGCGCCGATCCGGGGTCACCCGCAAGCGGACGGCCTGCCCACGGCCTGTCCGGCGGTCAGGGTCGGACAGACCCAGGCGACGGCTCGCGAGCGGACGGGCCGCCGGAAGGACGGTCCGCAAGCGGTCGGAAGCCGCCGGTATTAGCGTGGGCAGGGTGAGCACCCGGCTCCCCACCCCACCCGGCACGGCCGCGCCAGGCGCCGCCACCGCGCAGGCGACGCACGCCGTCGCGTGGGCGTTCGCCGCCGTCGTCGCCGGCTACGCGGCGATGTGCCTCACCGCCGGCCTGGGACTCTGGGCCGCCGGCGCGGCCGACATGCCGGGAGGCAGCGGCGCGTTCGTCGCCGTCCTCGCCGCGGTCGTCGTGATGGCCACAGGCGGCCAGGTCTCGCTCTCCGGCGAGGCCGGCTCCCTCGCCGGTACCCAGGCCGAACTCAGCGCCATGCCGCTCACCGTCACCCTGGTGGGCGCACTCGTCACCGGAAGCCTCTTCCTGCGCCCGCTGCGCCACCACGCCGTCGCTCCCGCCCGCGCACTCCTCGCCCTCGCCGTGCCCACCGTCGTGCTCTGGCTCGCCGGGCTCGGCGGGCTGTCCGCGCTGGCCCGGCACGACTTCCCGATCAGCCTCGGCGGCGGCACCTCCGAGGACACCGGGGACCTCGGCGATCTCTTCAAGGACCTCCTGGACGCGACGGATCCCTCGGTCGGCTTCACCACGGACGTCGGACCCACGCTCTTCTACGGACTGCTGTGGATCCTCGGCGTCCTCGTCGTCGCCCTGCTCGTCTCCCGCCGCACGCCGCTTCCGCCCCGGCTCGTCCGCCACCACCAGGCCGTACGGCCCGCGGCCTCCGCGATGCTGCTCCTGCTCCTCGCGTACGTGTTCGTCGCCCTGGTCATCGGACTGGTGGTCGCCGCCACGAAGGGGCATGCCGCCGAGACCTTCGCCGTGCTGCTGCTCGGCCTGCCCAACGTGGCGTGGCTCGCGCTCGGCATCGGCATCGGCGGCTCCTGGGAGGGCCGGGCCGAGGGCCCGTTCGGCCTGCCGATGCCCCAGACCCTCGATTCCGTGCTGCGCGGCGGCGACGGCGGCAAGGACCTGTCGACCGTCGACCTGTCCGCTCTCGCCGCCTACGACGGGCGCGCCTGGTGGCTGCTGCCGATCGCGGCGGTCCTCGTCCTCGCCGCCGCCTTCCTCGCCGCCGTCCGCTCGCCCGCCGGCGTCCCGCTCTGGCGCCACGCCGTCCACGTCGGAGCCGCCTTCGCCGTCACCATGCTCGTGGTCGCCCCGCTCACGAACGTCGAGGCGAGCTTCGGCCTCTCGATCCTCGGGATCGGCGACCTCGGGGCGCTCGGCGCCGACGTCGTGCTCCGGCCGCACATCTGGAAGATCGTCGGCCTGGCCCTGCTCTGGGGGCTGGTGACCGGCTTCCTGGGCGCGCTGCTCGCGAGCCGCGTCCAGCGGCGCGGCGAGGTCCCGGCGGACAAGGGCTAGGCGAGGCACCCCTGAGGGCCGGGCCGGCGAGGCACCCCTGGGGGGCCAGTCCCTAGGGAGTCGCTGCGCAGGAGTCGTCGCCGCTGTCGCCGAGCGTGAAGGGCTCCTGGGACGTCTTGTCGCCGCGCTGCAGCGTCAGCAGGATCTCGCCCTTGGTGTAGTCCGGGAACCACACGGCGTACAGGGTGCGGGCGTCGTCCGCGACCGTGCCGATCGGGATGACCTTGACGGGCTCGCCGCCACAGCTCGCGGCCGTCACCTTCGCGTGGTCGACGGCGAAGATCCGCCCCCAGCCCCCGGCGAACGAGGTGAAGAGGCCGCTGGTCCCGCCCGACTTCGCGAGGGGCGGTTGGTGCGGCTCCGTCAGGCACGCCCGCACGCCGACGACCTGGGGGCCGACCGTGGCGTGGCACAGCCGCCCGTCCGCCGTCTCCCACACGTACTCGGCCTGGCCGCTCGACCACGCGTCGACCAGCATCAGCCCGCCCGGGCCCGCGACGTCCTCCGCCTCCCCGGAACCGAGCGTCCTGGTCAGCAGCGCGCCGGTCCGCTGGGCGACCTCCGCGCGGGACGGCCGCGACGGCGTGGGCGCGGGCGAAGAAGCCGCGGGCGTCCCGGCGCCGGCCGACCGGTCCTTCCCGGACCCGCCGGACCCGCCGGAACAGCCCGTCAGGGCCATGGCCAGCAGCGCGCCACCGACGGCGACACGAGCAGCGGCGACGCGCAGAACGGCGCCACGATCTCCCTCACGCATGATTCCCCCCCTGTTCGCCGATCATCCCCTCGGCGTCACCGGATGATCGCAGCGGCCCGGCCGGCGCGCAAACATGATCCGTACGCTCGCCGTCACGGCCCCAGCGACCGGAACACCGGCCGTGCCCATGCCGGGGGCTCCGGCGGGGGAGTGGGCCGCCACTCGTCGCTCCGCGCCCGGCCCGTCCGGCCGGTGCCGCCGGTGCCCGCCTCCCGTGCCAGGGCCGCGCGGAGCTCCGTCACGAACTCCAGACACGTGCCGTAGCGCTCGTCCGGAGACTTCGCCAGCGCGACGGCGAACACCTCGTCCGCCGCCTCCGGCAGTCCCGGCCTCTCCTCCGACAGGGGCGGCGGCGGGTCGTACTGGTGGGCCCACAGCAGCGCCATGTCGTCGTCCCTGCGGAACGGCGGCACGCCCGTCAGCGTCTCGAAGACCACGCAGGCCAGGCTGTACACGTCACAGCGCCCGTCCACCGGCTTGCCGGAGATCTGCTCGGGCGCCACGTAGTCCAGGGTGCCGACGAACTGCCCGACCGTGGTGAACCCGGTCAGCGACAGCGACTTCTTCGTCAGCCCGAAGTCGGTCAGATACACGTGCTCCGGGTGGTCCCGGTCCGTGCCCTCGGCCACCAGGATGTTGCCCGGCTTCACGTCCCGGTGCACCAGGTCGTGCGCGTGCGCGGCGTCCAGGGCGGAGGCCACCTGGGTCGCGATCCGGCCCGCCGGCACCGGGGCCAGCGGCCCCTCCCGGTCGAGGAGCGCCCGCAGGTCCTGCCCCGGCACGTAACGCATCGCGATGTACAGCACGCCCTCCGTCTCGCCCGCCTCGAAGACCGGCACGATGTGCGGATGGTCGATGGCGGCGGCCACCCGCGACTCGTGCGCGAAGCGCTTGCGGAAGGTGTCGTTGCGGGCCAGTTCCGGAGCGAGCAGCTTCAGCGCCACCGTGCGCTCCAGCTTGACGTCGAAGGCCCGGTAGACCACCGCCATGCCGCCGCGCCCGATCTCCTGCTCCACCAGGTAGCCGGCGATCCGCTTGCCGAGCAGCCCCGAGTCACGGCCGGCGGCGGGGAGCCCGGGATGCGTCGTCGGGTGGGGCGCCGGGTCCGTACCCGGATCGCCGCGCCCGTCCGCCCTGCCCGCCCCGTCCGCCCCGGCCGCGGGCGTCGCCGGCGTCATCGGCCCTCACCCCGCCCGTCCGGCTCCGGCGCTTCCTCCTCCACCCGCGCTTCCGCCTCCGCCTCCGCGCCGGCGTTTGCCTGCGTGTCGGCCCGTTCCTGTGCCGGCGGCTCCGACACGACCCTGGTGGCGTCCGGCCCCTCCGCGGCGCCCGCCCAGGGACCCGTCCCGGGGCCCCGGAGAGCGTCCTGGACGAGCTGGGGCACCACCTGGGTCGGCTCGTGCCCGACGTCGACGGCGGGCACGAACCCGGGCTCCGCCTCGGCCGGGTCCTCGGGCCGGGCCTGCGCCCGGGCCTGGGTCCGGAACCGGGGCTCGGCCTCGGGCACGAGCTCCGAGGCCGGTTCCGGAGCGGATGCGGCAGCCGGCCGCCCGGCGGAGCCGGCGGGCGTGGCCGCGGACGTCGGCGCGGGCGCGGGCGCCGGTGTGGGCGTGGCCACCGGCGTCGGCGCGTACCCCGGCGTCGGCGAGGACCCCGGCGTCGGCGAGGACCCCGGCGTCGGCGCCGACGCCGACGGGCCTGCAGCCGCCGGCCGGCCTGCCGCCGGCGGGCCCGAAGCCGCTGCCGCGCCCGAAGCCGCCGGCCGGCCCGCCGCCGACGGGCCCGACGAGGCCGCGTACGTACGGAGCCCCATGCCGTCGCAGTACACCCACCGCTCGTGCTCCGCGTCGTACAGCCACACCGACTCGCCGTCCACGACCATCCCCACCCGCAGACCGCGGGTGCGCTGGCGGAACGTCTCGCCGTCCACCCGGCCCGCCGCCAGCTCCTCCGCGGCCCGCCGGTAGCGCCCGAGCGCGTCCTCGGCCCGTGCGATCAGCGGGCGCGGGTCGGCCGTACGGGTCACCGGGCCGCCCGCGGCCGGCGGATCCGCCGGTACGGAGACGAGCAGCCGCGCGTCGACCCACGCGGACCAGCCGTTGGAGCACAGCACCTGGCCCCAGTCGCCCACCCGCTCCGTCAGCTGCACCGGCAGGAACGCGTCCAGCGACGCGGTCGGCAGCGTCGGGTCGGGCGCCTCCCAGGCGGGCAGCCCGTCGCGGGGCACCACGTGCGTGGGCCGGAAGTCCGGCACGTACTCCGGCACGTACCCCGGGACATAGCCCGGCACGTACTCCGGCGTGCCATCCGCAGAGACCACGGGTTCCTACCTCCGCATCACGACCGGCTCGTGCCGGCGCAGCAGCCGGGCGACCACCAGACCGAGGACGACACAGAGCACGACCAGCATGCCCATGTCGAAGAGCCAGACGCCCACGGAGTGGTCCATCAGCGGGTCGGCGGTCTTCTCGCCCGGCACGGTCGCGCCGATGTCGATCGTCGCGCCCATCGCCGCGAACGCCCACCGCGACGGCACCAGCCACGCCAGCTGCTCCAGGACGGGCGTGCCCGTCACCTTCAGCAGCGCGCCGCAGAACACCACCTGCACGATGGCGAGGAGGACGAGCAGCGGCATCGTCACCTCCTCCTTGCTCACCAGGGCGGAGACGAACAGGCCGAGCATCATCGCGGTGAAGGCGAGCAGCGCGACGGCGAGGGTCAGCTCCACGAGCGGGGGCATCAGCACGCCCTGGCCGTCGCCCGGCACGTTCAACGGCACGCCGATCAGCGCCACCAGCGTCAGGACCACCGCCTGCACCACGGTGATCAGACCGAGGACCGTCACCTTGGACATCAGATACGCGGAACGGGACAGGCCGACGGCTCTCTCACGGCGGTAGATCGTGCGCTCCTTCACCAGCTCGCGCACCGCGTTCGCCGCGCCCGTCAGGACGCCGCCCACGCACAGGATCAGGAGCACGTTCAGCGTCGACTCGGGATTGAGGCTGCCCTCCGACAGGGCCCGGGCCATGGCACCCATGACGAAGGGCAGCGCCACCATGATGGCCAGGAAGGTCCGGTCGGCGGACAGTGCCGCCGCGTACCGCCGGACGAGGGTACGGAGCTGGGCGCCCCAGCTCTGCGCCTTCGGCGGCGGTGCCGGCTCCGGCGGCACTCCGGCCACCGGCGCCGGTCCCGGCCGTACGGAAGGATCGTCGATGTACTGCCGCTGGAAGCGCGAGGTCCGGTACTGGCCCGCCCAGTCGCGTCCGCGGTCGTTCTCGAAGGCCTCGAACGCCTCCGGCCACTGCGCGAAGCCGAAGAAGTCCAGGCTGTCGGCGGGCGGACCGTAGTACGCGACCCGGCCGCCGGGCGCGAGCACGAGCAGCCGGTCGCACACGTCGAGGCTCAGCACGCTGTGGGTGACGACGATGACGGTGCGCCCGTCGTCGGCGAGGCCGCGCAGCATGTGCATCACCGAGCGGTCCATGCCGGGGTCGAGGCCGGAGGTCGGCTCGTCGAGGAAGAGCAACGAGGGTTTCGTCAGCAGTTCCAGGGCCACGCTCACGCGTTTGCGCTGGCCGCCGGAGAGGCTGTGGATCGGCTGCCCGGCCCGCTCCTCCAGGCCCAGCTCTCCGATCACCTCGTCGACCCGGGCCCGCCGTTCCGCGGGAGCCGTGTCCTCGGGGAAGCGCAGCTCGGCGGCGTAACCCAGGGCTCTGCGGACGGTGAGCTGGAGGTGCAGGATGTCGTCCTGCGGGACCAGGCCGATGCGCTGGCGCAGCTCCGCGTAGTCCCGGTAGAGGTCGCGGCCGTCGTAGAGGACGGTGCCGCGGTCGGCGGGCCGCTGGCCGGTGAGCGCGCCGAGCAGGGTCGACTTGCCCGCGCCGGACGGGCCGACGACCGCGAGCAGGCACTTCTGCCCGACGGGGAAGGACACGTCCTCGAGGAGGGTCTTGCGGCCGTGGTCGACGGTCACGGCGAGCCGTTGCACGTCGAGGGAGACCTCGCCGGTGTCGGTGAACTCGACCAGGTTGCCGCCGATCAGGCAGTAGGCGCGGTGGCCGATGCCGACGATGTCCTCGGCGGTCACCCGGGCCTCGCCGATCGGACGGCCGTTGAGGAAGGTGCCGTTGTGGCTGCCGAGGTCGCGGATCCAGTACGTGCCGTCCGGCGCCGCCCGCAGCTCGGCGTGCCGGCGCGAGACGGTCAGGTCGTCGACGACGAGGTCGTTGTCGGGCGCGCGGCCGATGCGGATGCTGCGGGCCGGCAGCGGCCGCACGGACGTGGGCTGCCGGAAGGTGCCGGTGAGGCCGGGGTACGAGACGGAGGACGGGCGCGGCGGAGCGCTCGCCGCCGGCGCGGGCTGGGGAGCGGGTGCCCGTACGGGCTCTGGCTGGGGGGCGGGCGAGGGTTCCGGCGAGGGCTCCGCGGTGGGCGAGGGCCCCGGCGCGGGCGCGGGCGTCGGCTCAGGGGGCGCGACCGGGGGCGCCTGCTGTGACGGCTGTGCCTGCCGCGCGTCTCGTGGGTCCGGTGACGGCCCCGCCGGGAGCAGCATGGCCCGGGGGCCGTCCAGGGGATGTCCGAAGCGGATGACGGTGCCGGGGCCGACGGTGCTGAGGGCCACCCGGCGGTCGTCGGCGAAGGTGCCGTTGGTACTGCCCTCGTCCTCGAGGGTCCACCGGCCGCTGACCGCCCGCAGGACCGCGTGATGCCAGGACGCCCGGGCGTCGGCGAGGACGAAATCGCTGGTGGGGTCGCGTCCGATGCGATAGACGCGGCCCGGGTTCATCACGGTCGCGTCCCCGTTGATCTCGAGGACCAGTTCGGGCGCGGCGGGCGCGCCGGGCCGCTCTCCCATGCGTGAATCTTAACGTCGCGCGCCGCCGCCCGCCGGGCGAGCGGAAGCCCGCCCGGCAGCAGCCGCACGCCCCGCCGGTATCGTGGGCGGCCGGCCAGGGCCCGGATCCGGGCCCGGTCCGACCCGGGCATCGGCCGGGAAAGTGCCACCGCGACGACTCACGCGCGCGACCCGGCAGGGCCGCGGCGGGCGCGCGACCGCGAACGAGGAGGAGCCCACCCGTGCCGAAAGGTGTCACCCAGAGCCGTCCCCGCACCCGCGCGGCCCTCCTGCGGGCGGCCCTGGAGACCTTCGCCGAGCACGGGTTCCACGCCGCGTCGATCGAGCAGATCTGCGAACGCGCAGGCTTCACGCGCGGCGCGTACTACTCGAACTTCGCCAGCAAGGAGGAGCTCTTCCTCGCCCTCTTCGACGAGCACGGCGAGCGGATCGTCCGGCGCCTCGCCGAGGCGATCGACGCGCTCGGGCCCGAGGACTACACGCTCGAACGGCTCGCCCGACTCGCCTCGCGGGTCGAGCCGGACGAGCGCGACTGGTACCTGGTGAGCACGGAGTTCACGCTGCACGCGATCCGCGACCCGCAGGCGGCGTGGGTGCTCGCCCGGCACGACGCCCGGCTCCGTGCCGAGATCGCCCGCGGCCTGGAGCTGGTCCTGAGCCGCGCCGGACGCGAACTCACCGTGGACACCGACCGGTTCGCCCGACTGGTCGTCGCCCTGCGCGAGGGCGGTCTCGCCCAGAGCTATGTGGAGCCGGCCGAGCTCCCGCCCGGAACCCTCGAACGGGACTTCCTGGCACCCCTGTTGGAGTCGGTCACCAGGCCCACGGAGCATCCGGACCAGGCGTAGCGCCGGCTCAGGACGCGGCCTCGCGGAGACGGCACGCCGGACATCCGGCGCGTTCCGACGCGGGCCGGGATCTTGCGGCAGCCCGTTCCCGCTGGCTACGGTCGAGGCGGAAAGCGCTTGCCGCAGGTGAAGCGCCGGAGCCCGGACACCGACGGCAGGGGAGTGGCGGCACGTGCACAGCAGCAGGGGCGGGGACGTCCTCGTCTTCACCCGCACCACCGGCTACCGCCACGACTCGATACCCGCCGGGGCCGCCGCGCTCGCCGGACTCGCCGCCGCGGCCGGTCTCACCCCCGAGACCACCGAGGACCCCGCCGCGTTCACGCCGGACCGGCTGGCCCGCTGCGCCGCCGTCGTGCTCCTCTCCACCACCGGGACCGTCCTCACCGACGAGGGCCGCGCCGCCTTCGAGGCGTACGTACGGGGCGGCGGTGGCCTCCTCGTCGTCCACGCCGCCGCCAACGCCGAGCCGGACTGGCCGTTCTACGGCGAACTCCTCGGCACCCGCTTCGCCGGCCACCCCCCGCTCCAGCCGGGCACCGTCCGCGTCGACGACCCCGCCCACCCGGCCACCGCACCGCTGCCCGCGCGCTGGTCCTGGACCGACGAGTGGTACGAGTACACCACCCACCCCAGGGCCTCCGGCGTCCACGTGCTCGCCCGCGTCGACGAGACCAGCTACGAGGGCGGCACCCTCGGCGCCGACCATCCCCTGGTGTGGTGCCGGGAGGCCGCGCCCGACCGCGGCCGGGTGCTGTTCACCGCCCTCGGCCACGCCATCGAGGCGTACGCGGATCCCACCTTCCGCGCCCACCTGGCGGGCGCCCTCCGGTGGGTGACCGGCGGCTGAGCAACGGCTGAGCCGGGGGCTGGGCGGCGGATCAGCGGCGCCTGAGCCGGGGGCCGGGCGGCGGATGAGCGGCGCCTGAACCATGCCCTGGCGCCGGACGCCCGGCGAGCCCCGTCACCCCGCCGCCCCGCCCCGATTTGCGGGCCGCGCCCCGCGGCGGAAGGTTGACCCTGGGGGAGGACGCGCGGGGGCTCCAGGTCAGGAGGAGACGAGATGGGCATCGCCACCGTGAACCCGGCGACCGGCGAGACGCTGCGCACGTACGAGGCCCACGGCCCCGCCGAGGTCGAGCGGCGCATCGACGCCGCCCACGAGGCCTTCCGCCAGTACCGCACCACGCCCTTCGCCGAGCGCGCCCGGCTCATGAAGGCCGCCGCGGCCCTCCTCGACGAGGACGCCGAGGACATCGCCCGCACCATGACCACCGAGATGGGCAAGCCGATCGTCGCCGCCCGCGCCGAGGCCGCCAAGTGCGCCAGGACCATGCGCTGGTACGCCGAGCACGCCGAGGCCCTGCTCGCCGACGAGCGTCCCACCGACCACGACGTCCAGGACTCCGGCGCCGACCTCGCCCGCGTCCACTACCGTCCGCTCGGCCCGGTCCTCGCCGTCATGCCGTGGAACTTCCCGCTCTGGCAGGTGATCCGCTTCGCCGCGCCCGCCCTGATGGCCGGCAACACCGGACTCCTCAAGCACGCCTCCAACGTCCCGCAGACCGCCCTCTACCTCGGCGACCTGTTCCGCCGCGCCGGGTTCCCCGCGGGCTGCTTCCAGACTCTCCTCATCGGCTCCGGCGCCGTCGAGGGCGTCCTGCGCGACCCCCGGATCGCCGCCGCGACCCTCACCGGCAGCGAACCCGCCGGCCGCTCGGTCGCCGCGATCGCCGGCGACGAGGTCAAGAAGACCGTCCTGGAACTGGGCGGCAGCGACCCGTACATCGTCATGCCCTCCGCCGACCTGCCCAGGGCCGTGAAGACCGCCGTCACCGCGCGCGTGCAGAACAACGGCCAGTCCTGCATCGCCGCCAAGCGCTTCATCGTCCACCAGGACGTCTACGACGACTTCGCCGAGCGCTTCACCGCCGCCATGAACGCCCTCACCGTCGGCGACCCGCTCGACGACGACACCGACGTCGGGCCGCTCGCGACCGAGAAGGGCCGCGCCGACCTGGAAGAGCTCGTCGACGACGCCGTGGGCAAGGGCGCCACCGCGTTGTGCGGCGGCAGCCGCCCGGACGAGCTGCCCCGCGGCTGGTTCTACCGTCCCACCGTCCTCACCGGGATCACGCCGCAGATGCGCGTCCACCGCGAGGAGACCTTCGGGCCCGTCGCGACCCTGTACCCGGTCGGCGACATCGAGGAGGCCGTGGCCGTCGCCAACGACTCGCCGTTCGGCCTGAGTTCGAACGTCTGGACTCGCAAGGACGAGGATGTCGCCTTCTTCGTACGGGACCTGGAGGCGGGCGGCGTCTTCGTCAACGGCATGACCGCCTCCCACCCCGCCCTGCCCTTCGGCGGCGTGAAGCGCTCCGGCTACGGCCGTGAGCTCTCCGGCCACGGCATCCGCGAGTTCTGCAACGTCACCACGGTCTGGCAGCGCGCCTGACGCCAGGCGGCCCAGCCGGCTCACGCGGACCCGGCCTGCCCGCGGACCCGCCTCCTCCCGCGCGAGCCCGGGAATCGGCCCCTCATGCCCGCGTCCAAGCGAGGAGTTCCTCCGCCGACCAGGTGTTGATCACCCGGTCGGCCGTGACCCCGCACGCCTCCGCCCGCGCGCAGCCGAAGATCTGCCACTCCAGCTGACCCGGCGCGTGCGCGTCCGTGTCCACCGCGAAGTACACGCCCGCCGCCACCGCCTCCCGCAGCAGCCTGCGCGGCGGATCGCGCCGCTCCGGGCGGCTGTTGATCTCCACCGCCGTCCCCGACTCCGCGCAGGCCGCGAAGACCCGCTCCGCGTCGAACTCCGACTCGGGCCGCAGCCGTCCGCCGCTCACCAGCCGGCCCGTGCAGTGACCGAGCACGTCCATCAGCGGATTGCGCACCGCGCGCTCCATGCGGCGGGTCATCGCCCGCGCCTCCATGCGCAGCTTCGAGTGCACCGAGCCGACCACCAGGTCCAGCCGGTCGAGGAGTTCCGGCTCCTGGTCGAGGGAGCCGTCCTCCAGGATGTCGCACTCGATCCCGGTGAGCAGCCGGAACGGTGCCCACTCCTCGTTCAGCCGCGCCACCACGTCCAGTTGCTCCCGCAGCCGATCCGGCGACAGACCGCGCGCCACCTTCAGGCTCGGCGAGTGGTCCGTCAGGACCGTCCACTCGTGCTCGAGCCTGGCCGCCGTGCGCCCCATGTCCTCGATGGTGCTGCCGCCGTCGGACCAGTCCGAGTGCACGTGGCAGTCGCCGCGCAGCGCCGCCCGCAACTCCTCGCCGCCGTCCGTACGAGGAAGCCGCACCTCCTGTTCGAGGTGCTCCAGGTACGCCGGAACCCGTCCCGCGAGCGCCTCGCGCACCACGGCCGCCGTCTTCGGGCCGATGCCCTTCACCGCCTCCAGGGTGCCGGCGGCGGCGCGCCGCACCACCTCCTCCGTGCCGAGCGCCGTCACGGCGGCGGACGCCGTACGGAAGGCGCGGACGCGGTACGTGGGGGCCTGCGAGCGCTCCAGGAGGAACGCGATCCGTTCCAGCGCCGCCACGGGGTCCATGGGCCGCACCGCCCTCCGCTAGGTCGAGGCCGACGTCGGCGCCGGCGCGGGGGTGTCCGACGGCGGCGGCCCGATCTCGCACCACACGGCCTTGCCCTCGCCCCGCGGCTCGACGCCCCACCGCGAGGCGATGGCGTCCATCAGGAGCAGTCCGCGGCCCGAGGTCGCCGCCTCGCCCGGCGTGCGCCGCCGCGGCCAGGCGCTCGACCGGTCCTGCACCGAGAGCCGCACCCGCCGCACCGGCTCGGGCAGCACCTCCAGGGTGAGCACCGCGCCGCCCTCGGTGTGCAGCAGCACGTTCACGAGCAGCTCACCCGTCAACAGTTCGGCGTCGTCGGCGAGTTCGGGCATGCCCCAGTCCACGAGCGCCTGCCCCACCGCGGCCCGCGCGTCCGACAGGCCCTGCGGGTCGGCCTGGTGGATGTACTGGTGGATGCGGGGCGCCTTCGGCGTGCCCGGGTCCGGGCTGCGCCGCAGCACGAGCAGCGCCACGTCGTCGCCCGAGCCCCAGCGCTCCCACAGTCGCTCCGAGAGGTGGTCGGCCAGTGCCTCCGCCTGCGGCGGGCCGCTGCTCACCGCGTCGGCGAGCGCCGCGAGACCCGCCTCGATGTCCGTGCCGGGCTGTTCGACCAGGCCGTCCGTGCACAGCACGAGCGTCTCGCCCGGCACCAGGTCGAGCCGGGTCTCGGGGAACTCCTCCTCCCCGAACAGCGTCGCCAGGCCGAGCGGCAGCCCGCCGCGCAGCTTCGGCCTGCCCACCCGGCCGTCCGTGTGCCGGATCAGCGGCCCCAGGTGCCCCGCCCGTACCCCGCGCACCGTGCCGCCGGCCAGGTCCACCTGGGCGTAGGTGCAGGTCGCGAAGCGATTGGTGTCCAGCTCCGCGAGAAACCGGGAGGCCCGCGCGAGCACCGTCGACGGCGCGTGGCCCTCGCCCGCGTACGCCCGCAGCGCGATCCGCAGCTGTCCCATGATCGCGGCGGCGTGGGTGTCGTGGCCCTGCACGTCGCCCACGACCACCCCGACCCTGCCGCGCGGCAGCGGGATCACGTCGTACCAGTCGCCGCCGACCTGCCGTCCGCTCCACGCCGCGTGGTAGCGCACGGCGATCTCGCCGCCGGTGATCCGCGGGATCCGGCGCGGCAGCATCGTCGCCTGGAGCCCGGTGGCCAGCTCCCGCTCCTCGTCGAAGAGGATCGCCCGCTGCAGCGACTGGGCCACGATCGCCGCGAGTCCGAGCAGCAGATTGCGCTCGTCGGCGTTGAAGTTGCTGCGGCGCCGGTAGAACAGCGCCATCCCGCCCAGCGAGCGGGCCTGCGCCACCAGCGGCAGATAGCAGGCCGAGCGGAACGGCATCCGGACCACGTACGGGGCGAGCTCGGGGAAGTCCTGTCCCAGCGTCGGGAACGAGGGCACGAACCGCGGCCGCCCGCTCAGCACCGCCTCCGCCAGCGGCAGCCCGCGGTCCAGCCGCCGGCTGCGGAAGTCGTCGAAGGCCTCCAGCGATTCACCGCTCAGCGCGATGATGTTGAGCGAGCCGTGCTCCACCAGACCGAGCGCCAGCCCCTCGGCGCCGAGCCGCGCGAGCCCGCCGGGCCCGGTCAGCGCGGCCGTCACGTCGTCCACGGTCACCGCGCGCGACAGCGCGTGCGTGGTCCGCTCCACGATCGTGGTCTGCACCTCGCGGCGCTTCTCCAGGTCCAGGACGAACGCCGAGTGCGTCACCTCCGCCGTCGCGTCCCGCACGATGCCCACGATCCGGTGCGCCATCCCGCCGCCGCGGCGCAGGATGCGCGCCTGCACGTGCGTCCATTGGGGTGTACCGTCCGCCCGCTCCAGCCGGACGTGCGCCGTGTACGAGGACCTGCCGCCGGTGATCGCGTCTCGGATCACCTGCTCCAGACGCGTCCGCTCCGTCGGGTCCAGTCCGCGCACGAGCGTCGTGGGGCGCCCGTCGAAGTCGTGCGGGGCCACACCGAAGACCAGCAGTCCCGCGTCGTCGACATCGATGGTGCCCGTGTCGAGATCCCAGTCGAAACTGCCGGTGCGGTTCATGGCGAGGCGCTCGGTCGGCCCGATCTCGCCGCCGCGCGCGCTCCGCTCGTCATCGGTCATCCTCCCCATTGTCGAACCGGCACCCCGCGCACGCCATGGCTCGGACGACGCCACACGGGTGGATTCGTCAGAATGGGCCGGTGCAGTCGCCGCCCCAGCCCCCGACCCCGCCCTACCGCGTCCTCGGCCCCGCCCGGGCCCGCCGCACCGACGGCGGCGAAGCGGCCCTGAACGGCGCCCGGCTGCGCGCCCTGCTGACCGCACTCGCCGCGGCGGGCGGCCGCGCCGTCCGCACCGACGCCCTGATCGCCCAGGTGTGGGGGGACGACACCGACGAGGACCGGGTCGCGGCCCTCCAGGCCCTCGTGGGCAGGCTGCGCCGCGCCCTCGGCCGCGACGCGGTCGGCTCCGCGCCCGGCGGCTACCGGCTGGCCGCCGGGCCCGAGGACGTCGACCTCTTCCGCTTCGAGCGCCTCGCCGACGAGGCGGCACGCGAGCTGGATGCCGGCCGCCCCGCACCCGCCGCGGCCCTCCTCGACCAGGCCCTCGGCCTCTGGCACGGCCCCGCCCTCGCGGACCTCCCCGGACACGCGACCGACCCGCTCGCCGTACGCGCCGAGGCGCGCCGCACCCGCGCCCGTCGCGACAGGCTCGCGGCCGACGTCGCCCTCGGCCGCGCCCAGGACACCCTCGCGCCGCTCGCCGCCCTCACCACCGAGCACCCGCTCGACGAGCCCCTGCACGCCCTCCGCCTCCGCGCCCTGCGCGCCGCCGGGCGCCCCGCCGAGGCGCTGGAGGCCTACGAGACGGTACGCCGCGCGCTGGCCGACCGGCTGGGCACCGAACCCGGACCCGAACTCAAGGGCGTGTACGAGGAGTTGCTGGAGGGAGGTGGAGCGACGGAGCCGGCCGTCGCCGTCAGGCGCACGGTGGGTGCGCCGCCGACCTCCTTCCTGGGCCGTGACGACGAACTGCACGGCCTGGCGGAGGAGTTGACGAGCGGCGCATCACGGCTCGTCACCCTGACCGGTCCCGGCGGCGTCGGCAAGACCCGCCTCGCCCTGGAGGCCGCCTCGGCGCGTACCGAGGAGGTCCGGATCGCCGAACTCGCCGCCGTACGCGAGGAGTCGGACGTCCCCGCCGCCGTCCTCACCGCCCTCGAAGCCCGCGAGACCGCCGTCTGGAGCGGATCCGCCCTCCCGGACGCCGGTGCGCGCGACCCGCTCACCGCCCTCGTGGAGCACTGCGCCCGCCGCCGGATGCTGCTCGTGCTCGACAACTGCGAACACGTGGTGGCCGCCGCGGCCGGTTTGACGGCGGCCCTGCTGACCCGCTGCCCCGGCGTGACCGTGCTCGCGACGAGCCGGGAGCCGCTGGGCGTACCGGGAGAGGTGCTGCACCCGGTGGGCCCGCTGGCCGACGCGGCGGCGGTGCGCCTGCTCGGCGAGCGCGGCGCCGCCGCGCGTCCCGGCTTCGACGTCGCCGAGGACCCGGAAGCGGCGACCGAGATCGTGCGCCGCCTCGACGGACTGCCGCTGGCGATCGAACTCGCGGCGGCGCGGCTCCGGGTACTGACGGCCCGCCAGATCGCCGACCGCCTCGACGACCGCTTCCGTCTCCTCACCTCCGGCGCCCGCACGGTCCTGCCGCGCCAGCAGACCCTGCGCGCGGTCGTCGACTGGTCCTGGGACCTCCTGAACGAAGGCGAACGCGCCGTGCTCCGCCGCCTTTCGGTCTTCCGCGGCGGCTGCGACCTGGAGGCGGCGGAGGCGGTCTGCGGCGCGCCGGACGGTGTGGGCGGCGGGGCGGGCGGTGTGAACGGCGTTCCGGACGGCCCGGTCGCGCCGTCCGGAACGGCAGAGGGTCCCGGCCCGGCCGGACCGGCCCCCGCCGATGTGCTCGATCTGCTCGGCTCCCTCGTCGACAAGTCGCTCGTCGTCGCCGCGCCGGGAGGCGGACCCGGGACGGGGACGGGGACGGCGACGGGGACCGAGGTCGGGACCGGCGCCGGGATGCGCTACCGCCTCCTGGAGACCGTCGCGGAGTACGCCGCGCAGCGGCTCGACGAGGCCGGGGACCGTGCCGCCACCGAGCGCCGCCACCTGACCCACTACCGGGAGCTCGCCCGGCTCACCGATGCCGAACTCCGCGGCCCCCGCCAGGAGTCCGCCATGCTCCGCCTGGAGACCGAGCACGACAACGTGCGCGGCGCGCTGCGGACCGCCGTACGGCTGCGGGCGGAGCAGGACGCGCTGTGCCTGGTGCACGCCATGAGCTGGTTCTGGCAGCTGCGCAACCACCAGTACGACGCCCTCACCTGGGCGCGGGAGGCGAGCGCGCTGGGACCGGACCCGTTCGCGGAGCCCGTACGGGCCGCCGAGCCGTTCGAGGGCCGGTGCGGCGACGTACCGCCGCCGTGGTCCGGGGAGCGGCTGTGGGAGGCGCGGCGCGGCGGCCGGCTGCTCGTGCTCGCGACGGAGGGCGGCGGCGGGGCCACCGCCCTGGAGCAGGCCTCGACCCGGGCCCGGCTCGACGCCGTCGTCTCCGCGTACCGTCCGGGTCTCCCGCAGAACTGCCGCCATCCCGGGACCATGTGGTTCTTCGCCCAGCTCATGACGGGACGGTTCGCCGGCCTGGACGAGACGCTGGCCGCGCTGGTCGCGGCCGCGCGCGAGCACGGCGAGGGCTGGGACCTCGCCTTCGCGCTGCTGCTGCGCGCCAGGCTGCTCGGCGGCCAGGAGCGGGACGCGGAGGAGGCGCTCGCCCGCTTCGAGGCGATGAGGGACTCGTGGGGCATCGCCGAGTCGCTTGCGGCGCGCGGCGAGACCTACGAGCGGGCCGGCCGCACCGCCGAGGCCGCGGCGGACTTCGCGCGGGCCATGGACGCCGTCGCCCGCCTCGGGGCACGCTCCCAGGTCCACGTGTTCAAGGCGTTGTTGGCCGCGGTCCGGCTCCGTACGGCGGAGGTGGCGGAGGACCCGGTGGCGCGGGCGGCCACCGAGCGGATGCTCGTCGAGGCCGCCGAGGAGTCCGGCGCGTCGGGCGTGGAGGCCGTGAGCACCGCGCGCCTGCTGCTCGCCCAGCACTACGGAAACACCGGCAGGACCGCTCCGGCCCGCGAACAACTGGCCTTTATGCGGGCGAACTTCAGCGAACTGACCCCGGGTCTCTTCCGCGGCATGCTCGACGGCCTCGGCGGTTGGCTCGACTGCCTCGACGGCGCGTTCGAGGCGGCCAACAGCCGACTCGCGGACGCGGTGCGGGAGATGGAGACCCTGGCCTTCCTGGTCGCGCCCTATCTCGTCGTCACCCAGCTCGCCACCGCCGCGTGGGCCCGCGCCGGCTCCGGCGCCGCCGAGGAGGGCGCGCGCCTGCTCGGCGCGTACGACGCCCACCGCGGCGGCCCGGGCGGTGCCGGCATCCGCCCGCTCACCGCCCGCACGGAAGCGGCCGTACGCGCCCACGCCGAGGCCGCCCTCCGCGCGCTCCTCGCCCCGACGGCCTTCACCGCTCCCTACGAGGAGGGCCGCGCCCTCACGCTGCACGAGGCGGCGGCGCTCGTACGGGACCACCCGGCCCGGGCGCCGGCCGGCCGGGCTACGCCTCCCGCGACGCGAGCCGCTCCCGGGCCTCCGCCAGGTCATCCGGCGCCGGGGCGTCGTCCTGGGTGAGGCGGTGGCGCCAGTAACCGGCGAAGTCGACCGACCGGCGGTCGACACCGCGCTCCTCGACCAGATGGCGGCGCAGCTCCCGTACGGCGCCGGCCTCGCCGGCCAGCCAGGCGTACGGCTCGCCGTCCGGAAGGCCCGTGGCCGCCCGTACCGCGTCCACGAGGGAGCGCCCGTCGGCCGTATGCAGCCAGTGCACGGTCAGGGCGCCCGGGCTCGGCAGGGGCTGCTCCTCCGCCGCGTCGGCCACCTCCACGAAGGCGACGGCACGGTGGCCCGGCGGCAGTGCCTCGGCGACCGTCGCGAGCGCGGGAAGCGCGCAGGCGTCCGCGATCAGCAGGGCCCAGTCGCCCGCACCGGGGTCGACGGGCGCGGCGAAGTACTCCGAGGGCCCGAACATGCCGAGCACGTCCCCGGGCCGGGCGCCCCGCGCCCACCGCGTCGCCGGCCCCTCCGCGCCGCCGCCCTCGTCGCCGCCGTGCAGGTGGAAGTCGACGTCCACGGTCCCGGCGGCCGGGTCGTGCGCCCGGATCGTGTAGCTGCGCATCCAGGGCCGCCGCGGCTCCGGGATCGCGCCGTACGCCGCGTACCAGCGCATGACGTCGCCGTCCGGGTCCGGCGCGGGCAGCACGGGCTCGGACTGCCCGGGGCGCGGGAAGTACAGCTTCACCTGCGCGTCGGGGCGGGCGAGCGAGGCCCCGCTGAGCGACGGGTCGCCGAGGGTGACCCGCAGCATCCGTGGCGTGACCGGCCGGACGGCGGTGACGCGCACCCGGCGGAGAGGGAGGGGATCGGGGAGGCGCGGCGGCGACGCCTCGGACGCTGGGGGTGTCTGGGGTGTCTGGGGTGTTTGGGGTGTCTCGGGTGTCTGGGGTGTCTCGGGTGTCTGGGGCGTCTGGGGCGTGGGGGATATCCGGGATGCCTGGGACGGCTGGAAGGACATGAGAGGGCTCACTTTCTGCGGTGGTTCCGCGACGGCCGGGCCGTCAGCCTCCCCGCCCCCGTCGACACGGCGCCGACGTGCCGCCGACACCGGCTCGCGGGGCGCCGGTGTCGCCCGGATGCGGGACCGGGAGCCGGACACGAGAATGGCGAGTGCCACCCGCAGAACACGAGGAGGCGGCATGAACGGTGACACCGACAAGACGTCCCGGGGGGCCCGGGGGGACACCCCGACGCCCGACAGGCTGCTGCACGCCGGGTCGGAGGGCGAATTCTCGGCCGAGGACGTGTGCCTCGCGTCGGGTCGCGACCTGACTCCCAAGAACCTGGCCTGGGCGGAGCGCCGCATGGCCGAGAAGGGGCGGGCCTCGCTCGACGAACTGCTCCCCTGACCGGCCGGGGAACACGGCGGGCGGCTCCCTGACCGGCGGCCGCTCGGACGGGCGGCCGCCGGCCGGCAGGTCACGGCGCGCCCGCGCGGAACCGTCCGCCGACCGTCCCTCTCGCGCGCCCGCCCGTCCGCATCCCTGTCCCGGCGCCTGCCCCTGCGCCGTCCCTGTCCAGACGCGGACCCCAGGGCCTGACCCCGCTCCTACCCCCGCCCCGTAACGCTTGTCCCGCCCCTGCGCCCCGACCGCGCACGGGCCTTCCGCATTTATGGAACACGTTCTACCGTGGCGCCCCACCGCGCGGAGCACCGAGCCACGGGAGACGCCATGCAACTCGAGTACACGCCCGCCCAGCACCGCCTGCGCGCCGAGCTGCGTGCCTACTTCGCCGAGCTGGTCCCCGAGGACGTCCACTCCCGCTACGCCGACCCGGCCGCGCAGAAGCGCTTCTACCGGGAGACGGTGCGCCGTCTCGGTGCCGACGGCTGGCTGGGCGTCGGCTGGCCGACGGAGTACGGCGGGCGCGGGCTCACGCCCATGGAGCAGTTCATCTTCTTCGACGAGGCCGCCCAGGCCGGTGTCCCGCTGCCGCTGATGGCGCTGAACACGGTCGGCCCCACGATCATGCAGTTCGGCACCGACGAGCAGAAGGCGTACTTCCTGCCGAAGATCCTCTCCGGCGAGATCGACTTCGCGATCGGCTACAGCGAGCCCGACGCCGGCACGGACCTCGCGGCCCTGAAGACCCGCGCGGTCCGCGAGGGCGACGTGACCACGGGCCACTACACCGTCAACGGCCAGAAGATCTGGACGACCAACGGCGACACGGCGGACTGGGTCTGGCTCGCCGTACGCACCGACCCGGCCGCGCCGCCGCACAAGGGCATTACCATGCTCCTGGTGCCGACCACGGACCCCGGCTACTCCTGCACCGTCATCAACACCCTCGCCTCGCACGACACCACGGCGAGCCACTACGAGAACATTCGCGTGCCCTGCTCGCGCCGGGTCGGCGAGGAGAACAAGGGCTGGCGGCTGATCACCAACCAGCTCAACCACGAGCGCGTCACCCTCGCCGCCCACGGCACCATGGCCATCCGCGCCCTCCACGACGTCCAGCGCTGGGCCGCGGACACGAAACTCGCCGACGGCCGCCGCGTCCTCGACCTCGCGTGGGTCCGCCGCTCGCTCGCCCGTACGCACACCCGCCTCGACGCGATGAAGCTCCTCAACTGGCAGATGGTGAACGCCGTCCAGAACGGCACCCTCACTCCCCAGGACGCCTCGGCCGTCAAGGTCTACGGCTCGGAGGCCCGCCGTGACGCCTACGCCTGGCTCATGGAGATCACCGGTTCCGCCGGCGCCCTCAAGGAGGGCTCCGCCGGCGCCGTCCTCCACGGCGAACTCGAACGCGGCTACCGCTCGGCCGTCATCTTCACCTTCGGCGGCGGCAACAACGAGATCCAGCGCGAGATCATCTCCTGGATCGGCCTGGGCATGCCGCGCGTCCGCCGCTGACGCCGCGTGTGAGGTGCCCGGCCGGGAAGGCGGGTGCGATCAGGCGGCGTCCGGGGCGGCACCATCCGCTGGGCGTTCGTCAACACCGACCGCACCGCCCGCGCCGAACCGGCCGGCATCCTCCTGGCGCCCGACCCCATGGACGGAGACCGACGCATCACCGTCAGGTCCCCAGCGCCCGTGCCAGCAGCGTCCGGCGGCTGTGCGTGTCCGTCTTCGTGAAGACGGACTTGAGGTGGTCCTGGACCGTGTGCTCGGAGAGGAAGAGCGCGGCGGCCAGCGCATGGCTGTCGGCGCCCTCCGCGAGGAGGGCGAGCAGTTCGCGCTCGCGGGTGCTCAGGCCGTAGGCGCGGGCGAAGACGTCGAGGCGCTCGGCCGGGGTCGTCTCCTCGATGGTGACCGCGATCCGGCGCTCCCGCGCCGGTTCCTCGTCGCCGATCCGCGCCGCCCGAAGCGTCAGCCACAGGCCGTCGGCCGGCGCCACCCGGGCCCGCGGCGGATGGGCGTCCACGCCTGCCTCGCGGGCCAGGAGCTGGGCCGCCACGTTGTACGCGGCGGCCGGGACCGGTGCGTGGCCCTCCTCCGGCGGGATCAGTCGGGCCAGGTAGGCGTCCGAGTCCGGGGTCCGGCCGCGGACCCGGAGGTCCGGCGCGAGGAGCAGCACCAGCGGGCCCGGCCGTACCGCCCCCGCCGGCCTCGCCGTGAACGTCGCCGCCTGGCCCGTGCGCAGCGCCGCCGTGACCGGTCCGGCGATGCGGTCCAGCAGGCCCAGCTCGGCGGGCCCGAACTCCGACCCGTACCGCCACAGGTCGAGGAAGCCCCAGCACCCGTGCCGGTCCCGGAACACCACCGACGCCAGGTCCCGTACGCCCAGCGGGCGCAGCGCCTCCGCCCACATCGGCCCCCGCGCCCCCGGCTCGTACCCGCTCAGCGCGGCGGCCCGGGACAGCGTCGTCCAGCGGTTGACCGGCGTGAGGTACTTGAGCCGGACGATCCTCGGCAGATCGGACAGATCCGGGATCCGCGCCACCGGCGCGCAGCCCACCTCGGTCGCCGGATCGGTCAGCAGGAACGCGAAGGCGTCGAAGCCGAGCACCTCACGCAACTCCCGTAGCACCCGCACCCGCAGCTCCCGGGTGTCACCGCCGGCCGCGCAGAGCCGGGCGATCCGCTCGTACGAGCGGGCGTACACGGTGGGCGAGGACATGGAGCGGAGCGTACGGGCCGGAACCCCAGGGATCTGGGATGTCGCCGCCGTGCCGCCCCGCCCCACCCTGGGAACACGGAACCACGAGCACCCCACAGCGGCCGAGCCGCCCGCGCCACCCACCAGGAGGAGCCGTGATCACCCTCCACATCGAGCACCCCGTCACCGACTACGCCCTGTGGAAGCGCGCCTTCGACCGCTTCGCCGCCGCCCGCGCCGAGGCCGGCGTCCTGCGGCACACCGTCCGCCGGCCCGTCGACGACCCGGCCTACGTCGTCGTCGACCTCGGCTTCGCCGAGCCCGGGCAGGCCGAGAGCTTCCTGCGCTTCCTCACCACCACGGTCTGGTCCCGGCCGGCCAGTTCGCCCGCCCTCGCCGGGCGTCCGCTCACCCGGGTCCTCACCATCGAGGAGGAGATTTGGCAGACTGGCGCGGTTCGATCATGAGCCTTCGCCATCTCCCGAGGAGCCGCGCCCTTGAGCGTCACCATCCCAGGACAGATAGACATCGCGGGGCCGGTGGGCAAACTGCTCCACCGGCGCCCGCTCCACAACGGCACGGTCATGCAGTCGTTCGCCGTCGACCCGGTCACCGGCGACGTCTACGTGCTCCAGATCATGGAGGGCGGTCTCCGGCTCGACGACGAGGCCGCCGCCGTCGACTACCCGACCCGCAAGGCGCAGGGCGACCTGTGCCTGACCCGCCTCGACCAGGCCGGCGCGATCCGCGGCCACATGTACCTGCGCGGCTTCGGACACGGCGTCAACCTCGGCGTGGAGAACCGCGCCGGGGAGGTCTGGCTGTGGACCGAGGCCGCGTCCACGCCCAACAGCAAGAACGAGGGTTACGGCACCGCCGTCGTCAGCTTCGCCTACGCCGACGGCGACGTCGTCGACTCCGGCACCGCGCGTCACAGCCCCGCCTACACCCCCGATCCCGCGGCTCGCTTCATCACGCCCACCGTCGACCACAGCGCGAACGAACTCGTCCTGCGCTACTACCTCGGCGGCGTGACGACCTTCGCCCGGTACGACCTGGCCAGGGCGACGGCGGGCGACTGGCAGGCCATCCAGCGGATCACCCCGGACATCCCCGCCGACGGCACCGACTTCCAGGGCTACGCGTCCCACGCCGGCGTGCTGTACACGCTGAAGGGCCAGAGTCTCGACGCCGTGCCGCTCCCCGGCAACACCTACATCACCGCCTTCGAGTGGGCCACCGGAGCCCAGCTCGACCACCGGCACGTCACCGCGGGACCCGGCCTGGCATGGCGCGAGGCCGAGGGCATGGCCGTCTCCGTCCGCGACGGCGTCCCCCACCTCCACTTCGGCTTCGCCTGCGAGGACCCCGGTCCGCGCACCTGCACCATCCTGTCCCTGTCGGGCGCGCCCGAGACCGACGGCGTCAAGGTCCTCACCGACTGGCAGCCGCTCGCCCTGGCCGCCGGAGTGACGGCCTACCAGCACGCCCCGCAGGGACGGCTCGTCAGCCTGGCCGGCACCACCACCCTCCAGCTCGGCGGCGGCGTCGAGGGCCCCTTCACCGCCGACAGGGTCATCGGCACCCTGCCCGACTCCCTCGTCCCGAGCGTCACCGCCCGCGCCACCGTGCCGGCCGGCGGCCCGCCCGGCGGACCCGCCGTCGCCCGCGTCGAGGTCGGCACCGACCGTGCCGTCAGGCTCTACGGCGGACGCTCCACCGCGCCGCTCGCCTGGGCCCAGCTCGACAACTTCACCGCCGTCTGGCGCTAGAGCCCACCTGGCCACACCGGCCCTCCGGCCACACCAGCCACGTCGGCTCGCCTGCCCTCGGGCCTTCTTGGCCCTCCGCCCTCCGGCCCTCCGACCCTCCGGCCCTCCCGGCCACCTGGCCTCCCGGCCTCCTGGCCTCCCGGCCTCCTGGCCTCCCGGCCACCTGGCCTCCCGGCCACCTGGCCTCCCGCCACTCGGCCTCCGGCCCGAGCCGCCGGACAGGCCCCCGCCCCACCCAAGGAGTCCCATGTCGTACGACCGCCGCGGCGTCCTCGGCGCCGCCCTCGCCCTGCCTGCCGCCCTCACCGTCGGCACCCTCGCCGCCGCCACCCCGGCCGCCGCCGATCCCGGCACGATCGACGCCGGGGCCTGGACCCCGCTCGTCCTGGAGTCCGGCATCACCCCGAACCCGGCCGCCGTCCCCGAGGTGCGGCTCGTCACCATCGCCGGCACCGCGTTCCTCCAGGCCCGCGGCCTGATCACCTGCAACCTCGTCACCGACACGAAGATCGGCCGGCTCCCGGACGGGTTCGCCCTGCCCGCGGCGCACGTGCGGGCCGCCGCGCCCCGCAACAACAGCCAGGGCATCAACGCCTGCCGCGTCGAGATCGGCCCGACCGGCTCGGTGACGGTCTTCGGCGCCAACTCCGGCAACCCGATCACCTGGGTGCAGTTCGACTCGGTGCAGACGATCTGGCGCTAGCGCCCGTCCGGCCCTGATCCGCCCGGACAGGCCAGAGGCCGCCCCGACCCGGCGGAGAGGCCGACCGGGCCGGATCCAGGGTCCGGATCCAGGGCGGGGGGCCCGCCCTGTTCCCGTGCCCCGGATCCAGGTCCGGATCCAGTCCGCGGGTGCCCGCCCTGTTCCCGTGCCCGCACGGCCGTCCTAGCCTGAGGCCATGGAACCCGGCCCGAGCACGCCGCCCGAACCCGACCCGGGGCTCTTCGGTCCCGGGTCCGTCACCTGGCAGCTCCACGGCGACCCCGTCATGTGGATCGGCGGGGTGCGCGCCCTGTACCTCCAGGCGCTGCACCCCGACGCCGTCCGCGGAGTCATGAGCAACAGCGACTTCCGCAGGGACGCCTGGGGCCGCCTCATGCGCACCGCGAGCTTCGTCGGCACCCTCAGCTACGACACCACCCCGGCGGCCGAGGCCGCCGGCGCGCGGGTGCGCAAGATCCACCGGCTGCTCGGCGTCGACGACCCCGAGCTCCTCCTCTGGGTCCACTGCGCCGAGATCGACTCGTACCTCCACGTCGTCCGCCGCTCCGGCATCCCGCTGACCGACGCCCAGGCCGACCGTTACGTCGACGAACAGCGCACCTCCGCCCGGCTCGTCGGCCTCGACCCCGACAAGGTGCCGCGCACCGCCGCCGCCCTCGCCCGCTACTTCGCGGAGGTCCGCCCGAAGCTCGCCGCCGGGCAGGACGCCCGCACCGTGGACGACTTCCTGCGCAGGCCGCCCGTCCCGACGGTCCTGCTCCCCGCGCGCGAGGTGATCTGGCGGCGCGTGTCCGCCCTCGCGTACGACTCCCTGCCTCCGTACGCCCATGAGCTGTACGGCCGGCCCGCGCCGCCCGCCGAGACCGTCACCCGGCGGCTCACCGCCACGGCCAATCTGCTGCGCTGCGTCCCCGACCGGCTCCGCTGGCGGCTGCCCCCGCGCCACATCCTGCGGGCGATGGACCGGCTCGGCACGCAGACCCGACCCGCGCCGTACAGTCTGCGCGACGGGACAGCCATACTGGACGGGCCGGGGAGGGAGCGGCACCACGACGGGGCAAACGGGGGCGACAGCACGCGATGGCGGACACGGACACCAGGCTGATCCAGGGCCGGTACCGGCTGCACGAGGTGATCGGCCGCGGCGGCATGGGCGAGGTGTGGCGGGCCACCGACGAGTCGCTCGGCCGGCGCGTCGCCGTCAAGTGCCTCCGGCCGCTCGGCCAGCAGCGCAGCCCCGACAACCTGGCCGTGCTCCGCGAACGCTTCCGCCGCGAGGCCCGGGTCGCCGCCGCGCTCCAGCACCGCGGCATCACCGTCGTGCACGACTTCGGCGAGTCCGACGGCGTGCTCTTCCTCGTCATGGAGCTCCTCGAAGGGCGCAACCTCAGCCAGCTGCTCGGCGACAACCGCAAGCAGCCGCTCCCCGTGAACCAGGTCGTCGACATCGCCGAACAGGTCGCGGACGCCCTCGCCTACACCCACCGCCAGGGCGTGGTGCACCGCGACCTCAAGCCCGCGAACATCGTGCGGCTCGGCGAGGGCGGCACCGTGAAGATCTGCGACTTCGGGATAGCGCGACTCGGCGCCGACATCGGCTTCACCTCGCGGCTCACCGGCACCGGCATCGCCATGGGCACCCCGCACTACATGAGCCCCGAGCAGATCGGCGGCGGCGAGGTCGACCACCGCAGCGACCTGTACTCGCTGGGCTGCGTCCTCTACGAGATCGCCACCGGTGTGCCGCCCTTCGACCTGGACGACACCTGGGCCATCCTCATCGGCCACCGCGACACGGTGCCCGCGCCGCTGCGCAGCCACCGTGCCGAACTCCCCGGTTATCTCGACGCGCTGGTCCTCGACCTGCTCGCCAAGACCCCCGACGGCCGGCCGAACGACGCGGCCGAGCTCCGCGACCGGCTCGCCGCCGGCCGCAGCAGCGGTGCCTGGACCCTGCCGCCACCGGCGCCGCCCGCGCTGCCCGCCTGGGCCGCGGGTCTGGGCCGGGGCCGCCCGGCCGCCACGACGCTCGCCGGGCGGGCCGCTCCCGCGCACGAGGCGACCGCGGCCCTCACCGAGGCGCTGACCGTCACGTGGACCTCCGCCGTGCCCGTCGGCCCGGCGGCCGGCGGCACGCACCCGGACGGCCGTCCGTCCCCGGCCGTCGCGGGCCCGCGGGCGGAACTCGTCGCCGTCCTCGCCGGACGGCACCGCGCCGGTCTCGGTCTGGGCCGGCTCGACCGCTGGCAGGAGGCCGCCGACCTGCTCCGTACCGTCGTACGGGACCGGGCCCACGTCCTCGGCGCCGACCACCCCGACACCCTCGCCAGCGGCTACGAGCTGGGCTTCGCCCTCGCCCGGCTCGGCCGTCCCGCCGAGGCCCTGCGCCAGTTCGGCGAGGTCGCCGACGGCCGGGCCCGCGCGCTGGGCGCCGACCACCCCGACACCCTCGCCGCCCGTCAGGAGACCGCCTACGCCCTGGGCGCACTGGGCCGGCACACCGAGGCCTGCGGCGTGTACGAGACGGTGCTCGCCGCCCGGGAACGCACCATGGGCGTGGAGCACCCGGACACCCTGCGCTGCCGCCACAACCTGGCGTTCACCCTCGGCCGGATCGGCCGCGTGCCCGAGGCGTACGCGACCGCCCGCGAGGTCGCCGACGCCCGCGCCCGGCTGCTCGGCGCGCACCACCCCGACACCCTGGCCACCCGCCACGAGGTCGGCCACGCGCTCGGCGCGCTCGGACGCTGGTCGGACGCGCTCACCGAATACCGCGAGGTCGCCGAGGCGCGCGCCGGCGTCCTCGGCCAGGACCACCCCGACACCCTCGCCGCCCGCTACGAGGCCGGGATCTGCCTCGGCCGCCTGGGCCGCGCCGAGGAGGCCGCCGCGCTCTACCGCGAGCTCGTCGCCGCCCGCACCCGGGCCGCAGGACCGGAGGACCCGGAGACCCTGCGGGCCCGCCACGGCCTGGGCGTGAACCTGGGCCGGCTCGGCCGCTGGGAGGAGGCCCTCTCCGAGGCCCGCGAGGTCTGCGCCGTACGGCTCCGCGTGCTGGGCCCGGACCACGCCGACACGCTCGCCAGCCGCCGCGAGACCGCCATCGCGCTCGGCTGGCTCGGCCGCTGGGCGGAAGCGCTCGCGGAACACCGCCACGTCACCGAGACCCGCACCCGCCTCCTCGGCCCCGACCACCCGGACACGCGCGCGGCCCGCAGCGACGAGGCCCACTGCCGGGAGCGCCTGGCAGGCGGCGGCTAGGCCGTCTCTTCCGGATCTCGGCCGGACAGGCCAGGATCCGGAAGAAACGGCCTGGGGCCTGTCGATCGACGCACGGCGGGGCAGGGCGGACCGGCCGTCCCGGGGGCTCGCGTGACGCGCGGTCAGAGTTTGCCCCACACCCGGACGACCCGGCGGCCGCCGAGCGCCTCCGCGAAGTCCGTGAGGAAGTCCGACCCGAACTCCGTCCAGTCCCAGAACGCGAATCCGAGGCAGGCCAAGGCGAACCGGTCGTCGTGCCACTGCCAGGCCGTCACGTCGCCGTCCCGGCCGCACGCAGGGCACGCGACCCGGGCGGCCGCCGTGTCGCCGCCCGCCCAGACGCGTATGGCCGCGTCGAACCGCTGCCACGTGTCCTCCACCAGGGCGGTGCGCGTGGCGCAGCCCGGGCAGACCGCGAACTCCGGAGCGTCCTGGCCCGCGTGGAACACCTGCCGGCCCGTGTGCACGGCGAGGCCGCCGTCCGGCTCCCAGTCCGGCTCGGCCACGGCCCGCTCCCAGGCCGGGCCTGGCGGATGGCCCAGGGGCGCGCCGAGGACGCAGTCGGTGCGCTCCGCCCGTACGATCCCTGCCGCGACGAGCCAGTCGAGGCCGCGCCGGGCGAGCTGCGCCGCCTCCGCGGCCGTGGCGTCCGCTACCACCAGCGTCTGGAAGTGATTCCCCATGACACCGACGGTAGGGGAGGCCACTGACAACACCCGTGCGCACGGCACCTGGTGGGACCGCCCGGGAGGTGTTAGCAAGAGGCATGACCCCACCCGCACCCGCATCCGGATCCGCGTCGGCACCCGCGTCGGCACCCGCTCCCGCCTCCGCCCCGCACGGCTCGTACGACGCCGTCGTCGTCGGCGGCGGGCACAACGGCCTCGTGGCCGCCGCCTATCTCGCCCGCGCCGGGCGACGGGTCCTCGTCCTCGAACGGCTCGGGAACACCGGCGGTGCCGCCGTCTCCACACGGCCGTTCCCCGGCGTCGACGTCCGGCTGTCCCGCTACTCGTACCTGGTGTCGCTGCTCCCCGAGAAGATCGTCCGCGAGCTCGGACTGCGCTTCGCGGTCCGGAAGCGTTCCGTCTCCTCGTACACCCCGTACGCCGACTCCGGCCTCCTCGTCGGCGGCGGCCAGGACCGCACCCGCGCGTCCTTCGCCGCGCTCACCGGCTCCGACCGCGAGTACGAGGCCTGGCAGGCCTTCTACGGGCGCACCGCCCGCGCCGCCCGCCGGATCTTCCCCACCCTCACCGAGCCGCTGCCGAGCCGTGAGGGCCTGCGCGCCCTGGTCGACGACGCCGAGACCTGGGAGATGCTCTTCGAGCAGCCCATCGGTGTCGCCGTCGAGAAGCACTTCGCCGACGACCTGGTGCGCGGCGTCGTCCTGACCGACGCCCTCATCGGCACCTTCGCCGACGCCCACGACCCCTCGCTGCTCCAGAACCGCTGCTTCCTCTACCACGTGATCGGCGGCGGCACCGGCGACTGGGACGTGCCCGTGGGCGGCATGGGCGCCCTCACCGACGCCCTCGCGGACGCCGCCCGCGCCGCCGGCGCGACCGTCCTCACCGGCCACGAGGTCACCCGGATCGAGACCGACGGCAGCCGCGCCGAGGTCGCCTACCGCACCGCCGACGGCGAAGGCGTCGTCGGCGCGGGACACGTCCTGGTCAACGCCTCTCCGCAGGCGCTCGCCGGCCTCCTCGGCGAGCCGGCGCCGGCCCCCGCCGAGGGCGCCCAGCTCAAGGTCAACATGGTCCTCACCCGGCTGCCCAGGCTCCGCGACCGCGCCGTCGACCCGCGCGAGGCCTTCTCCGGCACCTTCCACATCGCCGAGGGATACGGGCAGCTGGCCACCGCCTACGCCGAGGCCGCCGCCGGACGGCTGCCCGCCGCTCCGCCCTCGGAGATCTACTGCCACACCCTGACCGACCCGAGCATCCTGGGCCCGGAGGCCGCGGCCCGCGGCTACCAGACCCTCACCCTGTTCGGACTGCACGCGCCCGCCCGGCTGTTCGCCGCCGACCCCGACGGCGCCCGCGACGCGCTCCTGAAGGCGACGCTCGCGCAGCTCGACGCGTGCCTCGACGAGCCGATCGCCGACTGCCTCGCCCTGGACGCCGAAGGCCGGCCCTGCGTCGAGGCCAAGTCGCCGCTGGACCTCGAACGCGACCTGCGACTGCCCGGCGGCCACATCTTCCACCGGGACCTCTCCTTCCCCTACGGGGAGGAAGGAGGACCGGGAGGCCGCTGGGGCGTCGAGACCTCCCGGCCCAACGTCCTGCTGTGCGGTGCGGGCGCCGTGCGCGGCGGCGGAGTGAGCGGAGTGCCGGGTCACAACGCGGCCATGGCGGTGCTCGACCGGCTCACGGGTTGACGCCCACGGCGTCCCGGCCAGGGGCGTGAAGCTGATCTGCGAGTGCGCTTAAGAAAACCTCGATGGACCCCGGCCCCCGACGCACGGAAGATTTTCCTCCGGGGATCTTGGGCGCGTCGACGTGCCCGGAACCGGTACATCACAGGACGCGCACGTCGGGAGCCGTGACATTGAAGGCACTGGTCAAGCACAAGGCGGAGCCGGGACTCTGGCTGACGGACGTTCCCGAGCCGGAGGCCGGTCCCGGTGACGTCCTCATCAAGGTGAAGCGGACCGGTATCTGCGGCACCGACCTGCACATCCGCTCCTGGGACGGCTGGGCGCAGAAGACCATCGCCACCCCGCTGACCCTCGGCCACGAGTTCGTCGGCGAGGTCGTCGAGACCGGCCGCGACGTCGTCGACATCACCGTCGGCGACCTGGTCAGCGGCGAGGGCCACCTGGTCTGCGGCAAGTGCCGCAACTGTCTGGCCGGCCGCCGCCACCTGTGCCGCGCCACCGTCGGCCTCGGCGTGGGCCGCGACGGCGCCTTCGCCGAGTACGTCGTGCTGCCCGCCTCCAACGTCTGGGTGCACCGGGTGCCGGTCGACCTCGACGTCGCCGCGATCTTCGACCCCTTCGGCAACGCCGTGCACACCGCGCTGTCCTTCCCGCTGGTCGGCGAGGACGTCCTGGTCACCGGCGCGGGCCCGATCGGCATCATGACCGCCGCGGTCGCCAAGCACGCAGGGGCCCGCAACGTCGTCGTCACCGACGTCAGCGAGGAGCGCCTGGAGCTCGCCCGCAAGATCGGCGTCTCGCTCGCGCTGAACGTCGCGGACAGCACCATCGCCGAGGGCCAGCGCACCCTCGGTCTCAAGGAGGGCTTCGACGTCGGCCTGGAGATGTCCGGCAACCCGCACGCGATGCGGGACATGGTCGCCAACATGACCAACGGCGGAAAGATCGCCATGCTCGGCCTGCCCAGCGAGGACTTCTCCGTCGACTGGGCGAAGATCGTCACCTCGATGATCACCATCAAGGGCATCTACGGCCGCGAGATGTTCGAGACCTGGTACGCCATGTCCGTGCTCCTGGAGGGCGGACTCGACCTGTCGCCGGTGATCACCGGCCGCTACGACTACCGCGACTTCGAGGCCGCCTTCGACGACGCCGCCTCCGGCAAGGGCGGCAAGGTCATCCTCGACTGGACCGCCTGACCCCCCTCCGGACCGTACGACCCCCAGGAGCTTCCCTCATGTTCGATTCCGTACGCGACGACATCCGCGCCACCCTCGACGAGATCCGCGAGGCCGGCCTCCACAAGCCCGAGCGCGTCATCGGCACGCCGCAGTCCGCCACCGTCGCCGTCACCGCGGGCGGCCGCCCCGGCGAGGTGCTGAACTTCTGCGCCAACAACTACCTCGGCCTCGCCGACCACCCCGAGGTCGTCGCCGCCGCCCACGAGGCGCTGGACCGCTGGGGCTACGGCATGGCCTCGGTCCGCTTCATCTGCGGCACCCAGGAGGTCCACAAGGAGCTCGAGGCGCGCATCTCGCGCTTCCTCGGCCAGGAGGACACGATCCTCTACTCCTCCTGCTTCGACGCCAACGGCGGCGTGTTCGAGACCCTGCTCGGCGCCGAGGACGCGGTCATCTCCGACGCCCTCAACCACGCCTCCATCATCGACGGCATCCGCCTGTCCAAGGCCCGCCGCTTCCGCTACGCCAACCGCGACATGGCCGACCTGGAGCAGCAGCTCAAGGAGGCCACCGAGGGCGGCGCCCGGCGCAAGCTGATCGTCACCGACGGCGTCTTCTCGATGGACGGCTACGTCGCGCCGCTCGACGAGATCTGCGACCTGGCCGAGCGCTACGACGCCATGGTCATGGTCGACGACTCGCACGCCGTCGGCTTCGTCGGCCCCGGCGGCCGCGGCACCCCCGAGCTGCACGGCGTCATGGACCGCGTCGACATCATCACCGGCACCCTCGGCAAGGCCCTCGGCGGCGCCTCCGGCGGTTACGTCGCGGCCCGCGCCGAGATCGTCGCGCTGCTGCGCCAGCGCTCCCGCCCGTACCTGTTCTCCAACACCCTCGCCCCGGTGATCGCCGCCGCCTCCCTCAAGGTCCTCGACCTGCTCGAGTCGGCCGGCGACCTGCGCGAGCGGCTCAACGCCAACACCGAGCTGTTCCGCCGCCGGATGACCGAGGAGGGCTTCGACATCCTCCCCGGCGACCACGCGATCGCCCCCGTCATGGTCGGGGACGCCGCCGAGGCCGGACGCATGGCCGAGCTGCTCCTGGAGCGCGGCGTGTACGTGATCGGCTTCTCGTACCCGGTCGTTCCGCAGGGCCAGGCCCGCATCCGCGTGCAGCTGTCCGCCGCCCACTCCACGGAGGACGTCAACCGGGCCGTGGACGCGTTCGTCGACGCGCGCGCCGCCCTGCGAGACTAGGGGCATGATCGAAGCGCGGCGGCTGCACATCCTCCGGGCGGTGGCCGACCACCGCACCGTCACGGCGGCTGCCGCCGCGCTCTACCTCACGCCCTCCGCCGTCTCCCAGCAGCTCGCCGCGCTGGAGCAGGAGACCGGCCACCGCCTGGTGGAGCGGAGCGCGCGAGGTGCCAGGCTCACCCCGGCCGGGGAGATCCTGCTGACCCACGCCAACGCCGTCCTCGCCCAGCTGGAACGGGCCGAGGCCGAGCTCGCCGCGTACGGCTCGGGCGAGGCCGGCACGGTGACGGTGGCGGCCTTCGCCACCGGCATCGGCCTCGTCGTGGCGCCCGCCATCGGCTCGCTCGCCCGTACCGCGCCGGGCATCCGCGTCCGCGTCCAGGACGCGGAGGGCGACGAGAGCCTGCTCATGGTCCTGGACCGGCAGGTCGACGTGGCCGTGGCCGTCGAGTACCGCGGGGCGCCCGGCGAGGACGACGCCCGCCTGACCCGGTTGCCGCTCTACGCGGAGCCGTTCGACGCCGTCCTGCCGCCGGACCACGCGCTCGCCGGGCGGGAGCGGATCGCGCTCGCCGACCTCGCCAAGGACCCCTGGATCGGGCAGTCCGCCGGCAACCCCTGCCACGACGTGACGGTCCTCGCCTGCGAGTACGCGGGCTTCGCACCCCGCATGGAGCACGTCTCCGACGACTTCCGGGCCGTCGTCGCCCTGGCCGGCGCCGGCGCGGGCGTGGCCCTCGTACCCCGCTCCGCCCTGCGCGGCACCGACCTCACCGGCGTGGTGGTCCGCCCGGTCGACGGCGTCGCCCCCACCCGCCGCGTCTTCGCCGCGGTCCGGCGCGGCGGCGAGGACCATCCGCTGATCCAGCCCGTCCTCGCCGCACTGCGGGAGGCCGCCCAGCCGGCCGGCTGAGGACACCGCGTGCCCGGGCCCCCGGTCGGGCCGGGGCGGCGCACGGCGGCGCTTCGCGGGACGCATGATGGAAGGGGTGCCGCCGAGACGAGGAGGCGGGGTCATGTCCGTCACCGAAGGAACCGTGCCGTTCCGCGGTCACCGCACCTGGTACCGCGTCGTCGGCGCCCGGACGCCCGGCGGGCAGCTGCCGCTGCTCGTCGTCAACGGCGGCCCCGGCTGCTCGCACGACTACCTCGACGACCTCGCCGGCCTCACCACGGAGACCAGCCGTCCGGTCGTCTTCTACGACCAGCTCGGCTGCGGCAGGTCCGACCACCCCGACGACCCGTCGCTGTGGACGCTCGACACCTTCGTCGACGAGCTCGCCGCGGTCCGCGAGGCGCTCCGCCTCGATCCCGTCCATCTCCTCGGGCACTCCTGGGGCAGCCAGCTCGCGCTTGAGTACGTCCTCACCCGGCCGCGGGGCCTGCTGAGTCTGGTCCTCGCCGGTCCCATCGCCGACGCCCCCGCCTACCAGGCCGAGACCCTGCGTCTGAAGGAGTCCCTGCCCGCCGCGGTACGCGAGGTCCTCGACCGCCACGAGGCCGCCGGCACCACCGACGACCCGGAGTACCAGGACGCCGCGCTCGCCTTCTACGCGCGCCACCTCTGCCGCCTCGACCCGTGGCCGCCGCACCTGGTGCGCTCCTTCACGAGCATGAACCGGGATGTGTACGAGGCGCTGTGGGGCGCCGCCGAGTGGAACCTCACCGGCAGTCTGAAGGAATGGGACGTCACCGCCCGGCTCGGCGAGATCGACCTTCCCGTGCTCGTCACCTCGGGCCGCTACGACGTGGCGACGCCCGCCCTGGTCAGGGACCTCGTCGAGGCGGTTCCGGGGGCCGCCTGGATGCTGTTCGAGGAGAGCTCCCACATGCCCTCGGCGGAGGAGCCCGAACACTACCGCCGCGTGGTCGGGGCCTTCCTCGCCGAGGTGGAGGCGGAGGCGGGCAGCCGGTCCACCCGAGCGGACGAGCCTCAGAGAGCCACTTACGGAGAGTGATGATAGGCTACGCAGTGTGACAACGGAGCATGAGGGCGTCCCTCGAAACCGCACGAGCGCACCCAATCACGTCTACTACTTCGACATCGGGACCGGCACCTGGCAGGGGAAGGCCACGTTCCGCATCACCTCCTGGCGTCGTCTCCTTCGCAGCCGCATCGGGGTGACGCACAAACTCCTCGCGATCGCCATGCACGTCGTCGAGCTGCTCGTGGGCCCGGCGCGACAGCACTCGGTGATCGTGGCGAAGCCGGACGAGGGCGAGTTCGGCCAGGCCGACAACGTGCTCACGATCTCCAAGTTCGGCGTGACGCTGTACCTCCTGGACGAGCAGTACGTACTGGAGAGCAACGGCACCGGGGTCAGCGTGCGCGCCAAGGAGCGACTCGGCCCCGTGCCCGGCCTGCTCACGCGGAGATTCACCTACTCCGCGGAGATCAGCGACGGAGGCATGGCCGCGACCTACCGCATGCCGCTGCTCGGAGCCCTCTGGATCGCGAACTACCGGGTCTCACCCGACCGTCAGAGCCTCTTCGCGGAACTGCTGTGTGACTGGGGCAGGGCGACCGAGGAGACCGGCCGCATCAGCGCGCCGGCGTAGCGGGCAGGAGGATCACGCTCCTGATGGCCGCCGAGCCCATGCTCCCCGCCGATAAGGTCGCCCTGGTCGCCGGACTGCTCGCCGACCGGGTCCGGCAGTACGACGCCGCGCAGGACCGCCGGGCCGCGTTCGCCTACACCTACTTCCGCCTCACGACGACGCTCGCCACGGCCCTGGACGCGGGTACGCCCGCGTTCAAGGACCCGCCGTGGGTGGCCGAGCTGTGCGAGACGCTCGCATCGGCCTACTTCGGCGCGATGGACAGCATCGACGCCTGGCTGGCAGGACGGCCCGGTGGCTCCGTGGGCGAGGTCCGGCCCGGTGATCTGCCGGACTCTATCCCCCCGCCGTGGCGGGACGTCTTCGCCGCGTCGTGCGTCCGGCGCTCGTACACGCTGGAAGACGTGCTCTTCTCCATGATGGCGCACATCTCCTACGACCTGCCGGAGGCGTTGCGTCGCATGGCGGCGGCCACGGGCGACCGCGGCCGCATCGCCGATTTCCACCGCATGAACGACGTACTCGGGTCCTGCATCGACCAGGTCCAGGACGACCTGGCCGCCCGGTACATCCACGGACTCCGCTCCCTGGACCAGCTGTTCACCCGGAGCGACGAACTGCTGACCAACTACGGGATCCGGGTCGCCCGGGGCCTGGCCTGGTTCAACTGCGACCGGCTCCTGGACCCGGATGCGGCCGAGGCGGCGGCTCGGTCGATCGGCAGGAGCACCGCCGCGCTCATCTCCGAGATCCGCACCCCCGGAGACTGGAAGCTGCGCGCCGGCTTGTGGATCCTGCGCAGACTGATTCCCGAGCGCCGGCACTGGCCCGCGGCGAACACGCCGGTCGTGTAACGGGGCCGTCGCCCGATCGGCGCCGACGGTTTCTAGTCCGAGGAGGCCGTCCAGCCCACCGCCTCGATGCGGGCCCGGTCCGCCGGGCGGGCCTCGTCGAAGAGGGGCCGGCCCGCCGGGTCCAGGAGGCGGAGGGCGTCCACGTACACCCCGCGGCCCACGTAGCGCCGGTCGGTGGTGTACCGCCAGCGCAGCCGTACGGGCGCGGTCGTCCCTCCGGGCAGGTCGGCGCGGAGCCCGTACCACGCGCGGCCCGACCAGCCGCCGACCGCGCCGGCGGGGTGCTCCTGGCGGCTCGGCGGTCCGTCACCGCGCGCGGTGGTGGTGAACGGGACCGGTGCCCAGTGCGCGCCGCCGTCCGCCGAGGCCTCCAGGACGGCGCCGTCCGTCCCCGGCTCGGTGTCCCACCACAGGGCGCACTCGAGACGGGCGGCCCCCGGGACCTCCGGCAGGGTGAGGGTCGCGGTCGTCGCGTTCGCCATGCCGGCGAACCACGCGGTACGGCCCCGGGCCGGGCGGACCGGCACGGCGCGGGCCAGGGCGTCGGCGGCGGCGACCCGGGGCGCGGAGCCGGAGCGCCAGCTCCGGACCGGGTGGACGGAGTTGCCGAGCACGATCAGGAACGCGTCGGTGGTCGGATCGAGCACCAGGCTGGTGCCGGTGAAACCGGTGTGGCCGGCCGTGCGCGGGGTGGCCATCGCGCCCATGTACCAGTGCTGGTAGAGCTCGAAGCCGAGGCCGTGCTCGTCGCCGGGGAAGTCGGTGTTGAAGTCGGTGAACATCAGCTCCACGGAGGCGGGGGAGAGGATGCGGGCGTCGCCGTACGCCCCGCCGTTGAGCAGGGTGCGGGCCAGGACGGCGAGGTCCCAGGCGTCGGCGAAGACGCCGGCGTGACCGGCGACGCCGCCCATGGCGTACGCGTTCTCGTCGTGCACCTCGCCCCACACCATGCCGCGGTCGAGCCCGGACCATGGCCTGCGGGCGTCCTCGGTGGCGGCGATGCCCCGGCGCCACGAGAACGGGGGACGGAAACGCGTGCGGTGCATCCCGAGCGGAGCGGTGATCTCGTTCCGGAGCAGGTGATCCAGAGGGTGACCGGTGATCTCCTCCAGGATCAGCTGAAGCGTGATCAGGTTCAGGTCGGAGTAGAGGTAGACGGTGCCGGGCGGGTTCGCCGGCACCTCGTTCCACAGCAGTCGCAGCCGTCCCTCCCGCGTCGGCTCCTTGTAGAGCGGGATCCAGGCCCGGAACCCCGAGGTGTGGGTGAGCAGCTGACGGACCGTGATGTCCTGTTTCCCTCCGCCGCCGAACTCCGGCAGGTACGCCGTGACCTTCTCCTCCAGGACCAGCGTCCCGCGCTCGATCTGCTGCACCGCCAGGATCGAGGTGAACAGCTTGGAGACGGACGCCAGGTCGAAGACGGTGTCCTCGCGCATCGGGATCTGCTGGTCGGCCGGCAGCTCGACGCCCGTGTCGGTCTTCTCGTCGTACGCCGCGTAGCGCACGGCCGTGCCGATCGGCCGGTGCAGCGCCACGGTCCCGCCGCGTCCCGCGAGCAGCACCGCGCCCGCGTACCACGGGTGCGTGGGGGAGGGACGCAGATACGCCTCGGCGTCCGCGACCAGCCGGTCCAGGTGTCCGGGCAGCAGCCCCGCCCGCTCGGCGGAGCCGCGGCGCAGCGTCGTCCGCCGCGCGGCGCCGAAGCCCGGCCCGGCCTCGCCCGCACTCCCGGAGCCGCCCGCACCGCCGCCGGGGCCCGGTTCGGGCGCGGCCGCGGCTCCCGGCACCGTACCGATCATCAGCGCACCTCCCAGGGCGAGGACGCCGCCGCCGAACGCGCGGCGGCTCGGACCCCGGTTCCCCATCCTCGACTCGTCCGTCATGCCCACCCTCTCTCACCGCTCCTGAAAGAAAACTTCGGCCACTCCGGCAAGATCTGAAACTTTCCTACCGGAGCCGGGAGGATCCGGGAAGCGCGCGGCACCGCAAAGAATCTGACACTGCATCAGAAAATCTCTTCCCTCGGCACACCGGCTGCGGCACCATGCCGCCCATGAAGACGGAGCTGAGTCGCACACTGGGGATCGAGCACGCCATCTTCGGCTTCACGCCCTTCCCCGCGGTGGCCGCGGCCATCACCAGAGCCGGTGGGTTCGGCGTCCTCGGGGCGGTCCGCTACACCGCCCCCGACGACCTCGCACGCGACCTCGACTGGATGCAGGACCACACCGACGGCCTGCCCTACGGCCTCGACGTCGTCATGCCCGCGAAGAAGGTCGAAGGCGTGAGCGAGGCCGACGTCGAGGCGATGATCCCGGCCGGGCACCGCGAGTTCGTCCGCGCCACCCTCGCCAAGCACGGCGTCCCCGAACTCGCCGAGGGCGAGGCCTCCGGCTGGCGGATCACCGGCTGGATGGAACAGGTCGCCCGCGGCCAGCTCGACGTCGCCTTCGACTACCCCATCAAGCTGCTGGCCAACGCCCTCGGCTCACCGCCCGCCGACGTCGTCGCCCGCGCCCACGAGCACGGCGTGCTCGTCGCCGCCCTCGCCGGCAGCGCCCGGCACGCGCGCCACCACGCCGACGCGGGCATCGACATCGTCGTCGCCCAGGGCTACGAGGCCGGCGGCCACACCGGCGAGATCGCCTCCATGGTGCTCACCCCCGAGGTCGTCGACGCCGTCGCGCCGCTGCCCGTGCTGGCCGCCGGCGGCATCGGCAGCGGCGAGCAGATCGCCGCCGGGCTCGCGCTCGGCGCGCAGGGCGTCTGGCTCGGCTCGCTCTGGCTCACCACCACCGAGGCCGAGCTCCACTCCCGCGCGCTCACCGAGAAGCTGCTCGCCGCCGGCTCCGGCGACACCGTCCGCTCCCGCGCCCTCACCGGCAAACCCGCCCGGCAGCTGCGCACCGAGTGGACCGACGCCTGGGACGACCCGGCCGGGCCCGGCCCGCTGCCGATGCCGCTGCAGGGCCTCCTGGTCGCCGAGGCGGTCTCCCGGATCCAGAAGTACGAGGTCACGCCGCTGCTCGGCACGCCGGTCGGCCAGATCGTGGGCCGCATGAACACCGAGCGCAGCGTCCGGCAGGTCTTCGACGAGCTCACCCGCGGCTTCGAGAAGGCCGTCGACCGGATCAACCGCATCGCCGGAAGGAGCGAAGGATGAGCCAGGAGAGCCGGGAGAGCCAGGGTCCCAACGGCTTCTGGGCGCAGGCCACCGCCGAGCCGGAGCGGATCGTCATCACCGCTCCGGACGGAGAGCAGTGGTCCGCCGGCCGCCTCCACGCGGCGGTCAACCAGCTCGTCCACGGACTGCGCGCGGCCGGCCTGGAGCGCGGCGACGCCTTCGCCGTCGTCCTTCCCAACGGGATAGAGTTCTTCACCGCCTACCTGGCCGCCGGCCAGGCCGGGTTCTACCTCGTCCCCGTCAACCACCACCTCGTCGGCCCCGAGATCGCCTGGATCGTCGCCGACTCCGGCGCGAAGGTCCTCGTCGCCCACGAGCGGTTCGCCGGGGCCGCCACCGCCGCCGCGGACGAGGCGGGCCTCCCGCCGAGCCACCGCTACGCCGTCGGCGAGATCGCCGGCTTCCGCCCGTACGCCGAACTCCTCGACGGGCAGCCCGCGACCCCGCCCGCCGACCGCACCCTCGGCTGGGTCATGAACTACACCTCGGGCACCACCGGAAGGCCCCGCGGCATCCGCCGCCCGCTGCCCGGAAAGACCCCCGAGGAGACCTACCTCGGCGGCTTCCTCGGCATCTTCGGCATCAGGCCCTTCGGCGGCAACGTCCACCTGGTCTGCTCGCCGCTCTACCACACGGCGGTGCTCCAGTTCGCCGGCGCCGCCCTGCACATCGGCCACCCGCTGGTCCTCATGGACAAGTGGACGCCCGAGGAGATGCTGCGGCTCATCGACGACCACCGCTGCACCCACACCCACATGGTCCCCACCCAGTTCCACCGCCTGCTCGCCCTCCCCGAGGACGTCCGCGGCCGCTACGACGTGTCCTCCATGCGCCACGCCATCCACGGTGCCGCGCCCTGCCCCGACCACGTCAAGCGCGCCATGATCGACTGGTGGGGCCACTGTGTCGAGGAGTACTATGCGGCAAGCGAGGGCGGCGGCGCCTTCGCCACCGCCGAGGACTGGCTGAAGAAGCCCGGCACCGTCGGCCGCGCCTGGCCCATCAGCGAGCTCGCGGTCTTCGACGACGACGGCGAACGCCTGCCGCCCGGGCAACTCGGCACCGTCTACATGAAGATGAGCACCGGCGGCTTCCGCTACCACAAGGACGAGGCCAAGACCGCGGCGGGCCGCATCGGCGAGTTCTTCACCGTCGGCGACCTCGGCGTGCTCGACGAGGACGGCTACCTCTTCCTCCGCGACCGCAAGATCGACATGATCATCTCCGGCGGCGTCAACATCTACCCCGCCGAGATCGAGGCCGCGCTGCTCGCCCACCCCGCCGTCGCCGACGCCGCCGCCTTCGGGATCCCGCACGCCGACTGGGGCGAGGCGGTCAAGGCCGTCGTCGAACCGGCCGAGGGCCACGAGCCCGGCCCCGCTCTCGCCGCCGCGATCCTGGCCCACTGCGAGCGCCTCCTCGCGGGCTACAAGCGTCCGAGGTCCGTCGACTTCATCGCGCACATGCCCCGCGACCCCAACGGCAAGCTCTACAAGCGGCGCTTGAGGGACCCGTACTGGGAGGGGCACGACCGGCCGCTGTGACGGCAGGCGGGGGTCGCTTCCGGCCAACAGGGCACGCGCCCTTGTCAGTCGGGGCGGGACCTCTTGAGAATGCGCATGACAATCGAAGGATCTTCGGTTGCATCGTCATCAGAGGGGAACCCCCACATGAAGAAGCCTCTCGTCGGTGCCCTGCTCGCGCTGCTCCTCACGGGAGCGGCGGCGGCCCCGGCCATGGCGTCCGCACCCCGGGACGCCGTCGCGCAGGCCCCGGCCCCCGCGGCGCACGGCGCGCGGACGGCGGCGAAGTCCACGGCCGCGGCCGCCGCCGTGGACTTCGCCGGCACGGTCGCGCTCAGCAACTGCTCCGGCTCCCTGGTCCGCATGCCCGCCTCCCAGCCGGGCGACCCCGCGCTCGTCCTCTCCAACGGCCACTGCCTGGAGACCGGCTTCCCGGCGGCCGGCGAGGTCGTCCTGAACCAGCGCTCCAGCCGCTCGTTCTCGCTCCTGAACGGGGCCGGCACCAAGGTCGCCACGCTGCGCGCCGACCGGATCGCGTACGGCACGATGACCGACACGGACGTCTCGCTCTACCGGCTGACCAAGACGTACGCGCAGATCCAGAGCCAGTACGGCATCGGCGCCCTGACCCTCGACGCCGCCCACCCGACCCAGGGCACGCCCATCACGGTGGTCTCCGGCTACTGGAAGCGGACCTACAGCTGCAGCATCGACGGGTTCGTCTACCGCCTCAAGGAGGGCGACTGGACCTGGAAGGACTCGGTCCGCTACACCTCCTCCTGCAACACCATCGGCGGCACCTCGGGCTCGCCCGTGATCGACCAGACCACCGGCAAGGTCGTGGCCGTGAACAACACGGGCAACGAGGACGGCCAGAGCTGCACCGTGAACAACCCGTGCGAGGTCGACCAGAACGGCACCGTGACGGTCCGCCAGGGCATCAACTACGCCCAGCAGACCTACACCATCGTCCCGTGCGTCGGCCCCGGCAACGTCGTCGACCTGAACCGTGCGGGCTGCACCCTGCCCAAGCCCTGACGGACCCCACGCGCACGAAGGCCGCCCGGGACACCTCGGGCGGCCTTCCGGCGCCGGTCGGCGTCCGACCGAGCCTGAGCCTCCGTCATGCCCGCACCCCACGCGCTGGGACCGATCCCTTCATGCCGTTATGGCAGGATTCAGGGCATGAGTTCGACGACGGCAGGACTGGCACGACAGTGGACCACCTGGGGACCGCTGGTCGCGGCCGCCGGCCTCGCCGCCGGCTGGGGCCGCGATCTGCCCGGCTTCGCGGTGGGCCTGGTCGCGGTCCTCCTCTTCGCCGCCGTACTGGCCGCCGTCCACCACGCCGAGGTCGTCGCCCACCGCGTCGGCGAACCGTACGGCTCCCTCGTGCTCGCGGTCGCCGTCACCGTCATCGAGGTCGGACTCATCGTCACGCTGATGGCCGGAGGCGGCGAGAAGACCGCCACCTACGCCCGCGACACCGTCTTCGCCGCCGTCATGATCACCTGCAACGGCATCGTCGGCCTCTCCCTGCTCGTCGCGGCGCTGCGCAACCGCGTCGCCGTCTTCAACGCCGAGGGCTCCGGCGGCGCCCTCGCGACCGTCTGCACCCTCGCGACGACGACCCTGGTGCTGCCGACGTTCACCACGAGCCACCCCGGGCCCGAGTTCTCCACCGCCCAGCTGGCCTTCGCCGCCGTCGCCTCGCTCCTGCTCTACGGCGTGTTCGTCGCCGTGCAGACGGTCCGGCACCGCGACTACTTCCTGCCCGTGCCGCGGCCGGGCCAGGAGGGGCAGGAGTCGGAGGACGACCACGCCGAGCCGCCGACCGCCCGCGAGACCTGGTTCAGCCTCGGACTGCTCGTGGTCGCCCTCGTCGCCGTCGTCGGCAACGCCAAGCTGGTCTCGCCCACCATCGAGGACGGCGTCGAGTCCGCCGGCCTTCCGAAGGCCGTGGTCGGCGTCGTCATCGCCCTGATGGTGCTGCTGCCCGAGACGCTCGCCGCCGTGCGCGCGGCCCGCCGGGACCGGATGCAGACCAGCATGAACCTGGCCTACGGCTCCGCGATCGCCAGCATCGGGCTCACGATCCCGTCGATCGCGCTCGCCTCGGTGTGGCTGGACGGACCCCTCGTCCTCGGCCTGGGCGCCCTCCACATGGTGCTGCTCGTGCTCACCGCCGTGGTGAGCGCCCTGACCGTGGTGCCCGGACGGGCCACGCTCCTCCAAGGCGGCGTCCACCTCTCGATCTTCGCCGCCTTCGTCTTCCTGTCGTTCAGTCCCTGACCACCACCACGCGCAGCCCGGGCGAGCGCAGGATGTGCTGCTCGCAGAAGCGGGCGGTCACCCAGCGCTCGCCCGCGTACAGCCGCGTCTGGTCGCCGTAGTGCGGCGAGTTCGGGTTCGAGGACTGCGAGTACGTCAGCAGGGTCCGCGCGACCGGGCAGCGCCCGCCGTCCCAGCCCACCGCCTGTACGTGGCTGGTGCCGTGCGCGACCTCCGTGTAGCCGCCGCCCGCCGGATTCCACACGGGCTCCGTCTTGTTCCAGATGCCCAGCGCCTCCGTGCCGCCGCCCACCGGGATCCGCGCCCCGTTCCGTACCACGAACTGGTGCCGGCCGAGCGGCGCGTCGAGCGCGATCCCCGCCGCCCGAAGCTCCGCCACCGCGTCCTTCAGCGCCTGGGCGAAGGCGGGGGAGCCGGTGTTGAGCGTGTGCGGGGTGCGCACCGGGTCGGCCGCCGAGAACGGCACCCTCCACTGGTCGGCCGGCTTCGCCGTCCCCGTGAACCTCCGCCAGAACCGGTCGAAGAGCAGCGCGCCCCGGCTGTCGGTGTCCACGGTGCGGTCCCAGGCAGCGATCACCCGGCAGGCCTCGGGATCGTCGGCGAGCACGGCCGCGCACGCCTCCGCCGCTTCGGCCGCGGCCAGGTCACCGGCCGGCGCCCGGTTCGCGAACTGCTGGCGCTGCAGGTCCGCCACCGTCAGCCCGCCACGGCCGGCCATCGCCGCCACGTCCTCCACGGCGCCACGCGTGCGCAGCGAACGCGGCGTGCCGACCGTGCCGAAGATCCGCTCGTAACCGGTCACGGGCCGGTCGGCGTTGGCCAGCCAGGCGCTGTCGTTGGAGTTCTCCACGTACGGGGCGTCCACCAGGACCGGCATCCGGGACGGTCCGAAGACGCCCGGCTGCACCGCGTCCGGGTCCGAGCCGAGCGCGCAGTCGCCGCGCGCGCCGTCGAGCACCGCGACGCCAGACGCCGGATACGTGGCCCGGCCCAGAGGCGTGGAGCAGCGCTGCGCGAGCTCGTCGGTGACCCGCGGCAGCACCTGCGCCTGGGTGAACAGGGTGTGCCCGTCCGCGTCGGCGGCGACGGTGTTCACCCACGGCAGGCCCTGGGTGCGGCGCAGCGTCTGCGCCATGTCGGCGGTGGAACGGGACTTCGCGAAGCCGAGGGCGGTGTCCGAGGCCCGCAGGTTGGCGGCGTTGGGATCGTTGAGCGCGAAGGCCGTCGTCGCCGTCCACGGCAGCGGCAGGCTCGCTCCGAGTCCGGTGACGACCGGCCCGTACCGCGTCCACCACTGGGTACGGGTGACCGGGGCCCCGTCCTTGACGGCGACGGTGACCGTGCGCGGGGTCATCCGCTCCGGCCTGCCGTCGACCAGGTACGCGGTGGGGTCGGCCGGGTCGAGCGTCAGCTGGTGCAGGCTGAACGGGACGCCGGTGGCCACGGTGTGGCTCCAGGCGACCTTGTCGTTGAAGCCGATGTTGACGACGGCGGTGCCGAGCAGGGAGGCGCCGGAGACGTTCAGCTCGCCCGGGATGGTCTGCTGCGACTGCCAGAAGCGGCGCCCGCCCTGCCACGGGTAGTGCGGGTTGCCGAGCAGCAGGCCGCGCCCGTTCGCGGTCGTGCTCCCCTGGAAGGCGACCGCGTTGGAGCCCATCGTGGCGTTCTCGGCGGCGAGGAGCGCGCGGGCGGCCTCGGCCGTCCGGGCGGGGTCGGGGACGGCGGTCGTGGCCGCGTCGGCGCTGGCGGGGCCGGCGGTCGCGGTGGCGGGGGCGGCCGGGGGGCGGGCCGCCGTGATGCCCTCCACGCCCCGGCCCTGACCGCCGAGGACGGACACCGCCCAGCCGCGGCGCGCCACGTCGAGCGCGGTGACCGGCCGGACCCACGCGGCGCCCGCGCAGGCCGGATCGGTGATCCGGTTCTTCCGCAGCCAGGCGTTGTAGCCGGCCGCCCAGCCCCGCATCAGCTCCTTCAGCTGCCGGCTCGGCCCGGCGGGCGCGGGAGTGGCGAGCAGTGCCTCGACCGTGCCCGCGTCCTTGGCCCCGCGGAAGAACAGGTCGCTGGAGAGGTTCTTCGTCGCCGACGACAGCGAGCCGTCGGGCGCGCCGTCCGCGCCGAACCAGCGCGAGCGCTCGCCGTCGACCGTCACGAACCCGTCGGCGAGGACGCAGACCTGGTCGGCGGCCTGCGCCCAGCCGGTGCCGAACCCCAGGTCCGCGTAGTCCCCGGCGACGATGTGCGGGATGCCGTACTCGGTGTACCGGATGACGGCCGACAGGCCGCGGTCGGAGGGGCGGTGGCTCCGGTCGCCGGCGTCGGCGACGGCCGCCGCGGGCAGCGAGGCGGTGACGGTGGCGAGGGCCGCGCCGACCAGGGCGAGGTGTTTCAGTCGGGCCGGAAACAGGGTGCGGAAGTGCAACGTGCCTCCCAACGAGCATGCGTGGAATGCGGGTTGGGCCATCCAGGCAGTCAAGCGCTTGCTCTGTCAACATCCCGTTCGGTATCCGAGGTGCACGGGCACGACAACCGCGACGGGTACTTGACCGGCCGCCCGGCCCGGCCGAGGATCCGAGCCATGGACGAACGACGACTGCTCTCCCGTACCGTCGACGGTGTGCTCCGCGAGAGCGCCCGCCGGGTCCCGGACCGGACGGCCGTGCGGTACGGCGAGCGCACCTGGACGTACGCGGAGCTGGACGCCGCCGTGTCGACCGCCGCGGCCGTCCTGCGGCAGCGATGGGACCTCGCGGAACACGACCGCGTGGCGACGTACGCGCACAACTCGGACGCCTACCTCGTCGCGTTCCTCGCCTGCTCACGCGCCGGTCTCGTCCACGTGCCGGTCAACCACCACCTCACGGGCGACGACCTCGACTACATCCTGCGCCAGTCCGGCAGTTCGCTGGTCCTCGCCGACCCGGCCCTCGCCGGCCGGGTCCCCGAAGACTTCCGCGTACGGCCCCTGCGCGACACCGATGACTCGTTCCTCGCGGCGCTCGCCGCGCCCGAGCCGTACGACACGGACCGCGACGCCCGCGACCTCGTCCAGCTGCTCTACACCTCGGGCACCACGGCCCTGCCCAAGGGCGCGATGATGACCCATCGCGCCCTGGTCCACGAGTACGCGAGCGCCATCGACGCCCTCGACCTCCACGAGGACGACCGGCCGGTGCACTCGCTGCCGCTGTACCACTCGGCGCAGATGCACGTCTTCCTGCTGCCGTACCTCGCGGTGGGCGCCGAGAACACCATCGTCGACGGACCCGACCCCGCGCTCCTCTTCGACCTGACCGAATCCGGCCGGTGCGACAGCCTCTTCGCGCCCCCGACCGTCTGGATCGGGCTCGCCAACCACCCGGAGTACGCCACCCGCGACCTGTCCGCCCTCCGCAAGGCCTACTACGGCGCCTCGATCATGCCCGTGCCGGTCCTGGAGGGCCTGCGGACCCGGCTGCCCGGTCTGCGCTTCTACAACTGCTTCGGCCAGTCCGAGATCGGTCCCCTCGCCACCGTGCTGGGCCCCGAGGAGCACGAGGGCCGCATGGACTCCTGCGGCCGCCCGGTGCGCCACGTCGAGGCGAGGATCGTCGACGAGGACGGCAAGGACGTGCCCGACGGCACGCCGGGCGAAGTCGTCTACCGCTCCCCGCAGTTGTGCACCGGCTACTGGGACAAGCCGGAGGAGACGAAGGAGGCCTTCCGCGACGGCTGGTTCCGCTCCGGCGACCTCGCGGTCCGCGACGCGGAGGGCTACTTCACGGTCGTCGACCGGGTCAAGGACGTCATCAACTCCGGGGGCGTCCTGGTCGCCTCACGCCAGGTCGAGGACGCCCTCTACACGCACCCCGCGGTCGCCGAGACAGCGGTCGTCGGCCTCCCCGACGACCGCTGGATCGAGGCGGTCACCGCCTTCGTCGTCCCGCGCGCGGACGTCACCGAGGACGAACTCCTCGCCCACGCACGCGACAGGCTCGCCCACTTCAAGGCCCCGAAGCGGGTGTTCCTGGTCGACGAGCTGCCCCGCAACGCCAGCGGCAAGATCCTCAAGCGCGAACTGCGGGACCGCTTCGGCGCCTTGTGACCGACTGCCCCGGGGCGTCAGCCCTCGCGCTCCTCCATCACGCAGAGGATGTTTCCCTCACTGTCCTTGAACCAGGCGCCCCGCATCGTGTCCGTCTCGGCCACGCCGTCCACCGTCTTGAGGTCGGCCATGTCGTAGTCCTCGAACGCGACGCCCTTGGAGCGCAGCTCCTTCATCTCGGCGTCGAGGTCGGCGACCTTCCAGCTGGCCAGTGTGTGCTGGGCCTGGCCGCCGTAGGGCGTCTCGTAGAGGCCGATGACCGTGCCACCGGTCTCGAGCCTCGTGTCCTCGGGCGACTCCTTCGTGAGCGTGAGGCCGAGGGTCTCGGTGTAGAAGCGCTTGGCGCGGGCCAGGTCGTTCACGGGAATGATCGCGGCTATGGGGGAGTCCGCCAGCATCGCTACCACCTCCTCCCTCCAGGCTACGCGCGGTCCCGCAGGTCCACGATCCGCTTGATCTTGCCGACCGAGCGCTCCAGCGTCTCCGGGTCGACCACCTCCACCGCCACCGAGACGCCGATGCCGTCCTTGACGGCCGTCGCGATCGCGCGCGCCGCCTCCGCGCGCTGCTCGGGCGTGGCGTCCGGGCGCGCCTCCGCCCGCACGGTGAGCGCGTCGAGCCGGCCCTCCCTGGTCAGACGGAGCTGGAAGTGGGGCGCCACGGCGGGCGTGCGCAGGACGATCTCCTCGATCTGGGTGGGGAAGAGGTTCACGCCGCGCAGGATCACCATGTCGTCGCTGCGGCCGGTGACCTTCTCCATGCGCCGGAAGACCCGCGCCGTGCCCGGGAGCAGCCGGGTCAGGTCGCGGGTGCGGTAGCGCACCACCGGCATGGCCTCCTTGGTCAGGGAGGTGAAGACCAGCTCGCCCTCCTCCCCGTCCGGCAGCACCTCGCCGGTGAGGGGGTCGACGATCTCGGGGAGGAAGTGGTCCTCCCAGATGTGCAGCCCGTCCTTGGTCTCCACGCACTCCTGCGCGACGCCCGGGCCCATGACCTCGGAGAGCCCGTAGATGTCGACGGCGTCGATCGCGAAGCGCTCCTCGATCTCCCGGCGCATCTCCTCGGTCCAGGGCTCGGCGCCGAAGATGCCGACCTTGAGGGAGGTGCCGCGCGGGTCGACGCCCTGGCGCTCGAACTCGTCGAGCAGCGTGAGCATGTACGAGGGCGTCACCATGATGATGTCGGGCTCGAAGTCCTGGATCAGCTGGACCTGCCGGGCCGTCATGCCGCCGGAGGCGGGGATCACCGTGCAGCCGAGCCGCTCCGCGCCGTAGTGCGCGCCGAGACCGCCGGTGAACAGCCCGTATCCGTACGCCACATGGACCCGGTGGCCGGGCCGGCCGCCGGCGGCGCGGATGGAGCGGGCCACGACGTCCGCCCAGGTGTCGAGGTCCCGCTCGGTGTAGCCGACGACGGTGGGGCGGCCGGTCGTACCGCTGGAGGCGTGGATGCGGCGGATCTCGGACCGGTCGACGGCGAACATGCCGAAGGGGTACTGCTCGCGGAGATCGGTCTTCGCGGTGAAGGGGAAGCGGGCGAGGTCGGCGAGCGAGCCGCAGTCCTCCGGCCGTACGCCGGCCTTGTCGAAGGACTGCCGGTAGAACGGCACGTTGTCGTAGGCGTGGCGCAGGGTCGCGCGCAGCCGTTCCAGCTGGAGGGCCTCCAGCTCGTCGCGTCCGAGCCGCTCGCCCGCGTCCAGCTGATCACTCATGCGCCACTCCCTCGCCCGCACACCGTCGTGCCCGAAGCGGTCGCAACACCGTCGTAAAACGGGCGACCGATCATTCGGTTGATCCTTGCCAGCCCAGTAAATCCGGCCGCACCCCGGGCTTGGCAAGAGGTCGGGACAGGTTTTCTTCGCCGATGATCACTGTTGACCGGGTCGGGCCGCGCGATCACACAATCGGGTGCCATTGCCCCCGCGGGGGCGGGATCCGGGCCGGTGGAGGGAAGGGGGAACGGATGATGAAGCCGTCCGGCTCCCCTTCCCAACCCCGGACGAAACGGATCGACAACCACCATGCCCGTCCTGTGCCGTCCCGCCGTCGCCGTGCCCGAACACACGATCACGCGGCAGGAAACCCTCGACCTGGCCCGCACCCTCCACGCGGGCCACGAGTCACTGCCTCTCGTCCTCCGCCTGATCGGCAACACGGGCGTCGCCAAACGGCACCTGGTGCAGCCCCTCGAGCGCACGCTCGCCCACCCGGGCTTCGAGGCCCGCAACGCCCTCTACGAGACCGAGGCCAAGGCGCGGGTCCCCGCCGTCGTCGCCGAGGCACTCGACCACGCCGGGCTCGGACCGCGTGACATCGACCTGATCGTCTACGTCTCCTGCACCGGCTTCATGATGCCCTCGCTCACCGCCTGGATGATCAACACCCTGGGCTTCCGCAGCGACACCCGGCAGATGCCCATCGCCCAGCTCGGCTGCGCCGCCGGCGGCGCGGCGATCAACCGCGCGCACGACTTCTGCGCCGCGTACCCCGGAGCCAACGCGCTGATCGTCGCCTGCGAGTTCTGCTCCCTCTGCTACCAGCCCGACGACCTCACCGTGGGCAACCTGCTCTCGAACGGGCTGTTCGGCGACGCCGTGGCCGCCGCCGTCGTCCGCGGCTCCGGCGGCACCGGCATCCGGCTGGAGCGCAACGGCTCCTACCTCGTCCCCGACAGCGAGGACTGGATCGCCTACAAGGTCCGCGAGACCGGATTCCACTTCCTGCTCGACAAGCGCGTGCCCGGCACCATGGAGCAGCTCGCACCCGCTCTCGTCCGGCTCGCCTCCCGGCACGGCCGGGACGCCGGCCGCCAGGACTTCTACCTCATCCACGCGGGCGGCCCCCGGATCCTCGACGACCTCGGCAAGCACCTGGACGTGCCCGCCGACATGTTCCGCTTCAGCCGCGCCACCCTCACCGAGTACGGCAACATCGCCAGCGCCGTCGTGCTCGACGCGCTGCGCCGGCTCTTCGACGAGGGCGGCCCCGCCCCCGGCGCCACCGGCATCCTCGCCGGCTTCGGCCCCGGCATCACCGCCGAGATCTCCCTGGGCAGCTGGACCGGCCCCGAGGCCGCCGGCCCGCAGCGCCGCCGGACCGTGTCGATCGGCGCACAGGCGGGCCCCCGCGACGCCGCCCGCCCCGGCGCCGGCCCGGGCGCCCCGGGCCCCGGCGGCCCCGGCGACCTGGCAGGCATGGGCGACCTCGGCGATCTCGGCACCCTCGAAGACCTGGACTCCCTCGACCCGCTCGCCCCGGTCGGGTGCACTCCCGCCCACACCCCCGACACCTCCTTCGACACCCCCTCCGACACACCCCTCGACACCCCTCTCCCCACGACAGCGGCGGTGGCCTCATGACGACGACCACGACCCCCCACACCGGCGACGAGCCCCGCGTCCACTTCTGGGCCGTCCCCGACCTCACCGGACTCGACTTCGACCCGCTCCTCGCCAGGCTGCTCCACGAGGACCCCGTCACCCGCGTCCGCCTCCCGCACGGCGACGGCCACGCCTGGCTCGTCACCCGCTACGAAGACGTCAAATTCGTCTCCGTCGACCCGCGGTTCAGCCGGCAGGCCGTCTACGGACGCTCCATCACCCGGCTCGCCCCCCACTTCATCCCCATGGAAGGCGCCGTCGGCTTCGCCGACCCGCCGGACCACACCCGTATGCGCCGGGTCGTCGCCCGCGCCTTCAGCGCCCGGGCCCTGAGCTCGCTGCGCGACCACGCCCAGGCCGTCATGGACCGGCTGCTCGACCGGCTCGAGAAGCACGGCCCGCCCGCCGACCTGATGGAACTGGTCAACCGGCCCTTCCCGCTCGCCATGGTCAGCGAACTCATGGGCGTCCCCGAGGGCGACCAGCCGCTCATGGCCCGCTGGTCCGACACCATCATCTCCGCCGGAGCCGGCCGCGAGGCCAGCGAGCAGGCCAAGGCCGAAATGGCCCGCTACTTCACCGAACTCATCGGCCGCAGCCACGGCACCGGCGAGGAGTTCCTCGCCGCCGTCCTCGCCGACGCCATCGACGACGACACCCTCGACGAGCAGGAGGCCGTCGGCCTCGCCGTCCTCATCCAGATCGGCGGCGCCCACGCCGTCCGCAACAACAGCGCCAACATGGTCTTCGCTCTGCTCACCCACCCCGAGCACCTGGCCCGCCTGCGCGCCGAACCCGCACTCCTCCCGCAGGCCGTCGACGAACTGCTCCGCTACATCCCGCACCGCAACGCCGTCGGCCTCTCCCGGATCGCCCTGGAGGACGTCGAGATCGGCGGCGTCACCATCCCCCGGGGCGACCCCGTCTACGTCTCCTACCTCACCGCCAACCGCGACCCCGCCGTCTTCGCCGAGCCCGAGCGACTCGACTTCGACCGCAGTTACAACCCGCACGTCGCCTTCGGCCACGGCCCGCACTACTGCCCCGGCTCCGCGCTCGCCCGCATCGAGTCCGAGATCCTCCTCGACACGCTGTGGACCCGCTTCCCCGACCTCCGTCTCGCCGTCCCCGAGGAGGAGATCCGCTGGCAGCGCGGCGCCCTCATCCGCGGCCCCGAGACCCTGCCCGTCACCTGGTGAGAGGACCGACCCGACGATGACCCTCAGCGGCCTCATCGTGCCCCCGGGCGAGGGCCGGATCCTCGCCACCCGGGCCCAGCACGTCACCTTCAAGGTCACCGGCGAGCACACCACCACCGCGTCCACCTTCGAGGTGGTCGTCCCGCCGGGATTCGACGTCGGCGCGCACACCCACGGCCGCGCCGAGGAGCTCTTCTACCTCCTCGACGGCGAACTCGAGGTGCTCGCCTTCGAGCCCGAGGTGCGCACCGCCGACAGCTGGCGCGGCTGGCGCACCGCCGACGGCCGGCGCGCCGTCCGGGCCACCCCGGGCACGCTCATGCTCGTCCCGCCCGGCTGCCCGCACGCCTTCGCCAACCTCGGCGACACCCCCGCCCGCATGCTCTTCCAGGTCTCACCGCCCACGTACCACGAGACGTACTTCGAGGAGCTGATGGAGATCCTCGGCGCGGGCGACCCGGTGGACCACGAGGCCGTCGAACGGCTTCGCGTCCGCTACGACATCGAACAGATCACCCCGCTCCGGCACGACGCCGGAGTACGGCAGGAGACCACACCCACGCCATGACGCCCCCATCCGACCACGGCCCCGTCGTCCACGACTGGGCCGTGGTTCCCCTGCCCGGCACCGCGTTCGACCCGGTGCCGCACCGGCTCCTCCACGAGGAACCGGTCGCGCGCGTCCGCCTGCCCCACGGCGAGGGCCACGCCTGGCTCGTCACCCGCTACGAGGACGTCAAGCTGGTGACCGCCGACCCGCGGATGAGCCGCGCGCTCACCGTCGGGCGGCCGCTGCCCAGCATGACCCCGCACACCCTCGCCCCGGCCGGCGGCGTCGGCCGCGCCGACCCGCCCGACCACACCCGGCTGCGCAGACTCGTCGCGCCCGCCTTCGGCCGCCGCCGCATGACCGCCCTGCGGGGCCGCACCGAGCGCAGGGCCGAGGCCCTCGCCCTGCGCATCTTCGACGCGGGTCCGCCCGCCGACCTCGCGGACGGCTTCGTCGGACCGCTCTCGGCCACCGTCGTCGCCGAACTCCTCGGCGTCCCCGCCGCGGACCTCGACCGGGTCCAGGCCTGGCGCGCCGGACTGCTCGACCACGACACCACCGCCGCCGCGGGCGAGTCCGTGAAGAAGGAGATCGCCGGCTACTTCGCCGAGCTCGCCCGGCACCGCGCCCGGCACCCCGCCGACGACCTCGTCAGCGAACTCGCCGCCGCCCGCGCGGCCGGCGGGATCAGCATGCCCGAGCTGGTCTCCCTGGCCGTGATGCTCACCCTCAACGGACTCGACGCCGTCCGCAACATCGTCTCCACCATGGCGTACGTGCTGCTCGTCCACCCCGACCAGACGGCGAAGCTCCGCATCGACCCCGGCCGGCTGCCCAGGGCCGTCGACGAACTCCTCCGCTTCATCCCCCAGCGCAACGGCGTCGGCATGCCGAGGATCGCCACCGCCGACATCGAGGTCGGCGGCGTCACCGTCCGCGAGGGCGAGACCGTGCACGTCTTCTACCCGGCCGCCAACCGCGACCCCGCCGTCTACACCGACCCCGACCGCCTCGACCTCTCCCGGGACGAGGCCCCGCACCTCGCCTTCGGTCACGGCGCCCACTACTGCGCCGGCGCCCGGCTCGCGCGCATGGAGGCCGAGGTCATGCTCGCCACCCTGCTCGCCCGGTTCCCCCGGCTCGCGCTCGCCGTTCCGCCCGACGAGATCGCCTGGCGTACGGGCACGGTGAACCGCGGACCGGAGGCCCTGCCCGTCACCTGGTAATTCGGTGGCAGGGGTGCCGGTGCGGATGCTGGGGTGAGGGCCATGGACATCACCGCACTGCGCACCCTCCTCGACCGCCAGCTCCGACTCGGCGCCCGCCCCGACGGGCCGGGCGCCCGCGTCGAACGGGACGGACTCGTCGTCCGCCAGACCGGACCGGCGCACGGCTGGAACGGGGTGCTGTGGTCAGGACTCGGCGACCACGACGCCGACGCCGCCATCGCCGCGCAGATCGGCCACTTCCGGGCCGCCGGCCGCTCCTTCGAATGGAAGCTGTACGGCCACGACGGCCCCGCCGACCTCGCGCGGCGGCTCGTCGCCGCCGGCTTCACCGCCGACGAGCGGGAGACCGTGATGGTCGCCGAGGCGAGCGCCGTGTCCGCCCCGGTGGACCTGCCCGACGGCGTCGAACTGCGGCCCGTCACCGACGAGGCCGGAGTGGAGATGGTGGTCCAGGTGCACGACCTGGCCTTCGGCACGGACAGCTCCCACATCGGCCGCCGCCTCCTCGACCAGCTGGCCGACGCGCCCGGCACGGCGGCCGCCGTCGTCGCCCTGGCCCACGGCGAGCCCGTCAGCGCCGCCCGCCTCGACCTGCCTCCGGGCAGCGACTTCGCGGGCCTGTACGGCGGCGGCACCGTCGCGGCCTGGCGGGGCAGGGGCTTGTACCGGGCCCTGGTCGCCCACCGCGCCCGGATCGCCGCCGAGCGCGGCTACCGCTACGTCCAGGTCGACGCCGCCGACACCAGCCGGCCGATCCTCGCGCGCCTGGGCTTCGCGGAACTGACCACGACGACGCCGTACCTGTACGAGATCTGAATCCGACGCCGTACTCGTAGGGGGCCGGCGCCGTACGTGTACGGGTTCTGGCGCCGTACGCGTAGGGGTTCCGACGCCCGCGCGTACGGGATCCGGCGCCGGATGCGTACGGGGGATCTAGCGCGTCCAGTGCCCGGGGCGCTCGAAGCCCTCGGGGAGGCGGGTGGCGGCGTCGCCGCGGGCCGAGTTGAGCTGGGGCTGGGTGAGGAAGAGGGCCCCGGTCAGGTCCGCGCCCGACAGGTCGGCGTCGCGCAGGTCGGCGCCGATCAGGTCGGCCAGCGACAGGTCCGCGCCGCTCAGGTCGGCCGCGATCAGCAGCGCGCCGCGCAGATCGGCGCCGCGCAGTTTCGCCCCGCGCAGCCGGGCCCCGATCAGGTCGGCGCCCCGCCTGCTCTTCGGCTTGCCTCCGGCCGCCGCGCGGACCAGGGCGGAGCTCTTGAGGAGGAGCGGGTTCACCTCGGCCCGCACGGGCGCCACGTCCAGCTTCTCCAGGCCGTCCGCGTCGCCCTCGGTCAGCGCGGTCACGCGGGCGAGCGCCCGGTCGAGGTCACGGTGGAGCGGGCGGGTCGCGGCGAGCGAGCGGGCCTCGGTGAGGTAGCGGAGCAGCTCGTACAGCTGGCGCACCACCGGGAACACCTCGTACATCTGCCGGGCGGTCTGCGGGGCCTCGCGCCAGGAGACACCGCCGAAGGTGACCTGGGAGACGTGCTGGCCGGCGCCGAAGCAGTCGTAGACGGTGCAGCCGGGGAAGCCGGAGTCCCGCAGCCGGGTGTGGATGGCGCAGCGGAAGTCGTCCTGGAGGTTGCGGCACGGGTCGCCCGCCGACTTGTTCACGGCGAAGTCGTTGGACCGGGCGAAGGGGAGGGCCACGCAGCACAGCCCGAAGCAGTTCGCGCAGTCGCCGCGGAGCTCGCCGTGCCGGGGCTCGTCGTGGGGCTTGGCGGTCTGACGGGGCTGGGACACGGGAGGAACGGCCTTCTTCGCTGATGGTGGCGGACGTCCCACCGTATCGCGCTGTCGGCGAACCCGGTTGCCGGACCGGTCGTGGACGATCATGATCGGCGGCATGCCTCAGTTCACGACGTACGACGGAACCCGTCTCTCCTACCGGACCCTGGGCGCGGGGGAACCCCTCGTCGTCCTGCCCGGCGGACCCATGCGCGACGCGGACTACCTCGGCGACCTCGGCGGACTGTCCGCCCACCGCACCCTGATCGTGCCCGACCAGCGCGGCGTCGGCGGCAGCGCGACGCCCGCCGACCCGGCGAGCTACCGCTGCGACCGGCAGGTGGCGGACGTGGAGGCGCTGCGCGCCCACCTCGGCCTGGAACGGATCGACCTGCTCGGACACTCCGCGGGCGGCAACCTGGCAGTCCTCTATGCCGCCGCGCATCCCGGGCGGCTGCGCTCGCTCGTCCTGGTCACTCCGGGGACGCGGGCGGTGGGCATCGAGATCTCCGACGCGGAGTGGGACGGCGCCGTCGAGGTCTTCGCGGGCGAACCCTGGTACCCGGAGGCGCGGGCCGCCCTCGACGCCATCGGCCCCGACACCTCCCTCGAGGAGCAGTCGGCGATCGCCATGCCGTTCGCGTACGGCCGCTGGGACGCCGCCGCCCGGGCCCACGCGGCGGGTGCCCCGACGGAGATGAACTGGGCGGCGGCCCGGGCCTTCTACGCGCCCGGAGCCTTCGAGCCCGAGGCCACCCGCGCCGCCCTGCGCCGGCTGACCGCCCCCGTGCTCGTCCTGGCGGGCGAGTACGACGCGGGGCCGAGCCCGGTGCGGGCCGCCCAGCTGGCCGCGTGCTTCCCGCACGCCGAGCTCGTCGTGCAGCCGCGGGCCGGCCACTTCCCCTGGGTCGACGACGCCGGAGACTTCGTCCGCCCGGTCCTCGCCTTCCTCGACCCCGAGGTCCGCACGGTGACCGTCGACGGCGTACGGCTCGCCTACCGGGTGAGCGGTCCCGAGGAGGCACCGCCGGTCGTCCTGGTGCACGGGCGCGGCGCCGACGGCACCGACTGGGCCGGGATCGCGGCGGAGTTGTCGGCCGACCGCCGGGTGTACGCGGTCGACCTGCGCGGCCACGGCCTGAGCGACCGGCCCGGGCGGTACGGCTTCGGCGTCTTCCGCGACGAACTGGGCGGCTTCCTCAAGGCCCTCGGTCTGACCGGGACGACCGTCGTCGCCCACTCGATGGGCGGCGCCGCGGCGTACCTGCTCGCCCAGCGGGAGCCGGGCCTGATCGGACGGCTGGTCCTGGAGGACGCCCCGGTCTTCTTCCCGCTGGACCCGCCGCGCGGGCCCGCCGGTCCTCCCGAGGGGCCCGTCTCCTTCGACTGGGCGATCCTCGACGCGACCAACGCGGAGCTCAACGACCCAGACCCGGCCTGGCGCGCCGAGCTGTCCGCGATCACCGCGCCCACCCTGGTCGTCGGAGGCGGCGAGGACAGCCATCTGCCGCAGGAGCACCTGGCCTGGATGGCGGAGCAGCTTCCGGACGCCCGACACGTCACCATCGACACCGGCCATCTGATCCACGAGTCGCGTCCGCGCGAATTCCTCGCCCTGCTGCGGGAGTTCGGCGTCTAGGCCGTTTCTTTCGGATCAGGGCCGGATAGGCCGCGGACCCGGCCAAGATCCGGAAGAGACGGCCCAGGGCCTGTCCGGCCGTGATCCGCTCCGGACAGGCCCTGGACGGCTTCCGGGTCCGCCGACGGGTGAGGGGATCACGGCTGCAGCTTCCCGTCGCGCATGGTCAGCACCCGGTCGCAGACGTGCCGCACCGCCGCGTGGTCGTGGGAGATGAACAGCGATGCTGTTCCCAGGGAGTCCTGAAGGTCCATCAGGAGGTTCAGGATTCCCGCGCGCAGCGACGGATCGAGTGCCGAGGTGGGCTCGTCGAGGACCAGCAGGTCCGGGGCTGTGGCCAACGCCCGGGCGATGCCGACGCGTTGGCACTGGCCGCCGGACAGCTCGTGCGGGAACCGGTCGCCGAGCCCGGCGTCCAGGCCCACGAGCCCCAGGAGCTCGTCGACCCGCGCCGGACCGCCGGCCGACCAGCGGCCGTGCACCCGCAGCGGCTCGGCGATCTGCTCGCGCACCCGGCGGCGCGGGCTCAGCGCGCCGTAAGGATCCTGGAACACCGGCTGGAACCGGGGCCGCAGCGGCCGCAGCTCGCGCTCCCGCAGCGCCGTCAGCTCGACCCCGGCGAACCGCACCGAGCCCGCGTCGGGCCGCAGGAGCCGCAGCACGGCCGAGGCGGTCGTCGACTTGCCGCAGCCCGAGGGCCCGACGAGTCCGACCGTCTCCCCGGCCCCCACGTCGAACGACACCCCGTCGACGGCCCGGTGCGCCCCGTACCGGACGACCAGGTCGCGCACTTCGAGAAGGGCGCTCATGCCGCCTCGCCGAACGGGTGGTGGCAGGCGACGAGACGGCCGTCGACCGTCCGCGTCCCGGGCTCGGAGCCGCGGCACACCTCGCCGGCGTGCGGGCAGCGGGGGGCGAAGGCACAGCCCGCGCCGGGTGCCGCCGTGCCGGGCGGCGGCCCGTCGAGCACCGGCAGGCGCGAGCGGTGCGGCATGCCGGCCGTCGGCAGGGAGGCCAGCAGACCCCGGGTGTACGGGGCGACGGGCCGCCCCAGCACGTCGTCCGTGGCGCCCTGTTCGACCAGCCGCCCCGCGTACATCACCGCCATCCGGTCCGCGTGCCGCCGTACCGCCTCCAGGTCGTGACTCACGAGCAGCAGCGCCGCTCCGGTCGCCGCGCACCGCTCCCGCAGCAGCGCGAGGACCTGCTCCTGCCGCTCGGGGTCGAGGGCCGTGGCCGGCTCGTCGGCCACCACCAGGTCGGGCCCGTTGACCAGGGCCGTCGCGATCACCGCACGCTGCCGCATCCCGCCCGACAGCGCGTGCGGGAACGCCGCGGCCGTCTCCGGTGCGAGGCCGACGGCGGCGAGCGCGCGCCGGGCGACCGCCCGCGCCTCACGCCGCTCGGTCCGCGCCACCGAGCGCACCGCGAAGGCCAGTTGGTCCTCGACCCGGTGTACGGGCGACAGCGCCGACATCGCGTCCTGCGGGATCCACGCCAGCCGTCGGCCGAGATCGGCCGGCACGACCGGCGCACCGCGCAGCAGCACCGTGCCGGAGACGACGGCCCCGCGCGGCGCCATCCCGAGCAGCGCCCGCGCGGTGAGGGACTTGCCCGCGCCGGACTCGCCGACCAGGGCGAGCACCTCGCCGGCGCGCAGCGCGAAGGACACACCACGGACGGCCTCGACACCGGCGAGGCCGACCCGCAGGTCGTCCACCTGGAGCAGCGGCCGGGGGAGTTCAGTCGGTTCGGGCGGCAACGGGCCGGACCTTCCTTCGTACGGACGGCGGGCGAACAACGGAGAGCGGGCGGGAGCCGCGGCGTACCGTGGCGCCCCGCGAGGAGAGACAGACCGCGAGCGCCGCGAGCAGCGCCAACGCCACGGCCGGGGCGAGTGCGGCGACCGGCGCCCGCTCGACGTAGTCGGCCGACTCGTCGAGCAGCAGCCCCCACTCCGGCGACGGAGGCTGCGGGCCGAGACCCAGGAAGCCGAGCGACGCCAGCGCGAGGACCACGCCCGGGAGCCGCAGCACCGCGTGCCGGGCGACCGGCCCGGCCACCGACGGCAGCACGTGCCGGGTCCACACCCACAGCGGCCCCGCGCCGATCGCCCGCTGCACCAGCAGGAAGCGCGAGGCCCGCGCCTCCCGCACGAGCGCCGCCGCGTGCGCGGCGAGCGGCGGCCAGGACACCAGCGTCACGGCGAGCGCCGCCGCCCCGGTCCCCGGCCCGGTCGCGGCCGCGACGAGCAGACCGGTGAGCACCGGCGGCAGCGCGTTGGCGACGTCCGCGAACCCGGCCGCCACTCCGGGCAGCACCCCCAGTGCGAGCCCGACGAGCAGGCTGAGGAGCGTCACCGCGGCGGCCGTTCCGACCGTCGACGCGGCCCCGTGCCCGAGCCGTGCGAGCACGTCCCTGCCGAGTGCGTCCGCGCCGAGCGGACGCGCCGCCGACGGCGCCGCCAGCCGCGCCGTGACGTCCACGGCGTACGGGTCGCGCAGCAGCCCCCAGCCCAGCACCACGACGAGGACGGCGCCCAGCACCGCCGGAACGGCCGGCGGGATCCGGACCGGGCGTGGCGCCGGCAGGCCGAGCCCGGCCTCCCGCAGCGCGGGCCCGAGCAGCCGGCGCCGGACCAGCGCGGCCGCCGCGCCCGCGAGGAGTCCCAGCCCGAGGAGGGCGAGGACGCAGCCCTGGAGCAGCGGCAGGTCCTGCGACTTCGCCGCGCCCAGCGCCGTACGCCCGATGCCGGGCACGGCGAAGACCGTTTCGACGGCGACGGCGCCGCCGGTAAGGCCGACGGCCACCATCCCGAACTGTCCGGCGAGCGCGGGCAGCACCCGCCGCAGCGCCGCGGCGGTGATCCGGCCCCGCCCGGTGCCCGCGCCGCGCCACAGCTCCGCCCACCGCTCGTCGAGGACGGCGGGGAGCGCGTCGGCGACGAGCCGGCCGAGCAGCGCGCCCGCGGGCACTCCGAGGGCGAGCGCGGGCAGCACCAGATGCGCCGGGCCCGCCCAGCCGGACGTCGGCAGCCACCCGAGCCACACGCCGACCGTGACGAGCAGGATGAGCGAGAGCAGGAACTCGGGGACCGAGGTCAGTACCGCGGCCACCGCGCCGCCCGTGGCCCGGCCCCGCACCAGCACCGGTACGGCGAGCAGCGCGCCGACCAGCAGGGCGACGGCCAGCGCGGCGCCCATCAGCGTGAGGGACACGCCGAGGCCGGCCGTGACCGACGGAAGCACGTCGGCGCCCGACACCCAGGAGACCCCCAGGTCGCCGTGGAGCAGCCGGCCGAACCAGCCGCCGAGGAGCCCCGACGGACCCGCGTCCAGACCGAGATCGGCGCGGATCGCGGCAAGCGCCTCGCGGGTCGGCTCCTGCTCGGCGGACCGGGCCCGCAGCAGGGCGAGCGCCGGGTCCCGGCCGGACAGCCAGGGCAGCAGCCCGACCAGGGCCACGACGCCGGCCAGCGCCACCGCCCGGGCGGCCCCGGCGCGCAGGGCCGGGGCCGTGATGTGCGGACGGATCACCGTACGTGCGTGTCGACGGTGACGAGCTCGCGCTCGCGGGGGTCGTGCGCGGCGCCGACGACGTTCGCGGCGTCGCCCTGGATCACCCGCTCGTGCAGCATCGGCACGGCCGCGTCGGTGGCGAGCACCGCGGCCTCGGCGGCGACGACGGCCCGCCGGCGGGCGTCGCCGGCGGGCGTCGCGGACGCGCCGGCGAGCGCCGAGTCGACGGTCGGGTCGGCGAGCTGCGAGATGTTGAAGGAGCCGTCGCCCGCGAAGTCGCTGTACAGGTACGCGGCGGGGTCGCCGGAGTCGAGGACGGTCGCCCGCGACAGCACGAAGGCGTCGAACTTCCCCGCCAGGGCGTCCGCTTCGATGGCGGCGTACTCCCGCACGTCGAGCCGCACCGTGAACCCGGCCTTCCGCAGCTGCTGCTGGAGCAGCTGGGCGACCTCGGGCAGTTCGGCCCGGTCGGTGAAGGTGCCGAGGGTGATCGTCGCGCCCTTCGGGTCGCCCGGGGCGGTGTGCCGCACAGGCGTGCGCAGCTTCGCCGCCCACGGCAGGGCCGGTCCGAGCAGGCCGCCGGCGACGTCCGCCCGGCCTTCGTAGACGCCGCTGACCAGGGCGCGGGGGTCCACGGCCGCGCGGGCGGCGGCGCGCAGCGCCGGGTCGCGGAACACGCCGCGCCGGGTGTTCAGGTAGAGGGTGTTGGTGCGCGGCATCGGGACCTCGGTGATCAGGTCCTGGTCGAGCAGCCGGGCCTGGGAGACCGGCACCGCCTCCACGATGTCGGCCTCCCCGCTGCGCAGCGCGGCGGCCCGGGCGGTGCCGTCGGGCACGTACCGCACGTCGATGCCGGCGGCCTTGGCGCGTCCGCCCCAGTAGCGGTCGTAGCGGTCGAGGGTCGCCGCCGTGGTGCCGTCGGCGCGGAGGAGCACGAAGGGGCCGGTGCCGGCGCCGACCGGGTCGACCGTCCTGCCGCGGTACGCCTTGGCGGCGAGGACCGACAGCTGTGGCGAACTGAGGCGCTGCGGTACGAGCGGGTCGGCGGCCGCGGTGGTCACCTCGACCGTACGGGGGCCGGCGGCGCGCGCGGTGAGGCCGACGCCGTCGAGGATCCGAGGCTTGGGGGAGGCGGTCGCGGCGGTGGTGAGGGAGCGGACCACGTCGGCGGGGGTGAGCGGGGTGCCGTCGTGGAAGGTGACGCCCTGGCGGAGGGTGAGGGTCCAGGTCCGGCCCTGCTGCCGCCAGGCGGTGGCGAGCGCGGGGACGGCGTCGCCGTCGCGGTCGAGCCGGACGAGGGTCTCGGCGGTGGACCAGCGTGAGAGCTTGAAGGCGTCGTCGGAGAGCGGGGAGAGGCCGGAGCGGGGCGGCTGCATCATCGCGACCCGTATGCGGCCGCCCTCTCCGCCGCCTCCTCCGGCGGCCCGGCCGCCGCTGCCGTCGAAGCACCCCGAGAGGACGGCGGTCGCGGTGGCGACGGAGAGGGCGGCGAGGAGGCGGCGGCGGAGGGGCGGTGTGTTTTCGGGCAGGCGAGACACGAGGGGTCCTCAGGGGCGTGACGTGCGGAGACGCGCCGAACCCTAGCAGAATGAAAATCATTGCCATTAAGCTGGCCGAGGCGAGGCCGCCCGGCGGACCCGTGCCGGGGCGGCCCGGTCAGGGCCCTGCGGCCCGGTTCAGGACCCCGCGGCCGCGGCGTCCGCCTCCGTCGCCACCGAGCGGGCCCAGCGGTAGTCCGCCTTGCCGCTGGGGGAGCGCTGGATCGTGTCGGTGAGGACGAGCTGGCGCGGCACCTTGTACCCGGCGAGCCGGGTGCGGCAGTGGGACTGGAGCGCCGCCAGATCCAACAGCGCCGCCCCCTCGCGCAGCTGGACGACGGCCGCCACGTGGTTGCCCCACTTCGCGTCGGGCACGCCGGCGACCAGCGCGTCGTACACGTCGGGGTGGGACTTGAGTGCCTGCTCGACCTCTTCCGGATAGACCTTCTCGCCGCCGGTGTTGATGCACTGCGAGCCGCGCCCGAGGACGGTGACGATCCCCTCGGCGTCGACGGTGGCCATGTCGCCGAGCAGCACCCAGCGTTCGTCGCCCTTCCGGAAGAAGGTCTCGGCGGTCTTGTCCGGGTCGTTGTAGTAGCCCAGCGGGACGTGGCCGCGCTGGGCGAGCCGGCCGACCTCGCCGACGGCGACCGGCTCGTGGGTGGCCGGGTCGACGACCTGGGTGCGCTCGTTGACGTGCAGCCGGAAGCCCCTGGCGGGGCCGGAGTCGTCCGTCGCCCGCCCGTTGGAACCGGACTCCGACGAGCCGAAGTTGTTGAGCAGCAGGACGTTCGGCGCCAGGGCCCGGAACTGGTCGCGCACCGTGTCCGACATGATCGCGCCGGACGAGGAGAGGCTGAACAGCGAGGACAGGTCGGTGCCCTTCAGCGGTCCGTGGAGGGCGTCGACCAGGGGCCGCAGCATGGCGTCGCCGACCAGCGACACGCTGGACACCCGCTCCTTCTCGATGGTGCGCAGCACCTCCTCGGGCACGTACTTGCGGTGGATCACCACCCGCTGCCCGTAGTTGAAGGCGATGAACGAGGTGAGGGTGGACGTGCCGTGCATCAGCGGGGGAGTGGGGAAGAAGGTGAGCCCCGCGCCGCCCGCGGCGACCCGCTCGGCCAGCTCCTCGGGCCTCTTGACGGGTTCGCCGCTCGGGTCGCCGCCGAAGAGGCCGGCGAAGAACAGGTCCTCCTGGCGCCACATCACGCCCTTGGGCATGCCGGTGGTGCCGCCGGTGTAGATGACGAAGAGGTCGTCGGGCGAACGCGGCGCGAAGCCGCGTTCCGGTGATCCGGCCGCCTCGGCCTCGGTGAACGCGACGCAGCGGAGAGCGGGGGCGCCCTCGGGCGGGGTCCCCACCCGCACGAGGTGCCGCAGCTTCTCCGTCTGCGGCAGGGCGCCCGCGACGCGCTCGGTGAACTCGGCGTCGAAGACGAGCGCGGCCAGGTCCGCGTCCTGGTAGAGGTAGACCAGCTCCTCCTCCACGTAGCGGTAGTTGACGTTGACCGGTACGAGCCGGGCCTTCAGGCAGGCCAGCACCGTCTGCAGGTACTCGATCCCGTTGTACAGGTGGAGGCCGAGGTGCTCGCCGGGCCGCAGGCCCGCGTCGATCAGGTGGTGGGCGATGCGGTTCGCGGCGGCGTCGAGTCCGGCGTAGGTCAGCCGGCGCTCGGCGCCGGTGCCGGGGTGGTCGAGGTAGACCAGCGCCTCGCGGTCGGGGACCACGTCGACGACCGATTCGAACAGGTCGGCAAGGTTGTACTCCACCGTTCCTCCTGATCCTGGCCCGGACTGACCCCCGTCGGTCACTGGGCGGTCATTAGAGCGCCGACGGACGGAGGTGGGAAGGGGTCGCGCAGAAGAATCTGACTGAGTGTCAGAAAACTATTGAACTGGACCCGCCACTCCTGCAACCTGTTCCAGAAATGGAGACGGGAGACGCCCATGGGTGGCACCGAACATCTCGACGTGCGGCGCGAAGGCGCCACGCTCGTCCTCACCTTGAACCGGCCCGAGGCCAAGAACGCGCTCTCGCTGCCGATGCTCGTCGGCCTGTACGACGGCTGGCTGGAAGCCGACGCCGACGACACGATCCGCTCCGTCGTCCTCACCGGCGCCGGCGGCTCCTTCTGCGCCGGCATGGACCTCAAGGCGCTCGCCGGGAAGGGCATGGAGGGCGAGGCCTACCGGGACCGCATGACCGCCGACCCCGACCTCCACTGGAAGGCCATGCTGCGGCACCACCGCCCGCGCAAGCCGGTCATCGCCGCCGTCGAGGGCCACTGCGTCGCCGGCGGCACCGAGATCCTCCAGGGCACCGACATCCGGGTCGCCGGAGCCTCCGCCACCTTCGGCCTCTTCGAGGTCCGCCGCGGCCTCTTCCCGATCGGCGGCTCCACGGTCCGGCTTCCCCGGCAGATCCCGCGCACCCACGCCCTCGAAATGCTCCTCACCGGCCGCCCGTACACCGCCGAGGAGGCCGCGCGCATCGGCCTCGTCGGCCGCGTCGTCCCGGACGGGACCGCTCTGGAGGCGGCCCTGGAGACCGCCGAGCGGATCAACGCCTGCGGTCCGCTCGCCGTCGAGGCCGTCAAGGCGTCGGTCTACGAGACCGCCGAGATGACGGAGCAGGAGGGACTGGCGGCGGAACTGAAGCGGGGCTGGCCGATCTTCGCCACGGCGGACGCGAAGGAGGGCGCGCAGGCCTTCGCGGAGAAGCGCACGCCGGTCTACCGCCGGGAGTGACCCTTCCCCACCCCGCCCCCTCCGAACCGGGACTCCGCCCCTTCCCGAACCGGGCCCCGCCCGTTCGGACCCAGCGCCTCGGACGCCGGCGGGGCCGGAGTTTCCCCCACCCACCAAGGAGCCGCCCCCATGACCGCCGCCCCCGAAACCCTCCGCGCACCCCTCGTCGTCGAGTTCCCCTTCACCCGCTCCCTCGGCCCCGTCCAGTCCGCCTTCCTCACCGGCCTGCGCGAGCGCGTCCTGCTCGGGGTGCGCACCGAGGCCGGCCGGGTGCTGGTCCCGCCCGTCGAGTACGACCCCGAGACCGCCGCCGAACTGCGCGAACTCGTCGAGCTCGCACCCACCGGCACCGTCACCACCTGGGCCTGGAACCCCGAGCCCCGGCGGGGACAGCCGCTCGACACGCCCTTCGCCTGGGTCCTGGTCCGGCCCGACGGCGCCGACACCGCGCTGCTGCACGCCCTCGACGCCCCCGGACCCGAGACCGTCCGCACCGGGATGCGCGTCCGGATCCGCTGGGCCGCCGAACGGCACGGCGCCATCACCGACATCGCGTGCTTCGAGCCGTACGACGGCGACGACGGCGATGCCGGTGGCCCTGCCGGCCACGCCGCCCGGCCGCACGACGGCGTCTTCGACGAGCCGGTCACCGGCATCGTCGCGCCCGCCCGCCTCGACTACACCTACACACCCGGCCGCGCCCAGACCGCCTGGCTGCACGACCTGGCCGAGCGCCGCACCGTCGGCGAACGCTGCCCGTCCTGCGCCAAGGTCTACGTGCCGCCCCGCGGCGCCTGCCCCACCTGCGGCGTCGCGACGACCGAGCGTGTCGAGGTCGGCCCCCGCGGCACGGTCACCACCTTCTGCATCGTCAACATCAAGGCGAAGAACCTGGACATCGAAGTCCCCTACGTCTACGCCCACATCGCCCTCGACGGAGCCGGCCTCGCCCTCCACGGCCGCATCGGAGGCATCCCGTACGACCAGGTCCGCATGGGCCTGCGCGTCGAACCCGTGTGGACCGAAGGCGGCCGCTACCCCGACCACTACCGGCCCAGCGGCGAGCCGGACGCCGACTACGACACGTACAAGGAGCTCCTGTGACCGCAGCACGCCGGGACGTCGCCATCGTCGCCTTCGCCCAGACCGACCACACCCGGCGCACCGACGAACTCTCCGAGGTCGAGATGCTCATGCCGGTCCTCCACGAGGTGCTGCGGCAGACCGGCCTCAAGACCTCCGACATCGGCTTCACCTGCTCCGGCTCCTCCGACTACCTCGCCGGCCGTCCCTTCTCCTTCACCATGGCGCTCGACGGCGTCGGCGCCTGGCCGCCCATCTCCGAGTCCCACGTCGAGACGGACGGCGCCTGGGCGCTGTACGAGGCGTGGGTGAAGCTGCTCACCGGCGAGGCCGACACGGCCCTCGTCTACGCGTACGGCAAGTCCTCGCCCGGCTCCGTGCGCGACGTGCTGACCCGCCAGCTCGACCCGTACTACGTGGCCCCGCTGTGGCCCGACTCCGTCGCCCTCGCCGCGCTCCAGGCCCGGGCCCTGATCGACGCGGGCGACACCGACGAGCCCGCGCTCGCCGCGATCGCCGCCCGCAGCCGCCAGGACGCCGCCGCGAACCCGCACGCCCAGCTGCCCGGCGCCCGGCCGCAGGGCGACCACCTCGTCGCGCCGCTGCGGACCGGGGACTGCCCGCCCGTCGGCGACGGCGCCGCCGCCGTGATCCTCGCCGCGGGCGACCGGGCCCGTGAACTGTGCGCCAGGCCCGCCTGGATCACCGGCATGGACCACCGCATCGAGGCCCACTCCCTCGGCGTGCGCGACCTCACCGACTCGCCGTCCACGCGCCTCGCCGCGGAACGCGCCGGGGCCTTCGACCCGACCGCCGACCGCCCCGTCGACACCGCCGAACTGCACGCCCCCTTCACCTCGCAGGAGGTCGTGCTGCGCAAGGCGCTCCGGATCGGCGACGAGGTCCGCGTCAACCCGTCCGGCGGCGCGCTCGCCGCCAACCCCGTCATGGCCGCGGGCCTGATCCGGCTCGGCGAGGCCGCCGCCCGCATCCACCGCGGTGCCTCCGACCGCGCCCTCGCCCACGCCACCTCCGGGCCCTGCCTCCAGCAGAACCTGGTCGCCGTCCTGGAAGGAGACCCCCGATGAGCGCAGTCAGCACGGCCGGGACGGCGAAGGAGTGCGTCGCCGTCGTCGGCATCGGCCAGACCAAGCACGTCGCCGCACGCCGGGACGTCTCGATCGCCGGACTCGTCCGCGAGGCCGCCCGACGGGCCCTCGACGACGCCGAGTTGACCTGGGCGGACATCGACGCCGTCGTCATCGGCAAGGCCCCCGACTTCTTCGAGGGCGTGATGATGCCGGAGCTGTACCTCGCCGACGCGCTCGGCGCGGTCGGCAAGCCGATGCTCCGGGTCCACACCGCCGGCTCGGTCGGCGGCTCCACCGCCCTGGTCGCCGCGAACCTGGTGGCCGCCCGGGTCCACCGCACCGTGCTCACGCTCGCCTTCGAGAAGCAGTCCGAGTCCAACGCCATGTGGGGCCTGTCGCTGCCCGTGCCCTTCCAGCAGCCGCTGCTCGCCGGCGCCGGCGGCTTCTTCGCCCCGCACGTCCGCGCCTACATGCGCCGCACCGGCGCACCGGACGCGATCGGCTCCCTCGTCGCGTACAAGGACCGCCGCAACGCGCTGAAGAACCCGTACGCGCACCTCCACGAGCACGACATCACGCTGGAGAAGGTGCGGTCCTCGCCGATGCTGTGGGACCCGATCCGCTACTCCGAGACCTGCCCGTCCTCCGACGGCGCGTGCGCGATGGTCCTCACCGACCGTACGGGCGCGGCCCGTTCGCCCCGGCCGCCCGCGTGGCTGCTCGGCGGCGCGATGCGCAGCGAGCCGACGCTCTTCGCCGGCAAGGACTTCGTCTCGCCGCGTGCGGGCCGGGACTGCGCCGCCGACGTCTACCGGCAGGCCGGCATCACCGACCCGCGCCGCCAGATCGACGCGGTCGAGATGTACGTGCCGTTCTCCTGGTACGAGCCGATGTGGCTGGAGAACCTCGGGTTCGCGGAGGAGGGCGAGGGCTGGAAGCTCACCGAGGCCGGCGTCACCGAGATCGGCGGCGACCTGCCCGTGAACCCCTCCGGCGGCGTCCTGTCCACCAACCCGATCGGCGCCTCCGGCATGATCCGCTTCGCGGAGGCGGCGCTCCAGGTGCGCGGGCAGGCCGGCGAGCACCAGGTCGAGGGGGCGCGCACGGCGCTCGGGCACGCGTACGGCGGGGGCGCGCAGTTCTTCTCCATGTGGCTTGTCGGCGACCGGCCGCCGACCGTCTGAGGGGTGTCGGAGCTCCGGGCCGGTCGCTACGCTGAGGCCCGGATCAGCCGCAGAGCGTGACGCGGGGAACGCGAGAGGAGCACGGACGTGGCGGACAGCAGGACGACCAGCACGATCACCGGCACCGTCGGCCGGCACGGCCTCGGCGGGCAGGACATGCCGGACCTCGACCTGGCGGGAGCCGACTGGCGCTCCGGCAGCCAGGGCGTGGGAGACGTCCAGATCGCGTTCGTCGAGGGCTTCATCGCCATGCGCAACGGCCGTCGCCCGGAAGGCCCGTCGATCGTGTTCACCCCGGCGGAATGGCGGGCGTTCGTGGTGAACGCACGCGAGGGTGAGTTCGATCTGACCTGAGGCGCGAACGCGCCCTCACACAGCAGGTGACGGGCTCTTTCGGCCTCCGTTCACACAACCGCCACAATCGGCCTCCCTGGCGGCGCACACCGGCGTACGCTGGGGTTTTCGTGGGGCCTTCGCCCCGGAGCACCCCCCTGTGCGCCGGGCGTGCGCCCCCGGGGTGGGGGTTGACCATGGCAGTGCACGACGGCGGACGCGTGGGGCGGGGCTTCGGGCTCTTCGAACGCGACGCCGAACTCACGGCCGCCGAGGAGGCGTTGAACCTCCTCGTCGGCATCAACGCCGGTATCAACGCCGGAACCGGCGTCGGTGCCGGCCTCGGAGACGGCTTCGGTGACGGTGACGGCATCAGCCCGTACGACGCCGAGGCCCGCAGGCCGGTCCTGCCCGTCGGCGTGTCCGGCGTGTCCGGTGTGGTCGGCGTGCCCGGGCGCCCCGACCGGGTCCCCGCGCCGCGGCCCGCCGCCGGCCCCCCGGCCCTGCGGCTGGTGAAGGGCACGGCCGGAGCCGCTTCCGGCGGAGCGAACGGGCGCACCGTACGCCGCGGCGGCGTCCTCGCCTACGCCGCGCCCGCCGGCCTCGGCAAGACCACCCTGCTCGCCGAGATCCGCCGCCGCGCCGCCGCCAAGGGCTGCACCGTGCTGTCCGCACGCGGCGGCGACCAGGAACAGCGGGTCGCCTTCCACGTCGCCCGCCAGCTCCTCCAGCCCCAGTTCGCCGGCGCCTCCCGCGACGAACTGCGCGAACGGCTCGGCGGCTGGTACGACATCGTCGGCCCCGCGCTCGGCCTGTGCACCGCCGCCGAGGGCTCACCGCCCGACCCGCAGGGCCTGCGCGACGGACTCGACTGGGTCCTCACCCACCTCGCCGTGCGCCGCGCCCCGCTCGTCCTCGTCCTCGACGACGTCCACTGGGCCGACCCCGAGTCCCTGGGCTGGCTCTCCGCCTTCTCACCGCGCGCCGAGGAGCTGCCCATGCTGCTCGTCGTCGCCTACCGTCCCGACGAACTCCCCGACGACGGCGAGGAGTTCACCGGACGACGGTCCGGCCAGCGGCCCCTCGGCCTGGAACCCCTCACCTCCGGCGCCATCGCCCGGCTCGTCCGCGACCGCGTCGGCGCCCACGCCGACGACACCTTCTGCCGCGAGTGCTGGGCCGTCACCTCCGGCAACCCCTTCGAGGCCGTCGAGCTCGCCGCCAGGATCCGCGACCGCGGCCTCGAGCCCACCGCGGACCGCGCCCCCGCGCTGCGCGACCTCGCCGCCGCCGTCAAGGGCAGCGGACTGATCGCCCAGATCGAACGGCTCGGCACCGCCACCGTCCGCCTCGCCTGGGCCTGCGCCGTCCTCGGCACCGAGATCTCCCCGCAGCTCGCCGGCGCCGTCGCCGGACTGGGCGCCGAGGACGTCGCCCGCGGCGCCGGCCTGCTGCGCCGGGCCCGGGTCCTGGCCGAGGCCCGGTCCGACGCGACGGGCGGCGGAACGGACGACGGCACCGGCCACGGCACCGACACCCTCGAGTTCGTCCACCCGCTCATCGCCACCGCCGTCTACGACGCCATCCCCGCCGCCACCCGCGTCGCCCTGCACGGCCAGGCCGCCTGGTGCGTCGTCGACGCCGGGCTCGGCCCCACCGCCGCCGCCCGCCACCTCGTCGAGACCCACCCCGAGGGCGACCCGTGGGTCGTCAGGCACCTGCGCGCCGCCGCCCAGGAGACCCTGCGGGCCGGCGCCCCCGACACGGCCCGCCGCTATCTCGCCCGCGCCCTGCGCGAACCGCCCGACCACGACGAGCGCGCCGCCGTCCTCTTCGAACTCGGCTGCGCCTCGCTCCTCACGGAGCCCGCCACCACCGTCAACCACCTCCGCGCCGCCCTGGAGGAACCGGTCGCCGACCCCGCCCTGCGCCACGGCATCGTCTACCGGCTCTCCCAGGTCCTCGCCCACAGCGACCGGCTCGTCGAGGCCTCCGAACTCCTCGGCCGCGAGTCCCGGCTCACCACCGACGCCCGCAGCCGGCTGCGCATGCAGGCCGAGAAGTTCATGTGGGACGCCTTCCGCGCCGACGAACCCGAGTCGCCCGCCCGGTCCCGGCGGCTCGCCCGGCTCGCCGACCGGCTCACCGGCCGCGACCTCACCGAGCGCTACATCATCGGCCTGCGTGCCTGGGACGCCACCGTACGCGCCGAGCCCTCCGCCGTGGCCGTCGCGCACGCCGAGCGCGCCCTGGCCGGCGGCCTCAGCTGGGCCGACGAGAGCCGCGGCTTCGAGGTCCCGGTCCTGGTCGCCCTCACCTTCCTGTATGCCGACCGGCCCGGCCGCGCCGAGGAACTGTTCGCCGCCGGCACAGCCGAGTTCGAGCGCCAGGGCTGGCGCGGCGCCCACCTCTCCTTCGCGTACACCCTGCTCGGCTACATCCGCTACCGCCGCGGCCGGCTCGTCGAGGCCGAGGACTTCGTCCGCGCGGGCCTGCGGCTCGCCGAGCGCGTCGGCCCCCGCACGCCCGCCCAGTGGTACGCCACGGGCGTCATGATCGAGGTGCTGCTCGCCCGGGGCCGCACCGAGGAGGCCGAGCGGGTCGCCCGCACCCATGACTTCGGGGAACCCTTCCCGGCCGCCGTCACCTTCCCCGACTCCCAGACCGTCCACGCCGAACTGCTCCTCGCCACCGGCCGCACCGAGGCGGCCGCCGCCGAGCTCGCGGCCGTCGGCCGCCGCCTCGACCCGCGCGGGATGCGCAACCCCGCCTGGTGCCCCTGGCAGCTCCACCTGGCCCTCGCCGAGGCCGCCGAGACCCCCGAGCGGGCCCGCGCCACCGCCCTCGCCGCCGTCGAACGGGCCCGCCAGTACGGCGCGCCCTCCGTCATCGGGCAGGCGCTCCGCGTCACCGCCGAGGTCTCCGGCGAGACCGGCGCCGACCCGGTCAAGCTCCTGGAGGAGTCCGTCGACTGGCTCGACCGCTCGCCCGCCGCCTACGAGCTGGCCCGCTCCCTCGTCGCCCTCGGCACCGCCCTGCGCCGCACCGGCCGCACCCGGGAGGCCGCCGAGCACCTCTACCGCGGTCTGGAGACCGCCCAGAGCTGCGGCGCGGACGGCCTGGTCGAGGACGCGCGGGCCGAACTCGCCGGCGCCGGACTGCGCCCCCGCGAGCTCCGGACGGCCGGCACCGACTCGCTCACGGCACGTGAGCGGGCCGCCGCCGAGGCCGCCGCCCGCGGGGCGGACCCGGCCCTCGTCCTCGGCGTCGACCAGGCCACCGCCACCCGCCTGCTCTCCGCCGTCTACCGCAAGCTCGGCACCGACCGCGCCGGTCTGGACGGCGCCCTGCGCGGACCGACGGGCGCGGCCCCGTGACCCGGGCCCCGGCGCGCCGCATCGCGCACCGGGGCACGTACCATGGCGGTATGTCCTTCCTCCGCCGCCGCAGCGCCGCCACACCCGCGGGCCCGGACTTCGACGTCCTGGCCATGGACCCCGGGGACTGGCCCGGCAATCTCGGCGCCGGTCTGCTCCCGGCCCCCGACGGCAGCTGCCAGGGCGTGTTCCTCCGTTACGACCTCTTCGGCGGCCGGGGACCCGCGATGATCATCGGCAACCTCCCGGAGGGTTCCCCGGCGCGGGAGCTCGCCGACGGGCAGGTTCCGTTCGAGGTGGCCCAGCTGCTCGCCGCCCTGGAGAACGACGAGCCGGTCGAGGTGCAGGGCAGCGAGGACGTGCCGGTGATGCAGGGCGACAACCTGCTCATCGTGCGCCGCCTCAAGCTCTCCGAGAGCCGGATCTCCTGCGTGCAGTTCGATCGCAGCGACAACGTCCTCGTGACCATCGCCAGTTGGGACCGCCCCATCACCGACGACCTGTACGCGCTGCTCAAGCCGCTGCCCGCCGAACTGTTCCAGCAGGGCTGACCGGGAGGCGGGGGCCGATGAGCAGCGTGCGCGTCGACAGCTGGATCTGGGCCGTACGGCTCACCAAGACCCGCTCCCAGGCCGCCGCGGCCTGCCGCGCCGGACACGTCAAGGTCAACGGCGAGCGGGCCAAGCCCGCCCAGCCCGTGAAGCCGGGCGACGAGGTGCGGCTCTTCCACGGCGGACGCCAGCGGATCGTCGAGGTGAAGCAGCTGCTCACCAAGCGCGTCGGACCGCCCGTGGCGGCCGAGGCGTACGTCGACAACAGCCCGCCCCCGCCGCCCCGCGAGGAGGCCGTGGTCATCGCCGTCCGCGACCGCGGCGCCGGCCGCCCCACCAAGCGCGACCGCCGCGAACTCGACCAGCTGCGCGGCCTGCGCCCCTGAAGCCGTCGCCGGAGCCCGCCCCGCAGCACGGGGCGGGCTCCGGCGTCCTCACCGCACCAGCCGGCGGAGTCCCGGAGTCGCCGGAGCGAGCCGGGCCGCCGACGTCCCGAGACCCCGCGGACCCCGCCGGGCCAGTGTCGTGCCCGCGCCCCGGTGCACGTCCTCCGGCCCGTAACGCCGCACCGTGCGGTGCCAGTTCAGGATGCCCGCGAGCCAGTCCTCCAGCTCGCGCAGATACGCCCCGAAGGCCGCCCGGCCTGCCGCGTCGAGCCCGAAGTCCGCGTACAGCAAAGGGACTTCGCGCCGCTTCAGGTGCTCGTACTGGCGCAGGCGGCCCCGCATCAGGTCGTCGACCATGCGCACCGCCGTCGGGTAGTCGCAGTCGAAGAACTTCTGCACGACGAGCACCAGGTTGTGGACCTCGCCCTCGACCTCGATCTCCTTCTGGTAGGAGAACAGGTCGTTGATCATCGTCCCGTAGTCCATCACCGCGCTTTCGAGCGCCCGCACCGTGCCCGACCGGAAGATCTCCGGCGGCAGCGTCTCGGCGTGCCGCAGCCGTGCCATCAGCATGGTCAGCTCCGAGCCGAAGGTGCTGCGGCGCATCTCGACGTAGTCGACCGGGTCGGGCACCCGGTGCTGGGCCACGTTGTGCAGCTCCCAGATCCAGCTGTCCAGCATCAGCCCGACGGCCCGGCGCAGCCGCTCCCGGGCCTGCTCGTCCATCGGCTTCGCCGTGCGCGCCCACACGTCGGCGAGCGCCCGCTCCATGGGGTTCCGCGCGTGGCCGGCCGCGGCGGCCGGATCGGCGTGCGACAGAAGGGCCTTGAAGCGGTCGGTCTGCTGCCGCGCGCCCGCGAGGTCGCGCGGCCGGCCGAAGACGATCGGGTAGTAGTCGTCCGCGTAGGTGCCCCAGACCAGCCAGCACGCGCTGAGCTCCAGCTCCTCCAGGGTGGCGTCGGGGTCCATCCCCGCCGAGCACAGCGCCAGGTCGAAGCCCTCGATCATCCGCCGGTCCCAGACGTCGTCGAGGAGCCCCATCCGCTGCGCCCAGTCCTCCGAGCGGAGTCTGGCCTCGGCGTGGTGCGGGCTCAGCGCCAGGCGGTAGGGCAGGTCGAAGTCCGGCAGCAGCGACGGGCCCACCTGCTGGTGCGGCACGTGGGTGAGGGTGCGCAGGCGGCTCTCGGTCTGGCGCCGCCCGAAGAGGCTGCGGATGTCGAGGACCCCCATCCCGAGCCCCGGCACGGCGGCCGGAGTCCCGGTCACCAGGCCCTCGTTCATGTACCGGCTGGAGCGCATGTGCCACTCGTGCCCGCCGGACTGCCAGTCCTGGAGCCCCTTGACGTACGCGGCCAGGGCGGCGGCCTCCGCCGGGCCGAGGCCGTGCTCCACGCAGAGGGCCGGCACCTCGGTGAGCGCCGTGTTCTCGAACTGCTGGAGCCGCGAGGTCAGCAGGTCGTTGACCGCGTTCGCCGCCTCCTGCGTCGAACAGCCGAGGAACTTCTCCAGGACGAGCACGCCGTTGCTGTTCTCGCCCTCGTCCTCGACCTCGCGCTGGTACGAGAAGAGGTCGTTGCGCAGATGCACCGCGTCCGAGAACGCGTCCCTCAGGACCCGCAACGGCCGTGCGTACGCCACCTGTTCGGGCACCTCCGCGCCCGCCGCGTACTCCACGAGCCCCGCCGACCAGGGCGCGCCGCCCACCTTGCGGCGCATCTCGACGTACTCGAGCGGGTTGGCGATCCGCCCGTCGTCGATGTTGTCGAGCTCCCAGAGCGACTCGTACAGCAGGTGCTCGGTCGCCTCGGCGAACCGCACCCGCCAGGCCTCCGACATCGACGGCACCGTCCGCCGCCACAGATCGGCCAGCCCGGCCTCGACCGGGTTGGTCGGCTCGGGCATGCCGGCCGCGGGGTCGGCCGGCATGAACAGCGGAAGCCGGTCCAGATAGGCCTTGCTGGCCGGCCGGTTCGGGGTGCGCTTGAAGACCTCGAGGAAGTGGTCGTCGAAGAAGAAGACCCAGGTGTACCAGTCGGTGACGAGGGACAGCGCGTCCTCGTCGCAGTCCGGGTGGGTGTACGAGCAGAGCAGCGCGTAGTCGTGGGACCGGAGGTCCGACTCCTCCCAGACGCCGGAGCCCTCCAGCATCCCCATCTCCCGCGCCCACGCGCACGTGTGCGCGCGTGCCGCCTCCAGGCGGGGATTGAGCCGCGCCGGATACGGGACGTAGAAATCCGGCAGAACGAAGGGCTGAGCCATGCCAGGGAGGCCTTTCGGTGAGCGTCGGGCTGTCGTCCGGCCGAGCATTACCCGGGTGACCCCGGCCCCACGCGAACACCGGAATAGTCATACGAGCGCGGCGAAGGGCCGGCGGACCGCGACTCGCGCCACGGACCGCCGGCGAACGAAAGGTTTCCGCCGCTCTCTCGTCAGCCCTGGGAAACCCGCACGTCAGTGGCCTTCACAAAGGCCACCCGATGGCCGAACTGAATCTGGTAGTACTCCTCCTGGCCGCGTACGACCCGGTGAACCGACGTGTCGAACGTCGGTGCGAAGAGGTACTCGCCCGGGGTGCGGCCACCCACCACGTACCGCTGCCCCGCGAGAAGCCGGTACGGCAGCGCCGACACCGGCTGCACCGGAACCCCCGCCGGATACGCGGAGGCCTCCGGATACGCCCGCCCGTACACCGGCACCGACGCCAGGCCCTCCTTCGGCGTGAGCAGCAGACCCCGCGCGTTCACCGCCGCCGGCTCCTCCTTCGGATCGTGGAACCACGCCTTCTGCCCGAGGTACCAGATCGCCGTCCAGTCGCCCCGCCGCTCCGCCACGGCGAAGCTCTGGCCGGTGGAGGCCCGCGCCCCCGTGTCGTTCACCCCGGTCGTCGAGTCCTGCCCGCCCGGCCGCAGTCCGATGTCCTTCACCAGCGGCGCGTCGGCGCTCGGCGCGGTGTGCAGGCGCACCGCGCCGCTCCCGTGCGGCGCGCACGCCTCCCCGGCCTTCACACACCCCGTGTACACCGGCCGGTGCGAGGTGTAGTCCGGGCGGATCGTCACCACCCCGGCGTCCGGACCCGCGCTCGGCGTGAGGGGACGGCCGAGCAGCCGGAAGTAGTGCGCCCAGTCCCAGTACGGGCCCGGGTCCGTGTGCATGCCCTTGATCGTCGACGCGGTCGTGCCCGGCACGTTGTCGTGGCCGAGGACGTGCTGCCGGTCCAGCGGAATGCCGAACCGCTTCGCCAGGTAGCGCACCAGCCGAGCCGACGAGCGGTACATCGCCTCCGTGTACCAGGAGTCCGGCGACGTCAGGAAACCCTCGTGCTCCAGCCCCACCGACTTGGCGTTCACGAACCAGTTGCCCGCGTGCCAGCCCACGTCCTTCAGCGCCAGGTGCTGGGCGACGTGCCCGTCCGAGGACCGCAGCGAGTACTGCCACGACACGTAGGTCGGGTCCGTCACCAGCTTCAGGGTGGTCTTCCAGTCCGCCTCGGTGTCATGGATCACGATGTAGTCGACCGACTGCGACACGGGCCGGTCGGCCTTGTCGTGGTTGCCGTAGTCGCCGTCCCCGAACTCCTCGTACGGCGCCGGGACCCACTCGCACGCCACCGATTCCGGGCACTCCACCGGGCCCCTCGACGGCGCCCGCAGCCCGAGCGCATCGACCTGCCCGGTGACCGGGGCGACCGACGGATCGGCCGGCAGGTCCACCACCTGTCCGGAGTCCGTGATCCGGGACCCGCCGGTGCGGATCACGTCGAAGACGTCGTTCGCGTACGCCGTCGCCGTCGCCGAGTCGTCCGCGCCCGAGTAGCGCGCCACCGCCCCGTACCAGTCGGCCGGGTCCGCGCTCGCCGGCAGCCCCGCCGCGCGCTGGGCCTCGGCGAGCAGCGCCGCGCCGCCGTCGATGTTCGCCGCGGTGTCCGTCCGCAGCTCCTCGGCGGACCGGCCGGTCAGCCCGGCCGCCCGCTCCAGCGTCCGCAGCCGCGCCGGCAGCGACTCCGCCGTCGGCGGCGCCGCCTCGGCGGCGAGCCGCGGCGCCCGCGCCCCGTCGCCGCGCGCGTCCTCCGTGCCGTCCGAGTGGTGCGGCGCCGAGGCCAGCGCCGTCACCGCGTCCGTCAGGTGCATCGGCCCGTAGCCGCCGGTCACGCTCGGCGCGCCGCCGTGGGAGTCCCAGCGCGACTGCAGGTACGACACCGCGAGCAGCACGCTCTGCGGAACCCGGTGCCGCTCCGCAGCCACCGCGAACTGCCGCTGGAGCGAGCCGGGTTCGGGTTCCCCGGCGGTGGCCGACGGCACGCCGGCCAGCAGGGGCAGCAACAGGACGGCGGGCGCGGCACGTCTGAGGGACGCGGAACGGAGCAAGGCAGCCTCCAGGGACGGGTGAGGACCGGGAGCAGGGGCGTGCGGAACCGAACCCGTACAGGGGTAGCGGCTCCCGGACCATCCGTCAATCACCCGGACCCACACGCGATTTCCCACGTCAGAGCTGCTGCGGAGGAGTTTCGCGCGGGCGGCCCGCCCGCCTGCGGCGCGTCAGTGGCATGGACCAATGAGGGCCGGCCACGACATGCCGAAGCGCCGCGCCCCGGTGTGTCGGCACCGGGCGCGCGGCGCGCCACCCCCGTACGGGGGCCCGTCCCGCGATCAGGGTCGGACGGGCCCCGCTGCCGGGCTCCTCAGCGGGTCCCGACCGCCGCGCGCACGGCCCGCCGTGCCATCGCGCAGTCGTCGTGCAACCGCCGCAGCAGCAGCCGCTGTTCCTCGCCCGGCGAGACCGACCCGGCGGGCACCGGCACCGAACCGGCCGGCGGGGCCTCCTTGATCGTCCGCTGCACCGCCGTCTCGTACGTACGGATCTCCCGGGTCAGCACGATCATCAGGTTCACCAGGAACGCGTCCCTGGAGGCCGGGCCCGCCTGCTGCGCCAGCTGACTGATCTGCCGCCGCGCCAGCGGAGCGTCACCGAGCACCGCCCACAGCGTCGCCAGGTCGTACCCGGGCAGGTACCAGCCCGCGTGCTCCCAGTCGACGAGCACCGGTCCCGCCGGCGACAGCAGGATGTTGGAGAGCAGGGCGTCACCGTGACAGAACTGCCCCATGCCCTGCCTGCCACCCGCGTGCGCGAGCCCGCGCAGCAGCTTCTGCAGGTCGTCCCGGTCCCGGTCGGTGAACAGCCCGAGCTCGTGATAGCGGGCGATCCGCGCCCCGTAGTCGAGCGGCGCGTCGAACGTCCCGGCCGGCGGCCGCCAGGCGTTCAGCCGGGCGACCGCGCCGAGCGCGGCCCGCACGTCCGCACGGGGCGGGGCCTCGACGGGGTGGCGCGTCAGCGCCGCCGCCCGCCCCGGCATCCGCTCGATGACCAGTGTGCAGTTCTCCGGGTCCGCGGCGATCAGCCGCGGCGCGCGCACCGGGGGACGGTGCCGGACGAACGCACGGTACGACGCTATTTCGTGCCGGAACCGCTCGGCCCACGCGGAGGAGTGGTCCAGTAAACACTTCGCCACCGCCGTCGTCCGGCCCGTCGTCCCGACGATCAGGACGGAGCGACCGCTGCGGCGCAGCACCTGCACCGGGTTGAACTCGGGGCAGATCCGGTGGACGGACGCGATGGCCTTGCGCAGCTGGGCGCCCTGGGGACCGGACAGGTCGATCCGGCCGCTGGGCGGCTGGACGGTGCTTCCCACCCAGCGCCTCGGCCGCACCGCTCCCTGTGCCGGAGCGGGCGCGAGGTACGGTCCGGAGCCGGCCGGGAGGGTGCGGTGGAGCGGCCGGGGCGGGGCGGACACGGAGGACGATGCTGTGTACATGGAGGAGACAGATCCCTTCGTGCGCCGACGAGTTGCGTGCGTCGCCCCGCCCGCCCGAACGGTCCGCACCCTGGGGAAAATGAGGGCCGGTCGATGGGGCGGGGTGGCGCGTTCCTACCTGACACCCCGGCGCGGGTGGCGGAACATCGGGCGCACCCTGGCGAACCCTGGCGAATAGTCGCCAGCCCTATGACAGGGGGTTACTGTCAACTCAGCCGAGAACCTGGGGGCTTAGACGTGACAGGGCAGACCAATACCCGCCTGGCAGACCTCTTCGGCCTGGCCGGCTGGTCCAAGGGCGAACTCGCGCGACTCGTGAACCGGCAGGCGGCGGCCATGGGCCACCCCCAGCTGGCGACCGACACCTCGCGGGTGCGGCGCTGGATCGACATGGGGGAGACCCCGCGCGATCCCGTGCCCCGGGTGCTGGCAGCGCTGTTCACCGAGCGACTCGGCCGTGTCGTGACCATCGAGGACCTCGGGTTCGTACGACACGGGCGCGCCGGCAAGCGGCGGGACGTCAGGAACACCGACAACCCTGACGGGCTGCCCTGGGCGCCCGAGCGTACGGCAGCGGTCCTCACCGAATTCACGGGAATGGACCTCATGCTCAACCGACGCGGCCTGGTGGGCGCGGGTGCCGCGCTTGCCGCCGGCTCCGTACTCACCAACGCCATGCACGACTGGCTCCACGCCGACCCCGCACACGCCGGCGCCGCCCCCCGCGCCATCGATCCCCTCCACGCCGACCCCGCTGGGTACGACCGCTACGAGGCCGCCCCCATCGGGTCGGAGGAGATCGAGGCCCTGGAACGCTCCGTCGAGGTCTTCCGCGCCTGGGACGCCTCCCGAGGCGGAGGCCTCCAGCGCAAGGCGGTCGTGGGCCAGCTCAACGAGGTGGGCGGCATGCTCGCCTACCACCACCCCGACCACCTCCAGCGCAGACTGTGGGGCGTGGCCGCCAACCTGGCCGTGCTCGCCGGCTGGATGTCGCACGACGTGGGCCTCGAACCCACCGCCCAGAAGTACTTCGTGATCGCCGCGCACGCGGCCCGCGAGGGCGGCGACCGGCCGCGCGCCGGCGAGGCGCTGTCCCGTGCCGCCCGCCAGATGGTCCACCTGGGCCGGCCCGACGAGGCGCTCGACCTGATGAAGCTCGCCACCTCGGGTTCGGGCGAGCGGCTGCTGCCGCGTACCAAGGCCATGTTCCACACCATCGAGGCCTGGGCACAGGCGTCGATGGGCCGCGGGCAGGCCATGCGCCGCACCCTCGGCGAGGCCGAGGACCTGTTCGTCTCCGACAAGGGCGAGGACAGGCCCAGCTGGATGCAGAACTTCGACGAGGCCGACCTCCACGGCATGCAGGCGCTCGCCTACCGCACCCTCGCCGAACACGACCCGGGTGCCGCGGTCCCGGCCCAGCGTCACGCCAGGCTCGCCCTCGAACTGCGCCGGAACGGGCACGACCGCTCGAAGCTCTTCGACCACATCTCGCTCGCCTCGGCCTGCTTCATCGCCGACGACCCCGAGCAGGCGGACCGCTACGCGCGCCTCGCCCTGGTCTCCATGGGCGACACCTCCTCGCACCGCACGTGGGACCGGCTGCGCGAGATGTACCGGCTGACCGGGCAGTACGCGGGCTACACCAAGATCGACCACCTGAGGGAGGAGATCGCGACCGCCCTCCCGAAGGCGCCGACGAACCGCCCCCGAACCGGTGAGGTGTGAGGAGCGGACGCGACGGGGGCCGAGGGAGGACGAAGGGGACGGGCCGGACGGCGACGCCGTGGCCGGCCCGTCCTCGTCGTACGACGTCTCTGCCCGTCGGCGTGATCCGTCCCTACGCCCGATCGGTCCGTACGTACGGCGTGATCCGTCCGTACGGGCCGTATTAGTGACCGACCCGGACCACCATCACGCAGGCGTCGTCCTCGCGCGGTCCCTCGCCGAACTCCTCCACCACCGACCGGACGCAGTCCTGCGCGTCACGCGCCACGGCCAGCCGCGGAGCGAGGGCGAGCAGCCGGTCCGTACCGGGATCGTCGTCCAGGCAGCCCGCCGCACGGGTCAGCCCGTCGGTGTGCAGCACGAGCACGTCGCCGGGGAGCAGCCGCGTCTCGGCCTCCTCGTACGCTGCGCCGGTCGTCGCCCCGAGCAGCACGCCCTCGGGCCTGGACAGGGCGCGCCCCGTCCCGTCGCGGAACAGCAGTGGGGCCGGGTGACCGGCCTGCGACCAGGTGAGGACCTGTGCGGCCGGGTCGTAACGGCAGCACATCGCGCTGCCCAGGGCGGGCTGGACGGAGGCCTCCAGGAGCTGGTTCAGGTGCCCCATCAGGGCACCGGGCCGGATCCCCGCCACCGCCATGCCGCGCAGCGCGCCCAGCAGCATCGCCATCGACGAGGTCGCGGCCACGCCGTGCCCGGTCAGATCGCCGACCGTGAGCAGCGCGTCCCCGTCCGGGAGCGCCAGCGCGTCGTACCAGTCGCCGCCGATCAGACCGGTCGTGGCGGCCGGCAGGTAGTGCCCCGCCACGTCGAGCGGGGCCGGGCCGTCGTGGGCGAACCGCAGCGAGCCGCGCCAGGGCGGCAGCACGGCCTCCTGGAGCTCCACGGCCACCCGGCGCTCGGTGTGCTCGATGTGCTGGTGGCGCTGGAGGCTGTCCCGGGTCTCGCGGACCGCGCGCTCACTGCGGCGCAGCTCGCTGACGTCGCGCAGAACGGCCCACATGGAGGCGGTGCAGCCGTCGGCGTCGAGCACCGGCTCGCCCGTCATGTGCACGGTGCGCACCCTGCCGTCGGTGCGGACGATCCGGAACTCCCCGTCGATCGGCTTGCCGTCGATCAGACAGTCGGTCACCATCGCCTGGAGCACCGGCTGGTCCTCCGCGAACACCATCGACGGCAGCTCGTCGAGCGACATCGGGCCGCTCTCCTGCGCGCGGCCGAAGATCTGGAACAGCTCGTCGGACCAGTGCACGTCGTCGGTGAGGAGGTCCCACTCGGCGCTGCCGACCCGGGAGAGCAGCGAACCGGTCAGCCGCTGCGAGGGGACGGCATCCAGCAGGGGCTCGGCGTACGCCGCCGCCGCGTCCGAGGACGCCGGGGCGGGCAGGCCCGCCTTCAGCTGCCCCAAGTGCTCACCGAGGTCGTCCAGTTGGTGCACGGCCAGATCGCACAGCGCGCGCTGCCACCGGTTCTGCGGGTCGTCCTCGTCCACCACGGCGTCCCGGCGCACCGCGTCCACCTCGCCGCGCAGCCGGCGCGTCTGCGAGATCAGCGCGTCCACCGCGCCGGGCTCGGGCGGTTGGGCGGGACGGTCCGCGAACAGATGGGACGGCATGTCGTACTCCGATGCAGGCGACGTGGCGCGGCCAAGTCTGGGAAGTGAAGCCCGGGTACGACTTTCGCACAGGCCGGGACACCTCGTAAGACATTTGGCAACACTCGATACGGTGGTGCTTCTGACATATGCCTGAGGCCCACAAGAGGACCAGTAGACATTCGGCCACGTGGCCACGGGTTACGGTGCTGCTGTGGTGAACGACTCGGAGAACACAATGGGTACGGCGGTGCTGCTGGCCGCGGCGCCTGCCGGACGGGGACGGGCCATGGACGCGGCGTCCGTGCTGCCCGCGCTCGCGGCGGTACCGGCCGGGGTGCTCGCCGGTGCGCACATGGCGACGATCGTCGAACTGGCGGACCCGCTCGACCCGCAGACCGTCCTCACCAGACTCCGCGCCGCCGCCGCCACACCCGGGCCGCTCGCCCTCTACCTCGCGGGCCAGGTCCAACTCGACCGCCGCCAGCGGCTGCCGCACCTCGCGCTCGCCCGCAGCACGCCGACGACCCTCCGCTACACCGGACTTCCCTGGCACTGGCTCACCACGGAACTCGCGCCGCGCCGTCCCGGCACGACCCACGTCGTCGCCGACCTCGCCGCGGACCCGGAGCTTTGGCAGCGCCTCGCGGCGGAGCCGGGCGCCCTGTCCCTCGGCCCGGCCGTCCCGCTCTACGCGCGCGTGACGCCCTTTCCCCGCCGCGGGCCGCTTCTGACACCCGACTACCTCCGCCACTTCGCCACCCTCTGGCGCTCCGGCGCCCGCCCACCGCTCCCGGCCCTGCACGCGGAGGCATCCGCCGCCGCCTTGGCGGACCGCCCCGAGTCCCTGTTCCTGACACCTCCGGCCCCGACCGTCCTCCAGCCCACGCCTGCGGCGCCCGCTCAGCCGACGCAGGCAGCCCAGGGCCCGGGCAGCCGGCCGGTGCCGGCAGCCCAGGTCCCGGGTGTCCCTCCGCTGCCCATCCCGTCCGCACAGCCCGTGCCGGCCGCGACCGCGCCGCCGCCGGCGTCTCCGCCCGCCTCCCGCCCCGACGCCGTCGACTCCCCGCCGACCCGCCGCCTGCTGCCGCGCTCGGCTGAGGCGCACGCCGGGACAGGGCAGGCGGCGGCGACGCCGAGCCCCGAGGCGCAGAGCGGACTTGACGAAGAATCGCCCGCGGCGGCGGCGACTGCAGTGCCAGGCGCACCGGCGCCAGTACCCGTGTCCGTGCCCGCGCCCGCGTCTGTGCCCGGTCCCTTGTCTGTGCCCGCGTCCGTGTCCGTGGCGGCGGAGGCCGACGGGGCGACCGGCGAGCCGCGTGCGCCGGAGGCGCCGAATCCGTCACGGAAGGGAGGCCTTGCCGCACGGCGCGCCGAAGCCAAGGCGAACGCGGCGGCGCGGGCGGAGAGCGTCGTCGCGCCGCCGCGGCCCCTGGAGGCGCCCGGGGCGGGCGTCGGCGGACCGCCGCGGCCCGGGAGCGGGGTGGACCCGCATCCGGCGATCCTCGCCGCGGCGATGGCCGGGCGGCACGCGGAGGCCGCCGCGGTGGCCTCCGCGTGGGAGAGCGACGCGCTGCGGCGGTACGGGCCGCGGTCCGGGGAGGCGCTGCACTGGGTGGAGGTGCGGGCGGACCTGGCGCGGCTGGCGGGGGAGCCGGCGCGGAGCTGCGAGCTGTGGATCGCCGCCGCGCAGGCCCGGCTCGGGCTGCGGCAGGGCCCGGACGAGCCGGACGTCGAGGGCGCGGTGGACCGGGCGCACCACCAGTGGGAGCAGATCGCGGACCCGGCGCGGGCCCGCGCGCTGGGCCCCGCGCTCGTCGAGCTGCGCCGTGCCGTGCCCGGCCGGCACGCCGGCGCGCTCGCCGCGCTCCAACGGAGGATGGGCGGATGAACTCCGTGGCCACCGCCCGTCGTTCCGTCCGCGACCCCGCCGTAAGCCCTCCGCTGTTGCCGCCGCTCACCGCCGGCGACCCGGTCGCGTCGACCGACGCGTACGCCATCGACTGCGAGATCAGCGGCTACCGCGCGGTCGTCGCCCTCCGCGAGACCGGCGGCACCGCCCGTACGGTGACGGACCGCCAGATGGCCTAGGTCGAAGGCCGGTTGGCCGCGCAGGGGCTCTGGTGGGAGCCGTCCTCCACGGCCGGTCTCGCGGGCCTGCGCTCCCACGGGACGGCCGAGGACGAGGAGTACCGCCCGGTCGTCCGCGTGGTCACCTCGAGCGGCTACGCCGTCCGGGGCGGAGGCAGCACGGGTCGTGCCGCGTCAGTGCGCGCCGGCCGCGGCCTCCTCCGTCGGCATCACCACACGCAGCCCGAAGCGGTAGGTGCCGCTGCCTTCGGCGATGCCGATGAACAGCAGGCTGAAGTGCTCCTGGCCGCGCGCCGTGGCGATGCCGCCGAGGTCGAGCAGCGCGTCGTCGGTCCAGCCCAGGTCGTGGAGGAGGTCGCGGACGGTGTCCTTGGCCGTCCGGTCGTCGCCGGACAGGAAGACGGTGCTCGGGCCCTCCAGGGAGCCGGGGTCGACCATGACGAGACGGTCGATGGTGCACAGGGTCTTGACGACCGGGGTAGCGGGGAAGGAGCGCTGGAGCTCCTCGCCCAGGCTCTCGCCGAGATGGGAGAGGTCGCCGTCCGCGGTGAACCCGACGGCGACGTCGAGGAGCACCTTGCCCGCGAGGGCGGGTGCGCCGACGGAGGTGAGCAGCGCCAGGGAGGCCGTGCCGGGCGTCGCGTTGACGACGACGTCGGCGCCCGCGACCGCCGCCTCGGTCGACACGATCGGCACCCGCCCGTTCCCCGGGTCCGCCTCCTCCGGCCTGCGCGAGCCGAGGACGACCTCGTGGCCCGCCGCGTTCCATGCGTCGGCGAGCGTGCGGCCGACGTTTCCCGTACCAAGGATTCCGATTCTCATGGGCCCGACGCTAGGGGCGGCCGGCCCGCCCCCGCCTCGGCCGCGCGACGGGTGATCACTACCCCGAGGGTCGTACGTCCCGGGGCCTGACATCATCGACGTATGGCCTCCAGCTCCCCGCCCGCCGCCGCCGGCCTCGCCTCCGAGCCGATCGTGACCGACCGGCTCGTCCTGCGCCCCGTGCGCACCGGTGACCTGCCGGCGGTGACACGGCTGTGGACCGACCCGGAGGTGCGTCGGCACCTGGGCGGTCCCGTGGTGGACTCGGTGATCCGCATCCGGCAGCGACGGATCGTCGGCGCGCCCGGGTTCCACGCCGTCGAGCGGGCTGCCGACGGCACGGTGCTCGGCCTGGTCACCGTCGAGCGGGAGGGCCGGAACGGGGAGACGGAGGTCTCGTACCAGTTCCTGCCCGAACACTGGGGCCAGGGGTACGCCCGCGAGGCCGTCGCCGCGGCCGTCGAGCGGGCCCTGACAGACGCGGCGACGGTCGTCGCGGTCACCCAGGAAGCCAACGCCCGCTCCCGCCGGCTCCTGGAGGCGGTCGGCATGACGCACGTCGAGTCGTTCGTGGAGTGGGACGCCCGGCAGGTCCTCTACCGGCGCCTACGGCGGCGCTAGGCCGTCTCTTCCGGATCTTGGCCGGGGCCGCGATCCGGAAGAAACGGCCTAGCGCCCCCGGCCGGTCAGCCCGCCGTCCCCGTCCCGCCCGCCGCGAGCCGCGTCACCGCCCGCTCGATCCGGGCGGACCGCGTCCTCGGCGTCCGCGCCTGCCACAGGCTCAGGATGATCAGGTACCGGTCGGTCCTGCCCAGCGCCTCGAAGGCGGCCGCCGCCCGGGGCTCCGCGGCGAGGGCCGCCGCCAGGTCGTCCGGCACGGTCGCGTCCTTCTGGGAGGGGTACGCGGCCGCCCAGCGTCCGTCGGCCTGAGCGGCCCGCACCTCCGCGAGCCCCGGCTCCCGCATCCGGCCGGCCGCGAGCAGGGCCCCGACCTGGCGCACGTTGACCTGCGACCAGAGGCTCCGGGGCCGACGGGGAGTGATCTTCTGGAGGTAGCCGCGCTCGTCGCGGGCCTTGCGCTTGCCGGTGATCCACCCGTACGCGAGCGTGGCGTCCAGGATCTCCTCGGAGGTGGGGGAGGCGAGGCCGGAGCCGCTGCGGCCGAGCAGCAGCCAGATGCCGCCCGGCGTGTCGCCGTGGTGCTCGGCCAGCCAGGCCTCCAGCTCCTCGCCGTCGGCGAAACGCATGACCGCGAGTCCTTCGACCGTCTCCACCGGCTGCTCCTCACTCGTCGGGCCCCCACGATAAGCGCACGGGAGTGGGGCCGAGCGCGGGCGGACCACACTGCCCCGACCCGACCCGACCCGACCCGACCCGACCCGACCCCGACCCCGACCTCGACCCGATTCCGACGCCGCCCCGACCCCGACCCCGCACCGGAACCGGCATCGGGAACCGGCCGCCGTGTGCCGACCCGGCAGCGCAACGGGCCGGCGTCCTGGCCTGACCCGGCGTCAGAACCGCGCGTGGGTGGTGATGTCGGACTCGAACTGCTCGACCAGCTCCGGCGTCACGGTCGGCCGGCACTGCCCGATCGCGTCCAGGTAGTCCACCGTGGTCGCGCCGGGCGTGACCACCTCACCGGTGCGACCGCCGACCGCCACCAGGTCACGCTCGAAGGAGTTCTGCGCCGCGATCCGCGCCGCGTGCTCGATGTCGGCGGGCGTGAACAGCTCGCTCGCGGTGACCAGCGCGTCCACGTCGACCTCCGGCCGCGCGTCGGTGTAGCGCGACCAGATGGCGGCCCGGGCGGCCTTGTCCGGCGTACCGATGGGGATGAGGTAGTCGAAGCGGCCGGGGCGCAGGAAGGCCGGGTCGAGGGAGCGGATGGAGTTGGTGGCGCAGACCAGGAGCCGCTCGTCGCGCTCCCTGAACCCGGGGATGAGCTTGAGGAGTTCGTTCGTCACCCCGTGCATGCCGCCCGGCTGCACCGGCTCGGCGCGTACAGGCGCGATCTCCTCGACCTCGTCGATGAAGACGAGGACCCTTTCGAGCTCGGCGATCCGGGCGAAGGCCGAGCGCAGCGCCGCCGCCAGGTTCCCCTCGTCGGCGAGCCGGGAGGGCAGGATCTCCACGAACGGCCAGCCGAGCCGGGAGGCGATGGCGCGCGCGAAGGTCGTCTTGCCGGTGCCCGGCGGCCCGAACAGGCCGATCGCGCGCGGCGGGCGTACGCCGTGCCGGGCGGCGCGCTCGGGCTCGGCGAGCGGCAGCACGACCCGCCGTTCGATCAGGTCCTTCTCCCGTTCCATGCCGGCGACCTTCGCCCAGAGGTCGGCGGGCAGCAGCCGCCCGCCGAGGTCGTCGAGGAGACTGGCGGCGGGACCGTGCAGCGGTTCGACCTTCTCGAAGTACGCGACGGCGGGCTGCCGCGTGTACCCCGCGTTCAGCAGCCCCTCGCCGAGCAGCTCCTCCTCGGGCAGTACGTACGCGATGCGGGCGACCCGCGCGGCCACCAGGCGTCGCTCCAGTTCCACCAGGAGCGCGCTGGCGAGGCCCCGGCCGCGCCAGGCCGAGGAGATCGCCACGCGCATCACCCAGGCACGCTCGCCGGCCACGCAGGCCAGCGCGGCGCCGATGGGCGCGCCCTGGTGGACGGCGACGACGGCGGGCTGGCGGGAGGTCAGGGCGCCGATGCACTCGGCGAGCGAGAAGACCGACTCCTGGCCCAGTTCGGCCGTGGTGTCGATGAGATGGACGACCGCCGCGAGATCGCTCTCGCGGTAGTCGTGGATGAGCCAGTTCACCGGTGGTTCCGCCCCTCGTTGGTGCCGTCGCGCCTCGTGTCGGCGAGGCTAGGCGGGGCGCCCGGGGCGGGTCCTGCGCCACCGTGCACAAGCGGGCGGCCGCAAATGCGCCGTACCGGCTCTGTACGCACGGGGGCCACGGCGCACGGGAAGCGCCGGCGCGGGAATCCGCCGGCGTGCGGAAGTCCCCGGAAGGCGGACCTTCCGGGGACTTAGGCGAGTGGCCTCTGCTGGGAGAGGAGCGGACGGATGGTTACGTCCTTCTCTTGCTCATGAGCAGTCCGCCCGCTGTGAGGGCGAAGAGGCAGACGCAGGCACCGGTGATGACATTGCTGAGGATCGCGCCGGTTCCGGCGTCCCGGGAGACCACCCAGGGGGAGACGATCAGCCACACACCGAGCAGCAGGACCACGAAGTTGAGGTCCTGGGACCGCTCCGGGGCCATCGACATGCAGAGGCCGAGGGCCGCGAGAGCGATGCCGACGACCAGGTTGCTGATGGCGAGCTCCGGCTTCGTGGTGGAGAAGTGGACCGTCCACGCGGAGACCGCGGCCCAGATGCCGGCCAGGATCACCAGCTCCTCGACCGCTGCCACACCCCGGGTCTGGAGCATACGGGTGTAACGGTCCCGCATTTCCGAGGCGTCCGGGTGTCCCCTGATATCGCCGGGACGGTGAGAGACGTCGGCCATACGACTCGCCTCCTTCTGGCGTTCTGCACGTCTGACCGCGCTTGCGGCATCGTGCCGCGGTTTCATTGTGCGCTTATATGGCCTTTATGTGTAGATCTGCCCGATATGGGATCCACACAGAAAACCGCCGCACGATATGAGCGGAACCACCAATTCCCGGCGGTTTCCGCCGGAAATTCAACAAGGTGTTGGAGGCGGGGCGGCCGCAGGTCCGGTCAGGGACGGGCGTAGGGCCGGGTGATGATCTCCATGTTGTGGCCGTCGGGGTCGTCGAAATAGGCGCCCCGACCGCCGAAGAGGCGGTTGATCTGCCCGGGCTCGTTGTGGCTCGGGTCCGCGTAGTACGTGACCTTCATGCGCTCCAGACGCCCGATCATGGCGTCGAACTCCTCGTCAGGGACGAGGAACGCGTAGTGGCTGGGCCGGAAGGCGGTGTCCCCCGCGTCGTAGTAGTCGAGGGTGACGCCGTTGCCGGTGTCCACGGGCACGAACGGCCCGAAGGGAGCGCCGACCTCCAGGCCGAGCACCTCGGCCAGGAACTCGGCGGAGGCCCGCTTGTCGCGGGCGTAGACGACGGTGTGGTTGAGTTCGACGGTCACAGGTGGGTCCTTTCGCAGAGTGCGCGCTGGTGTGCTTCCTCCGGTCCCCGTGCACGCGTCTCGCGCATCGAGCGCTTCTCGCGCGGCTCGCGAGTCCGGCGCATCGAGCGCCTCTCGCGGCTCACGCCTCTCGCGTGTCACGGGGCGGACGGCCACGGCGGACCCCGCGCCCACCTCCCGGCGGCGCTCACACCATGGCCGGGCGCCTCTCTCGATCACGGCCCACGGCCGACCCGGCAGTCATGCAGGCAACGTAACCCGAGCCGATCACCTCCGGCAACGCGGTTTACCGCCAGGTGCGTCGAGGACCTGCGGCGTAGCCTGGAAGTGGACTCGGGGATCCGCGCGTTCTCCACCGCCGGGAGGCGGACGACGATGACCGGAATCGTTTCCAGGAGCTTCGACTCCGCAGACGAGACCCGCCCCTTCGAGGGTGGCAAGGGCCGGATGGACCTGCTCAACACGGACAGCGGAGCAGTCGGCCGGGCCGTGTTCGAGCCGGGCTGGAAGTGGTCGGAGCACGTCAAGCCGATCGCCGGCACCGACAGCTGCCAGGCCCACCACGTCGGTTACGTGGTGAGCGGCCGCATCAAGGTCGTCATGGACGACGGTGACTCCGTCGAACTGGCGCCGGGCGAGTTCTACGAGGTCCAGCCGGGGCACGACGCCTGGGTGGTCGGCGACGAACCCTGCGTGGCCCTGGACTGGGTGGGCTTCGTCGACTACGCGAAGCCGGCGGGCAGCTGACGGAGGGCCCGTCGGTCACTCGTGGCCGAAGCGCACACCCTCCCACGGCACCCGGTCCCCCGGAAACGAGTACGGCGAGCGCTGGTCGAGCGTGCGTGGCGGTGCGGCCTCGATGACGGGGGAGGCACCCTCCACCTCCTTCAACCAGGCGCCGAGCGCGTCCCTCAGGCCGTCCGCCACCCGCCGGTGCGAGGTGAGGCCGACGAGGTTCTCCAACTCGTAGGGGTCGGCGGCCAGGTCGTACAGCTCGCTCTCCCGGTAGCGGTCGGCGGCGGACTCGGACCAGGCGTCGACGCCGTCCGGCGCGGTCACCACGTACTTCCACCGGTCCGTGCGCACCGCGCGGGCGATGACGTCCTCGCTGATCTGCACGAACACCGAGAAGGGCCGGTCGGGTTCGCTGCCGCCGCCGACCAGGGGGCGCAGTGAGCGGCCGTGCACGCCGGCGGGCACGTCGATCCCGGCGGCGTCGAGCAGCGTCGGCATCAGGTCCACCGTGGACACCGGCTGCCGGATCCGCCCGCCGCCACGGAAGCCCGGCCCGGTGAGCACGAACGGCACGCGCACCGAGGCCTCGTGGGCCGAGCGCTTGTACTCGCCGTTGCGGGTGCGGAAGTGCGAGCCGTGGTCGGCGGTCCACGCGAACACGGTGCCGTCCTCGATGCCCAGGCTGCGCAGAACGTCGCGAAGCCGCCCCACGCCCTCGTCGACGCGCTTGATCTGCCCCAGATAGCCGCCGAGATGGCGGTGCGCACCGCCCTGCGCCGCACCCGGGCTGAGCGCGGCGAGGTCCGGGGGCAGCCACCGTCCCTCGAAGCGCTCGCGGTAGCCGGCCGGGGCGGGGTAGTCGTCGGTGGCGTTCTGGTGGTGCGGCTCGAGGAGGGACAGGAACAGCAGGAACGGGTGCTCGTGGTGGTCGGCGACGAAGCGGATCGCCGCGTCGAACAGGGCGTCCGAACGGTAGCCGGGCAGCCGTACCGGCTCTCCCGCCTCGTCGTACAGCACCGTCCGGTAGGCGTCCGAGGTGAACTCGAGCCGGTCCGAGGCGAGCCAGCGCGCGTAGCCGCCACGCCTCTCGGGCGGGACCGGTCCGTCGGGGTGCTCCTCGCCCGCCAGATGCCACTTGCCGATGTACCCGGTGACGTATCCTGCGGCGGCGAAGGCCTCGGCGAGCGTGGGTACTTCCGCTCCGAGCGGAAGTCCGTTGCGGAACACTCCGGCTCCCGTCGGGAAGCGCCCGGTCTGCAGCGCCGCACGGGCCGGCGCGCACACCGGATTCGAGGTGATCGCCTGCTCGACGAGGGTCCCCTCGCGGGCCAGCCGGTCGAACTCGGGCGTCACCCCTGCGGGATTGCCGTGCGCACCGGTGGTGTCCCACCGCTGCTGGTCGGTGAGGACCACGATCACGCTGGGGCGGTTCGTCGGCGGCATGCGGATCCCTTCGGGCCGGGGAGACGGACGGGGAGCGGATGTTCGGCGTCCGGCAATTAATTTCGCAGAGGAAGTAATCCCCGCGCCAGAGGGCCGCGCCGGGAGGACACCCGGACAACTAGGCTGCGACGATGGAACGCTCGACCGACCTACCCGACCGTCAGGTGAACGACTACGACGGCTTCGCCGAGGCGTACGCGGCGGAGAACGAGAAGAGCCCCGTCAACGCGTACTACGAGCGCCCGGCGACGCTGGCCCTCGCCGGAGACGTGACCGGCCGACGGATCCTGGACGCCGGCTGCGGTGCCGGCCCGCTCTCCGCGGCCTTGCGCGACCGCGGGGCCACCGTCACCGGCATCGACGTCAGCGCCGGGATGCTGGCTCTGGCGAGGCGGCGGCTCGGCGACGACGTGCCCCTGCACGTGGCCGACCTGAGCGAGCCGCTGCCCTTCGCGGACGGGGCGTTCGACGACGTGATCGCGTCGCTGGTGCTGCACTACCTGGAGGACTGGGGACCGACGCTGGCCGAGTTCCGGCGCGTACTCGGCCCCGGCGGCCGGTTGATCGCCTCGGTCGACCACCCTTTCGTGGCGTACACCTTCCAGGACTCCCGGCCCGACTACTTCGCGAACACCAGCTACGCCTTCGAGTGGACGCTCGACGGCCACACGGCCCCGATGACGTTCTGGCGAAAGTCACTGCACGCGATGACCGAGGCCTTCACCACCGCCGGCTTCCGCCTCTCCGCAGTCAGCGAGCCACAGCCCGACCCGGCCGCCCGCGAACTGTTCCCCGACGACTTCCACACCCTCTCGACGAAGCCCTGCTTCCTGTTCTTCGTCGCCGAGGTCCCACCGGCGGGAACGGGCGAGGACGACTAGGCCGGTTCGTTTGGATCACTTCCGCTGGCCGAGGTCATCGTTGATGATGTCCATGTGACTAACCGCATCAGCGCTCTGATCTCGGCCTTCGGTGTTCTTGCCAGCGTGATGCTGCTCGTTTTTGCCGTTCGTGAGTACCGCTCTGGGGCCTCGGTTCTCTGGCTTGTGGCTGGAGCCGTGATCTTCCTCAGCGCTTCGTACACGCTCGTGCGGGACGCGCGGCGACTCCGCACTGGGCCGACCGTCTGACAGCGGCGTCGTTCCAACCAGCCCCGCAGTCGTTGTTCGTGTGTGCCGTTGACTGACGCGCCGTGGGCGCGAATCGAGCCGTTACTCCCAGATCGGACGCCACGGCGGGGTGGCCGTTGGCGGGATCATCGCGAGGTGATCGATGCAATCGCCTGGAATTTCCAGACGGGATCGCAGTGGGTTCACCTCCCGGAGACGTACGGCAACTGGCGAGGCGTCTACAACCGGCTGCGGATGTGGGCCATCGACGGCACGTGGGAGCGGGTGTTCACCACGCTGGTCGCAGGCCGACGCCGACGACGACCTCAACTGGATCGTCTCGGTCGACTCGACCGTCGTGCGGGCACACCAGCACGCGGCTGGGGCCCGCAAAAAGGGGCCCCAGCCGGCGAGCCGGCAGACCACGCCATCGGCCGGTCCCGCGGCGGACTGACCACAAAGATCCACCTGGCCTCCGATGCCCACTGCCGGCCGCTGGTCTTCGTGCTCACTGCCGGACAGGCCGGTGACGCGCCCGCCTTCGCTCACGTCTATGGCTCGCCTGCGCGTTCCCCGGCGCCGAGGACGGCCCCGCACCAGGCCGGACGTGGTCCTGGCCGATAAGGCGTACTCCTCCCGCGCGATCCGCGAGCACCTGCGCAAGCGCGGTATCCGGGTGGTCATCCCCGTCCCGGCCGATCAACGCGGTCACCGGCTACGGCGCGGCAGCCGGGGCGGCAGGCCACCGGCCTTCGACCGCGAGGCATACAAGCAGCGCAACACCGTCGAACGCTGCATCAACCGCTTGAAACAGTGGCGGGGCATCGCCACTCGCTACGAGAAGACCGCGACCATCTACCTGGCCGGACTCCACATCGCGGGCATCTTCCTCTGGTCAGCGCGGTGATCCAAACGAAACGGCCTAGGCCGGCGCAAGTGATCCCAACGAACCGGCCTGGAGCCGCCGGACGGACCTGGGCCGGTTCTTCCGGGTCTTGACCCGGTCCGCCCCTGATCCAAGAAAGCGGCCTAGGGCTTTTCCTTCGGATCATCTGATCGTTGGTTGATGTGTGTCGTTGACTGATGCCCAGTGGGCGAGGATCGAGCCGTTGCTGCCGGACCGGACACCGAAGCGGGGTGGCCGGTGGCGCGATCACCGGCAGGTGATCGACGCGATCGCGTTCAAGTACTGCACCGGTACGCCGTGGATGGACCTGCCCGAACGCTTCGGCTCGTGGAAAGGCGCCCACAACCGGCTGCGGAAGTGGGCCGCCGACGGCACCTGGGAGAAGGTCTTCACCGCCCTGCTCGCCCAGGCCGACGCCGAAGGCGACCTCGACTGGATCGTCTCGGTCGACTCCACCATCGTCCGGGCTCACCAGCACGCCGCCGGGGCCCGTCAAAAGGGGCGCCAGCCGGCGAGCCGGACGACCATGCCCTCGGACGGTCCCGCGGCGGACTGACCACGAAGATCCACCTCGCCGCGGACAGCAACTGCCGACCACTGGCGTTTGTCCTGACGCCCGGCCAGGCCGGCGACGCGCCCGCGTTCACCCAGGTCATGGCCGGCCTGCGGGTGCCCCGAGCCATCGGCCGGCCCCGCACCACCCCGGATACGGTCCTGGCCGACAAGGCCTACTCGTCCCGCGCCATCCGAGCTCATCTCCGCCGACGCGGGATCCAGGCTGTGATCCCCCAACCCTCTGACCAGGCCGCGAACCGCAAGCGGCGGGGTCGGCTCGGAGGCCGTCCGCCGGCCTTCGACCGCGAGGCTTACAAGCAGCGGAACACCGTCGAGCGGTGCATCAACAAGATCAAGCAGTGGCGCGGTCTGGCGACCCGCTACGACAAGACCGCCACCGTCTACCTCGCCGGTCTCCACATCGCCGCCATCTTCATCTGGTCAGCCAGATGACCCCAGCGGCTGCCTAGACCCATCCCTGGTCGAGGTAAACCGTCCAGGCATCTCCCACTGCCTTGTGCAGTTCAACCAGGGCTGCAACGTCGGCGATGGCTGCCGGAGCGTCGGACAGTCGCAACGGAAGGTCCGGGACGCTATTGCGGGTGTAGACCGGCAGCTCGCCGTTGCAGTTGAAGGCGTGAAGGGAAGGGGGAGCGTCGTTGAACCACGCGGGACAGTTCTCTTCAGCCCATGCAGCCGCGGCGTCGACACGATCCACATGCACCAGTAGACGCTCAGGAGCAGGCCCGCCACTGAACTGTACGAGGAAGCCCTGAGCGTCCACTGCCCACCAATCCCACATGAATCCAGGTCGGGGGTGCCGCAGGATTGTCGTCATGCCATCACCGTATCCAGGCCGGACAAGACCGTTGTAGGTGATCCGAAGGAAACGGCCTAGCGCAGCGGCCCGCGCTCGTCGACGAGGGTGGGCGGCTCCGACAGGAAGGCGTCACGGTCCACGGGGCCGTACGCCACGTTGAACGTGTCCAGCCAGTACGACCAGTCCCTGGCGCTCGTGACGCCGCTGAAGCGGTAGTTCAGCTGCCAACGCACCCACTGACCGGGCTCGAGCCGCACCGCCGGGGGCCTGCGCCGCCGCGGAGGCAAACCGGACATCGGATTCACCCATGCCTGCACCCGCAGCCGGCCGCGTTCGTCCCGCAGGCCGACATCCACCGACCGCAGGGGCCTCTCGCTCGCCTGCGGCGTGAACCCGTTCCACTCGGCCATGTGGACGAAGTGGGCGACGTCGGGGGCCGGCGGCGGCAGGCGGAAGCCGGCCGGCACGGCATTCCTGAGCGCGGCGGCCTCGCCGCCCCGCGAGTGCTTGGTCCAGGACGTCCGGACCCACTGCACGGTGATTTCCACGTCACCCGCCTTCCGCGCAGAGCCTACGGTCGTCGCCCCGGCACGTCATGCGGATTCCGAGGCAGTCGCCCGTCCCGGACGCCGCTCGCGCTGTCGGTGGCTTGCGGTAAACAGGTGCCAACCTTCCGAGACGAGGCATGGATGAGCCCCAGCCCCAGCCCCACCTCCCACCCGGCGCCTGGACCCGGGCCCGGACCAGGACCAGGACCAGGACCTGAGCCTGCTCCCGTACGCGCTGCCGCTGCCGAAGCTGCTCCTGTGCCCACATCCATTGCCGCACCTGGCCCCGTATCCGGTTCCGCTGCCGCATCAGCTGCAACGTCCGCTGCCACACCTGGTTCGGAACCCGCTTCCCCACCCGCGCTCGGTTCCCGGCCGGCCGGGGACGGGCGGCGTGAAGCCAACGCGGCCACCGTCCTGCGGACCGTGCGCGAGCACGGGCCGCTCGCCCGCAGCGCCATCGCCCGGCTCTCCGGCCTCAGCCCCGCCGCCGTCTCGCGGCAGGCCACCGACCTGCTCCGGCACGGGCTCCTGCGCGAACTCCCCGAGCGCGCGGAGACCGGAGGCCCCGGACGCCCGCAGATCCCCGTCGACCTGCACCTCGGCACCGCCGGCGGTCCCGTCGCGGGCGGCGTCCACCTCGGCGTTCACGCGTCCACCCTCGGGCTCGTGGACCTGCGCGGCGGCGTCGTCGCGCGCCATTCCGTCCAGCACGACGGCGCCGACCCGCGCGTCCTGCCCGCCACCGTCGCCCGCGAACTGCGCGCCTTCCTCGACGAACACCTCGGAGACCGCCCACTCCTCGGCATCGGCGCCGCCCTAGGCGGCTGGGTCGACCCCGAACACGGTCGCGTCGTCCGGCACGACGCGCTCGGCTGGTACCACCGCCCCCTCGCCGCCGAACTCGCCCGCGGCCTCGGCGGACCCACCGTACGGGTCGACAACCACGCCCGGGCCGTCGCCCAGTCCGAGATCCTCTTCGGCCGCCCAGAGGCACGCCGCAGCCTGGTCCACCTCTTCGTCGGCAATGTCGTCGACGCCGCCCTCGGCATCGCCGGAGTCGTCCACCAGGGGCCCGGTTCAGCTGCCGGGGAGGTGGCGCACCTGCCCGTCCCCGACTCCACCGTCCCCTGCGCCTGCGGCCGTTCGGGCTGCCTGGCGGCGACCGCCTCCAACCGGGCACTCGGCGAGACCGCGTACCGCCGGGGCATCGTGCCGGACCCCGACGCGTTCCTGGTGGTGGACGCGGCGGCGGCCGGCGACCGGCGAGCGGACCGGCTCCTGCGCGAACGGGCCCGCGCGGTGGGCCGCGCGGTCGCGCTGCTGCTCGACGTGCTCAACCCGGATCTGGTCGTGGTCACCGAGCTGGCGAGCCTCCTCGACCCCCGCTACCTGGAGGAGATCCAGGGCACGGCCGTCGACCTCTCCCACGTCTGCCACGACCCCGAACGCATCGTCAGCCCCCACGCCGGCCCGGCCACCATGCCCGTCGCCGCGGGTACGGTCCTGCTGAACCCGCTCTTCCGGAACCCGCTGCAGAGCCTTGAGGAGATGGCGGACCGGCGGTAGGGAGGCCGGACGGTGACATGCGCTCCGGAGCAGGGGCACCCCCCTTGGTGCGGGACGCCGGCCGGAACCGTCGATCCGGACGCGGGTCCACCACCCGCCGGCCCGGACGGCGTCGCGCCAGTCGCCCGGAAATTGCCCGGCCCGCCGCTCCCTTCGCTGGCAGGATGCGGGGCATGAGTCAAGATCACCGCATCCCGACGCCCCGCACCGCCGACGAACGCACCACCCTCACCGCCATGCTGCAGTTCCAGCGCGACACCCTGGCGATGAAGTGCGCGGGCCTCACGGCGGAGCAGCTGCGGACCCGGGCGACAGCCCCTTCCGGCCTCTCCCTCCTCGGCCTGGTCCGGCACGCGGCGGAGGTCGAGCGCGGCTGGTTCCGCAACATCGTCAACGGCGAGCGCACCCGCAGCCGGTGGACCCCGCCCGGTTCCACCGACTGGGCCGACTTCGACGTGGACGACGCCGACGTCGACGAGGCCTTCGCCGTGTGGCACGAGGAGTGCGCCCGCGCCCGCGAGATCGTGGCGGCGGCCCCGTCCCTGGACGTCACCGGAAGCCACGGCGACGAGACGTACTCGCTCCGCTACGTCCTCGCCCACATGATCGAGGAGTACGCACGCCACAACGGTCATGCCGACCTGCTGCGGGAGCGCATCGACGGCACGACGGGGGAGTAGCGCGCCAAGGATGCCGCAGTGCTGCGACAGAAGTCCGGGACGACCCGGCTGTTATCGTCGCGGCATGCCCGAGTTGATCGCTCCGACCGCCCAACTGCACGCTTCGTGGCTGGCCGCCGACGCCGAGCGGAGTCCGGGTGAGCCGCAGGACGGCGGCGGAGTCTGGCTCGCCTCCGCGGACGAGCTCACGCGCCCCGAGGGCTTCGCGGCCTGGGTCGGGCGGCTGCGCGCGCAGGGCGATCGGAGCCGGCCCGCGCCCGCGGGGCGGGTGCACGCGACGCACTTCTGGATCGTCGAAGGCGACACGTTCCTCGGTGCGATCGACGTACGGCACGAGCTCAACGACTTCCTCCTGCGTGCCGGCGGACACATCGGCTACAACGTCCGTCCTTCCGCCCGCCGCCGCGGCATCGCCACCTGGGCGCTGGGCGCGGTGCTGCCGGAGGCCCGTGCGATCGGACTGACCCGGGCGCTGCTCACCTGCGACGACACCAACATCGCCTCCGCCCGCACGATCGAGCGCAACGGGGGAGTCCTCGAGGACGTCCGCGAGACCGAAGTCGGCACCAAGCGGCGCTACTGGATCGAGCTGTAGGCGTCCGTGACGCAGTCCGCCGTGCAGCCGGCGCGCTCGTACGCGTGCCGGAGGGCGGCGGCGGCGTCCTCGCGGACGACCTCCTCGTAGCCGAAACGCTCGTCCGCGAGCCGTACGACGTCCTCGACCGTCACGATCGCCGGCTGACCCCGACCCGCCGCGAACCTCGCGGAGGCGATCGCCAGCTCGGCCGAGCGCGTGAGCGCCCGCGTGTACGCCCGCCAGGCGACGGCCCGCGCACGCCGCGGCGCGAGAGGGCGCACCGCGCGTCCCTTGCAGAGGGCGCCGGCCACGATGAGAGCGGCGCCGGTGATGACGATCAGGGCGCCGACGGCGGCATTGAGACTCACGTTCACACCGCCTCCTTTCCCGGGACGGCTCGCGCAGAACCGTCTCACCCCGCCGGTCGTTCACACCCGTCGCGCCGAACCGGACGCCGAAGCGGACGTCGAGCCCCGAGCCTCGGCCCCCGGCCCCGGCCTCCGACCCCCGGCCCCCGGCCCCCGGCCTCCGACCCCCGCCTGCCGGCGCCCGGCGCCCGGCCTCCGGCCCCTGGCCCGCGCCCCCCGGCCCCCGACCGCGGGCCCTCAGCCCCCGCCCCCCGGCCCGCAGCGGCGCGGGTCCCACCCCAGCCATGTGACGGAGGACCTTTGCCACCGCCGGTGACACGTGTAAATTCCTCGTGTCACCCTTGTTCACAGCACCGAGAACGCGGCCGCCGCACCGGCCCGGCCAGGAAGGCGCACCATGTCCCTGGAGACTCCCTTGGACGCCCCCCTCGTGACCACGACCCGCGGTCCCGTCCGCGGCGAGCGGCGGCGGGACGGAAGCTGTCGCTTCCTCGGCATCCCGTACGCCAAGCCGCCCGTCGGCCCGCTGCGCTTCGCCGCCCCCGAGCCGCCGGAGCCGTGGACCGAGCCGCTGGACGCCACCGCGTACGGGCCGACCGCGCAGCGCCGGCCCTTCGCCGAGGTGACCACCATTCCTGAGCCGTCGATCCCCGGCGCGGGCGTGCTCAACCTGAACGTCTTCACCCCCGCTGCCGACCCGGAGGCCGGGCTCCCGGTGCTCGTCTGGATCCACGGCGGCGGTTACGTCGCGGGCTCGGCCGCGAGCCCCTGGTACGACGGCGCCGCGTTCAACCGCGACGGCGTCGTGCTCGTGTCGCTCGGCTACCGGCTCGGCATCGAGGGCTTCCTGCACCTGGATGACGCGCCCGACAACCGGGGCGTGCGGGACTGGATCGCGGCCCTGGAATGGGTGCGGGACAACATCGCGCGCTTCGGCGGGGATCCCGCCAAGGTGACCGTCGCCGGCCAGTCCGCCGGCGGCGGCGCCGTCCAGACGCTGCTCGCCGTGCCGTCGGCGCGGGGCCTGTTCCGCGGCGCGCTCTCGGTCTCCGGTGCCGTGATGAGGCCGGACGGGCCGGAGGTTCCTCGGGCCGTCTCGCGCCTCTTCACCTCCCGTACCGGCCGGCCCGCCACGGCCGCCGCGCTCCAGGACCTGAGCGACGACGAGCTCCTCGACCTCCAGGACCGGCTCGGGGAGCCCGGCCCGGACAGGGAGGGACTGCCGCCGATGCTGTCCCTCGCGCCCTTCGCCGACGGCGATCTCGTCCCCGAGCCGGTCCTGGACGCGCTGACGACGGGCGACGCGGGCGCCGACGTACCGCTGATGCTGGGCTTCACCGCACACGAGTTCAACATGATCCCCGCGCCCGGCCCGGACGGCCCGCCGCTCCCGGTGCTGCTCGGCGGTCTCGGCCTCAGCGGGGAGCGGGCCGCGGCGTTCGCGGAGACGTACGCGGAGACCGACCCCGCCGGTCACTTCGGCCAGGCCCTCACCGACGTCACGTTCCGCGCCCCGTCCCTGGCCGTCGCCGACGCCCGGGCGGAGCGCGAACGGCCCACCTGGCTCTACCAGTTCGAGTGGCCGTCACCCGTCAACGGCCAGGCCTACCACTGCCTGGACCTGCCCTTCGCCTTCGACCTCCTGGAAGCACCCGGCGTCGAGGCCGCGGCCGGCCCGACCCCGCCCCGGCCCCTGGCCGATGCCATGCACCAGGCCTGGGTCGCCTTCGTCACCGACCAGAACCCGGGCCCGGACTGGCCCGCGTACACGGCGGCCACCCGCGCGACGAAGATCTGGGACGAAAGCCCGCACGCGGAGAAGGACCCCTTGCGCGCGGTCCGCCGGATCTGGCTTGCGTGAAGGCAATGGTTCAGTTCCTCGCCGACCTGGTCACGGGAGGCGTGGAGCTCTGGGGGCTTCCGATGGTCCGTGCCGAGGTCACGTGGGCGCGCGGCGCGGACGTCGGCGGTCCTTGAGACTGCAGACGGCGTCGACGGCGTCGACGGCGTCGACGGTGCCGACGGATGCAAGGAGGCAAGGAGGCGAACCGGCGGTGGCATCAGTGGAGGAGCGGGTGGGTCCTCTGATGGGGGCCAGGTGGGGTGAAGCGGAGACCGTTCTCGTCGAGGGCGTTGAAGACGGTGGCCCGGCCCGTCGTGAAGACGAGGCTGACGTCGACGTTGCCCTGCGCCAGGTCCCTGCCTGTCCACTCGAGCAGTTCCACTCCTGTGAGGGCCTGGCCTTGAAGGGCGTGCAGTTCGGACAGAGGATCGGCGCGCCACCGCAGGTCGAAGCCGGCCCACTGAACCGGGCGACCGGGGTCGATCGTGTTCCAGGTGACGGAAAGATCGTCGAGCTTGTGGTGATTGATCTCGACCTGCTCGCCCTCGAAGTCGAAGAGGACCGGGCAGTCACGGAACCACTCGTCAGCCTGGAGGTCCCAGACCATCCAGACCCGTGTCAGAGTCCGGCCGACGAGACCGCGCAGGCGATGCGCATGCTCCCGCGCGATGTCACTGCGGCGGTTCAGCCAGATCGGCTGGTAGCCCGCGATGCCGAAATCGAACATGTCGTCATCCTGGCAGAGCCTCCTCACGCCGGCATGCGCCGGGACCTTGCCGCCGGCGCGTCACACGGGTGCCGCGTAGCAGTGGACGGTGACCGTCTGCGTCGGGCTCCACTGCTGGTGGGCCGTGGTCAGGCGGTGCCAGCCCAGGCGCTCGTACAGGGCGATGGCGGACGTGTCCGAGGCGACGACGTCGAGGACGGGGTGCAGGGCGCGGCGGCGGGCTTCGGTGGTGGCCTCCGCGATCAGGCGGGCGCCGAGGCCGTGGCCCCTGGCCTGCGGGGCGACGAAGAGCCTGCCGAGGACGGCGGTCGTCTCAAGGGCCGCGCCCGTCCGCTCGCTCCAGGCGATCGGCGCGAGATCGTCGCCGGCGGCGGGTGACAGGGTGACGTGGGCGACCGGGCGGCCGTCCCGTACGCCGACCCATGCGCCGAGCACGGGGTCGCCGCGCAGCCAGTCGGCAGGACGGGCAGGCCAGTTCAGCGGGTAACCGTCGTGTCGGTGGACGTCCGCGAGAGCCCGTACGCACGCCTCGAGGTCTTCGTCGGTCCGCCGCCGGACGCCGCACAAGGTCTCTTCCGCCATCACCCCGGGATTCCATCACGAACGCGTGGAGCCGGGCCAACTGCCTCCCATTGGCCCTTTCCCGGCGCCGCGTGACGGATAGCATCCGGACCGCCGCCCGACTTCGACGATGGGAGAAGCCATGCTCAAGCGGTTCGCCGAGCTGTCCACGCCGCTGGTCGCCGACGCCTGCGTACGGCTCGGCGTGCCGCTGCGGGTCGCGCCCGCCGGAATCGTGCCCGTGCTGCCCGGGCGACGGCTCGCCGGGCGCGCGCTGCCCGCACGGCACTACGGCAGCGTCGACGTGTTCCTCGAGGCCTTCACCACCCACGGCGCGCCCGGCGACGTGCTGGTCGTCGACAACGGGGGACGCACGGACGAGGCCTGCATCGGCGATCTCGCCGTCCTGGAGGCGGAGGCGGCCGGCGTCGCCGGCGTCGTCGTCTGGGGGCTGCACCGCGACACGCCCGATCTGCTGGAGATCGGGCTCCCGGTCTTCTCGTACGGCGCCCACGCCCCCGGGCCGGTACGGCTCGACCCGCGCGGTCCGGAGGCCCTGCGGAGCGCCCGTTTCGGAGAGCACACGGTGGGCGCGGAGGACGTGGTGTTCGCGGACGACGACGGCGTCGTCTTCGTGGCGGCCGACCGGGTCGAGGCCGTGCTCGACACCGCCGAGGGTATTTTCCGCACCGAGCGGAACCAGGCCCGGCGCATCAGGGCGGGGGAGACCCTCCGCGACCAGACCCGCTTCGCCGAGTACCTGGAGCTGCGCGCGCAGGACCCCTCCTACAGCTTCCGCCGGCACCTGCGGCGGATCGGCGGCGCCATCGAGGAATGAGTCCGCGGGCGCGGGTGCGGGTGCGGGTGCGGGTTCGGGGGCCGTGCCGTGCGGGTGAGGGTGCGGGTGTGGGTTCGGGCGCGGGGGCCGGTGCCCGTACGGGCCGGGCGCGGCGCGCGTTGTGATCGGCCGGACGAGCCCTGGGAGTGGCTTGCCCGATCAGTTCCCCGGGAACGCGAGAAAGGGCACGGCCGGGTGGCCGTGCCCTTTCTCGTGCGCCCGGGGTGCGGGTCGCGTCAGCGGACGATCTCGGCGCGGATGCGCTCGTCGGGGGTGGCGATGTCCCAGTAGTAGGCGGTGCCGCTCGCGCCCTTGTAGACGCCGGTGCCACCGGTGATGGCCATCTCGAGCTCCGGCGCTCCCCTGTCCCAGAGGGCCTGCATGGTCAGGGAGCCCTTCTCGAGCCGAGCCGTGATCACGCACTGCGACGTCTGCCTGTCGCCTTCGACGCGGACGACCTCGCACGTACCGCCCCCGAGTCCGACCACGCGGCCGTCCTTCGACGTGGTGCCCGAGAAGGCGTTCATGTCGCCCTGGCTCGGCCCTGCCGCGCCGAGGTCGATCGACTCGTACTGCAGGTTCTCGACCTTGAGCTCGAGGACCTCGACGCGCTTCTTCGGTGCCGCCGCCGTGTCGGCGGCACCGGCACTGCCTACGGCGAGGACGCCGAGGGTGGCGGCGGCCAGGGAGACGGCGACGAACCTCTTGATCAGCATGATGAATCCCCTCGCGATGGAACTGCCTCGGAACTGCCTTGCGGCGTTGCGCACTTGGACTGCTCTGCGCGACGCCTTCGACGTTATGGCGGTCTGGATCACCACGTCCAAGACGAATATCGCTATGGCGTCATGCCGTGCGGGGCATGACGAGGGGGAGGGGGCACGCTCGTCGGCACGGTCGGCGGACTCGCGCAGCCTCCCGGTGCGGGTGGCGTCGCCTCAGCCGGCCCGGAAGCCCGTGGTTCCGTCCGGGAGTACGGCCTCGACCTCCGCGCCGTGCTCGACGGTCCGGCTCACCGTGCAGTACTTCTCGTGCGTGAGGCGCACACCCCGGGCGAACACGTCCTCCGCCCGCGGGTTGTTGTCCGGCAGCTCGAACTCGTAGCTCACCCGGATCCGCCCGATCCTGCCGTCGTCCTCCGGACCGGACACGCCCTCCACCACGATCCTCAGGTCGTCGTGGTCGACCGCCCGCGCCGTGCGGTCGATCACCAGGCCGCCGCAGCCTCCCATCGCCGCCAGGAGCAGTTCGACGGGCGTGAACGACGGCTGCGCGTCCGCGTCGTCGGCGGCGGCGATCCGTACCTCCGCGCCACGGTCGTTCCGGGCGGTCCAGGTGCGGTAACCGGTGCGGATTGTCTCGATGCGGTACTCGTCGGCCATGGCGCGGGCTCTCCTCGGTGGTGCGGACAACGAATCAAGGACGTCACCGATAGCAAAGGCGCCAAAGGCGTCAAAGATGTCGGTGACGTCGGTGACGTCGGTGACGTCGGTCCATCCCATCACCCTTCTCCAGGCCGAGCCGGCACGGGCACGCGTGCGTCCCGCACGACCGCACCCCACGCCTCCGCCACCGTCCCCCACACCTGGCGGAGCCGGTGCTCCGCGTCCCGTACCGAGCCCACGGCCGCCTCCGGGTCGAATCCGGCGCTCCGCACCTGCGGCTCGTCGGCGGCGGCCCAGAACGCGACCGTGTCGGCCAGCACCTCCGGGTGGAACTGCACGCCCCACGCGTGCGACCCGACACGGAAGGCCTGGTACGCACAGTCGTCACCGGTCAGCAACGGCACCGCTCCGGGCGGGAGTTCGCCGATCTCGTCCCAGTGCCACTGGGCGGCGGGCGCGCCCTCCGGCACGCCGCCGAGGACCGGGTCCCCGTCGGCGGCGGGCAGCCGGCGCAGCGGTACGGCGCCGAGCTCCGGGCCCTGGGAACGGCGCACGACCCGGCCGCCGAGAGCGTGGGCCATGATCTGCGCGCCCAGGCAGATGCCCAGCACCGGAACCCGGGTCCCGCCCTCCACCGCCGCCCGGACCAGCGACCGGACCTGCGGCAGCCAGGGCGCGGCGGTGTCGTCCTCGCAGTTGACCGAACCACCGAGGACGAGCAGCCCCGCCCAGCCGTCCAGGGACGCGGGCAGCGCCTCGCTCCGCCACGGGTGGACGACCCGCACGTCCAGCCCGGCCGCGCGCAGCCGCTCGCCGACGAGCCCGGGCCCGGCACCGTCCTCGTGCTGGACCACCAGGACGGGGCGGCCGGTTCGGCCAGGGCGGCAGGAGTCCGTGGAAGTGTCGGTCACAGTCGTTGCGCCTCCGTGATCGTCGACCGTCGTTCGTCGATGCCCGTGGTAGGTCTCCAGGGTTGCTGAGGAATCGTTTCGGCGCGGGCGGTTCCAGGACTTGCCGCGGTATGTGAGTACGGACTCCCTTGCGGACTGAGTACCCGGTCGCCGGACTCGCCGACGTGTGCCCCGGCAGTTGAGTACCGCGCCCGATGCCCGCGCCCCCGCCCCGCTGGTGGACTGTCGTCATGACCGACGACGCCCCGCGCCCCCGCCCCCTCCGCAACGTCACGGCCACGGCCACCGCCACCGGCTCGGCGCTCGCCGTGGCGCTGTTGCCCGTCGTGGTCGGTGCGCTGCTGGCCCGTACGGCGGGCGGGGACCCGATGGTCTCCGTCAACGCGCTGATCGCCGGCGGCGGCCAGCGTGCCCGGCTCTCCCGCGCGCAGTTGCGGGCCTCTCGCGGCCGGGCCGTCGCGACGGCCCGCGGGGTCCTCGCCCACTCCGCGCTGCGCGAGCGATAGCCTGCATGTTCATGACGCGTGCTTGGCTTCTGCCGATTCTGTTGGGGCTCTGTGGCGTACTGGTCGCCGTCGGGATGGTCGCCAAGGGCAGCCCCGTGCCCGCCGCCGTGCTCCTCGTGGGATTCCTGGGGCTCGCGGGCGTGAACTCACCTCTGCTCTTCCCGCGGTCGATCACCGCGTCGGAAGCGATGCGCCGCAGTGCGGAGGACGGGCGGCCGGTCGTCTACTGGCGCGCGGGCTGCCCGTTCTGCATGAGCCTTCGCGTACGGCTCGGCCGGGACGCCCGCCGCGTGCACTGGGTCGACATCTGGCGGGATCCGGAGGGGGCGGCGGAGGTGAGGGCGGCCAACGACGGGAATGAGACGGTTCCGACCGTCTTCGTGGCCGGCCGGCCGCACACCAATCCCGACGTCGAGTGGGTGCGCGGGCAGCTGCCGCCGTCCTCCTCCCGCTCCCGAGCCCGCTGACCTCCGCTCGTGTGCCCTCGTTCCTCGTCCCGTTGACGTCCCCACCCCTGGCGGGCGGCCTCGTCTCCCCGAGCCCTCCGACCCCGCCCCTCAACCCAGCCCCCGACCCAACCCTCCAACCCAGCCCCCCAACGCAGCTCCCGACCCAGCCCCCCAAACCAGCTGGCCACCCCAGTCCACCCAACCCAGCCCAGCCCTCCGACCTCGCCCCCATCCGGCCCCTCCTCCTCACGTGAGGGCCTCAAGAGCCAGCAGTGAAAGCTGCGCGGTTCCCGCCCCGCGGCAGGGCCGAACGGGTGATGATCGGCTCGGCGCATCCACGCCCCCCGCCGACGTCGAAAGGGCACCCCTCATGGCAGCGCAGGACCGCGCATCCCAACCCGAACAGGAAGCCGAGCCGCCGCGCGGCGGGCGGGCCCTGGGCCGCCGGCGGTTCCTCGGGTACGTACTGGCCGCGCCGACCCTCACGGTCGCCGCCCGGATCGGCGCGGACGCCCTCGCGGCCACCCCCGCGGCGGCCGCCGCCCCGGCCGCCGTGCCCGCCGTCGTGCCGTCGCTCCCGGGGCCGGCCGAGATCCTCGACCTCAACGACCTGCTCACCGCCGCCGCCCTGCCGACGGCGAACCTCATCACCATCCGTCTCGACCCGGACGGCACCGCCCACTTCGCGCTGCCCCGCGCCGAGGTCGGCCAGGGCATCACGACCTCCACCGCGATGATCGTCGCCGAGGAGCTCGACCTGCCCGTCGAGCGGGTCAGGGTCACCCTCGCGGACGCCCGGCCCGAACTGCTCTTCAATCAGCTCACCGGCGGCTCCAACACCACCGTGTCCACCTTCACCCCGATCCGGGTCGCCGCCGCCGTCGCCCGCGACCGGCTGCTGCGCGCCGCCGCCCTCGAACTCGGCGAGGCCGTCTCCACCCTCACGGCCAAGGCCGGCGTCATCACCTCCGCCGCCGGGGTCCGTCTGACCTACGGCGAACTCGCGGTCAAGGCAGCTGCCCTGACGAACAGCCAGGTAGCCGTCACCCTCAAGAATCCCGACGACTTCACCGTGATCGGCACCTCCCAGCGGCGCCTCGACGCCCTCGCCGCCGTCACCGGCCGCAAGACCTTCGCCATGGACGTCCGGGTCCCCGACGCGCTGCCGACCATGGTCTGCCGCCCGCCGACGATCAACGGCACCGTGCGCTCCGTCGACAACCTGGCCGAGGTCGCGGCCATGCCCGGCATCACCGACGTCGCCACCGTCTCCACGGGAGTCGCCGTCCGCGGCCGTACCTTCGGCCAGTGCATCGACGCGATCCGTGCCCTCAAGGTCACCTGGGGCCCCGGCACGGCGGAAGGGGCGTCCGACGCGACCGTCCTGGAGAAGCTGCGCCGGGCCGAACTGCCCCTCGTCGTACCGCCGCTCGACCTGCTCACCAAGGCGGTCGACGTCCGCTTCACCTTCCACTTCGCCAGCAACGGCGCCCTGGAGACCAACTGCGCCGTCGCCGACGTGCGCCCCGGCTCCGCCGAGATCTGGGCCAGCCTCAAGTCGCCGATCGTCGCGCAGGAGAAGATCGCCCTCCAGCTCGGCCTGCCGGTGAGCGCCGTGAAGGTCCATGTCACGGAGGGCGGCGGTTCCTTCGGCCGCAAGCTCTTCCACGACGCCGCCAGCGAGGCCGCCGAGATCTCGAAGGCCATGGGGAAGCCCGTACGGCTCATGTGGCACCGCACCGACGACTTCCGGCAGGGGCGTACGCACCCGATGTCGACCTCACGGGTCCGCGCCACCTACGCGCTCGGCGAGGTCCTCACGTACGAGCAGCGGCACACCTCCGTCGCCACCGACTTCGGCCACGGCGTGGGCGAGATCATCACCTCCGAGGCGGCGAAGCTGCCGGTCGCGAACCTCACGTTCTCCGAGACGATGTTCCAGCTGACCCAGTCCAGCCCCTACCACTTCGGGGTGACCACGCAACTGCTCAGCGAGGTCGACCACGGCTTCAACACGGGCTCCATGCGCAACATCTACTCGCCCAACGTGCGCACCGCCCAGGAGCTCGTCGTCGACGCCCTCGCCGCGCGGATGGGACTGGACCCGCTCGCCTTCCGCCGCCGCTTCCTCAAGGACGGGCGGACCCGCGCCGTCCTGGACAAGGTCGCCGAACTCGGGCACTGGGGCAGGCAGATGGAGCCCGGCACCGCCCAGGGCATCGCCATCCACCCCGAGTACCACTCCGTCGTCGCCGTCCTCGCCGAGATCGACTGCCGGCCCGCGACCACGGGACGCAAGGTGCCCGACGCCTACACCGGCCCGCGCGTCACCAAGGTCGTCTGCGCCGTCGACGTCGGCCTCGCCGTCAACCCGCGCGGCCTGGAGGCCCAGATGATGGGCGGCATCAGCGACGGCATCGCCCTCACCCTCACCTCCGGCCTCCACCTCAAGGACGGCCACTTCCTGGAGAGCAGCTGGGACAACTACTTCTACACCCGGCAGTGGAACACCCCGCCGGAGCTGGAGATCGTCGTCATGCCGTCGACCGGTGACAAGCCGGGCGGGGCCGGCGAGCTGGCCGTCGCCGCCGCCGCGGCCGCCGTCGCCTGCGCCTACGGCCGGGCCACCGGCACCATGCCGACCACATTCCCCGTCAACCACACGGCGCCGCTGCCCTTCACCCCGCTGCCCACCGTGCCCCCGATCCCCGCCGCCCCCACCGACGGCCGCGACCGCGCCCTCTGAACCGCCGCGGGCCGCGCGCGCGAGCGCACCGCAGAACAGGAGCCACCGTGCCCCAGCACACCTTCATCCTCAACGGCAAGGCCGTCACCGCGGACGTCGAGGACGACGTCCGGCTGCTCTGGGTGCTCCGTGACGTCCTCGGCGTCACCGGACCCAAGTACGGATGCGGCGTCGGCGTCTGCAAGGCCTGTACGAGCCACCTCAACGGAAAGGCCTTCACCCCCTGCTCCGTCCCCGTGAAGGAGCTCACGGACGACGACGAGGTCACCACCATCGAGGGCCTGCCCGGCACCGTCGGCAAGGACCTGCACCCGATGCAGGAGGCCTGGCTCGACATCGACGTCGCCCAGTGCGGCTACTGCCAGCCCGGCCAGATCATGACCGCCGTGGCGGCCGTACGGCGCGCCCACGAGGCCGGCCGGGAGATCGACGAGGCCGACCTCGACCAGATCCGCAACATCTGCCGCTGCGGCACCTATAACCGTATCCGTGAGGCCATCAAGGAGGGCGCCCGCCGCATGGCCTGAAACCGGTGTGACGGGCGGCCTCCGTGAACCAGGGGAGTGCCGCCCGTGCCGGGAAAGATCGTCCAGTTCACCACCGTCTCCCTCGACGGCTACATCGAGGGAGAGGACCACGACATCAGCTGGCACCGCGTCGACGAGGAGCTCCACCGGCACCTCAACGAGGAACTCGCCGCCATGGGCGGGTTCCTCAGCGGACGGCGGACGCACATGCTGATGGCCGAGTTCTGGCCTAACGCCGACACCGACCCGGAGTGCACACCCGCGATGCGGGAGTTCGCCGGGATCTGGCGCTCGACCCCGAAGGTCGTCTACTCCACGACGCTCGAGCGGGCCGACTGGAACACCACCGTGGTGTCCCGCGTGGACGCCGACGAGGTCCGCGCCCTCGCGGCGGCCGCCGACGGCGATCTCGCCCTGAGCGGCGCGGAACTCTCCGCGGCCTTCCGCGAGCTGGACCTGATCGACGCCTACCAGCTCTACGTCGACCCCGTCCTCATCGGCCGCGGCACCCCGCTCTTCCCGCCCACGGACACCGGGGCCTCCCTGCGCCTGGAGCGGACGCGCTCCTTCGGCAACGGGGTGGTGCTGCTGAGGTACGAGCGCGAGCGCGGGACGGCCGGGGGCGCGGAACGAGCGGCATTGCGGATCGAAGAGCGACAAGTGACAACAACTGAGGGCGAGTAGGAACCACTCGCCCCCTCCGTCCGTCCTCCTCCCGGGAGTCGTCGCCACTGACGGCCGCACCCCTGTCGTTCTTCACCGACGAGGACCGAGGAGAGCCATGTCCGACAGCGTCGACTCGCTGACTGTCCGTCTGCACGAAGTGCTGGTGACGCTCCTGACCGACGGCGCCGCGGTGGCGGCCCCGGGCCTCCAGGACGTCGTCGCGCGCGCCACGGCGCTCGGACCCGACGGCACCTGGCTCGTCGCCGCGGGACACGTGAACCTCGGCGGCCTGGCCGCCGCGCACGGGCAGCCCGACCGGGCGGTCTTCCACCTCGACGCGGCGGTCGCGGCCGGCTACAGCGACTGCGTGGCGCTCCACGTCGCCCCTCTGCGTCCGCTGCACGGGGATCCTCGTTTCCAGGCCCTGTACCAGCGGATGCGCGTCACCCAGGCCGACCTCGACGAGTTGTTCTGGCTGCACCAGGAGATGCAGATCGCGGTGAGGGACGCCCAGACGGCGAGCGTCGACAACCTCGGCCGCCTCGACACCGGGGTGTCGCCGCTCCCGCAGGCCCCCCTGCCGACCCGCGCACCGCACACCCTCGGCGTCCTCGCCACCCGTATGGATCTCGCCGCCGTCCAGACCGGGCTCCAGCGGGCCGCCTTGGCGGCCGAGTTCCAGCGCAGCTCCGGCAACGTCAGCCTGAGTCTCATCGACGACTCGTGGGACCTCGACCGTGCGCTGACCGACGCCCGGCACGCCGACGACCTGGACTCCCGGCGCCTGCGGGCCGCGGAGGCCAGGGCCTTCGTCGAACGGCCGGGCGCCGGCAACGTGCTCATGCCGTGCCCGCCCCTCGGTTCGATCACGTACCCGGCGGCATAGGCGTCCGGCCGCCTCGCCGCCCCGGCCGCGCGCCCGGGGGGGGGCGGCCCGGGGCGCGGCGCCGCAAAGGTCCTCTGGCCGTGCCCCCCCCGCGTTTCTAACACGTCCCCGGCGCCATCGGCGTCCGGCCCCCTCGCCGCCCCGCCGGCGCGCCGGCGAGGCGGCGGCAGGTCTCAGGCCCGGGTCAGGCAGTCCTCCTGAAGGCCGTCGAGAACGAACCCGTTCTCGAAGCGCACCCGGTATCCGATCCGGTCGCCGACGACGGCGTCGAACGCTCCCTGCTGGATGAGCCGTTGACGGAGGTCGCCGATCAGGGCGGTCGTGAAGCCGTCGAACCGCTGGCCGCTCACCTGCTGGTCGAAGCTCGCGAGCGCGTCCTGGGCCATGCCGCCGGCGGCCCTCGCCGAGCCCGTGACGACGCCCTGCAGGCCCTCGGCCAGGAACAGCGGGCCGGGACCGCCGGCCCCGGCCGTCGTGTCGTTCCCGGTGACCTGCACGTCCCTGGTCAGTCTCACCTTCGCGCCGGTCTCGTACGGCATGGCGTACCCCCTCGTCCGATCGTGGTCGTGACCATGGCGAGCCTAGTGGAGAATCCCTAGTTCGTGGGGCGAATTTCCTGCTTCGCGTGAAGTTCGCGACGCTTTCCCGTGGCGTATTCTGGGCCGATGGGGAAGTCCACGGATGAGAAAATGGGAGTCGTCGCCGCACTGGTGCGAACCTCGTTTCTGGTGAACGCGGTGTACGCGGAGTCGAGCAGGGAGTACGGGATCACGCCGCAGCAGGGACAGCTGCTGTGCGTGCTGATGCCCATGCCGTACGGGATGGGCGAGCTCGGCGCGGTCCTGGGCCTCGCGAAGTCCAGTCTCACCGGACTCGTCGACCGGACCGCGCAGCGCGGGCTGGTGCGGCGCGAGCCGGATCCGGAGGACGGGCGGGCGGTGCGGATCGTGCTCACCGAGGAGGGCAGGCGGATCGCCGACGCCTTCTACGAGGAGACGTGCCGTCGCATCGACCTGCTGCCCTCGGGGCTCGAACCGGGCGAGCGCGACCGGCTCGCGGAGCTGCTCGCCCGGGTCGTCCTGGACAACGAGGTGCCCGTCGTCTTCGCCGAACCGGGCGCCTGATCCGGCGGCGCGACGAGTTCCGCCGCCGGTCCGGCGGCGCCGGCGAGCGAGGCGCCGTCGAGCGAGGTGCCGACGGCCGGGTCGCGGTCCGGCGGCTCCGCCTCGCCGGAGGTGCCGGAGACCGCGCCGCCCGAGCCGGCGTCCGTGACGCGTTCGCGCGACTGCAGGCCGCCCTGAACGACAGCTGCACGCACGCCGGGTCCTGGATGCAGGGCCACCCCGACGACTACCGCTGACGGGGAGCGGCGACGGGCGTCGCCACCGGCGCCGTGCCGAAGAGCTCGACGAAGCGGCCGGTGAACAGGTCCGCGCCCTTGTACTGGGCGACCGCCTCGGCGGGAAGGATCTGCGGCCCCTCCGGGGACGGCACCTGACCCACTCCGCCCGTGGGGCCCAGCGGCAGCAGGACCGAGGGCACGGGGGAGGGCCGGTAGACGGCGGTGGGCCGCTCGCCGCGCAGGGCCGACGCGATGTTGCGGGCGACCACCTCGGCGTGCTGCATCGCGTATCCGGCCATCTTCGCCTCGGCGAGGTCGGTGATGTCGCCGACCGCGTGGACCCGCTCCTGTCCCTCGACGCGGAGGTACTCGTCGACCCGGACGCGGCCCTCCGGGGTGCGGGCGGAGGCGAGGGCCCCGCTCAGGAACCCGCTCCGGACGTGGACGCCATGGGCGCGGAACCAGATGTCGGCGGTGAGTTCCGCGCCGTCGGTGGTGGTCACCGTGAAGGTCTTCGCCCGGCCCGGCTCGGCGGGGGGCTGCTCGGCGAGCGTGGTGCCGAGGCGCAGCTCCACGCCGAGTGCGGCCAGCTGGGAGAGCAGGTCCGCGCGCAGTTCCGGGGCGAAGGCGGGCAACAGCCCGGGTGCCGGGTCGACCAGGATCACGTGCTTCTCGGGCCAGACCGCGGTGATCTCGCCGGCGAGCTCCAGGCCGACCGGGCCGGCACCCGCGATGAGGACGCGATCGGCCGACGCCAGCTCCTCGTGGGTCTCGCGGAGTGCCGCGAGCGATTCGGCGGCGGAGTCGAGGCCGGACTTGGCCGGCTGCGGGTAGGCGGAGCCGGTCGCGATGACGATGTGGTCGGCGGCCACGCGGGCGCCGGACGCCAGGGTGACGCCATGGGCGTCGACGGCGGCGGCGCGCTCGCGCACCACGCGGCCGCGCTCGAGGAGCCGGTCGTAGGGGAAGTAGATGTTCGGCGCCCAGTCGGGCCGGACCAGGGCCCGCAGCGAGCCGGCCGCGTGCTCGAAGGCGTCCTTCGGCTCGATGAGCACGACCTCGGCCGCGGGCTCCGCGTCGAGTGCCTTGGCGACGGCCGCGCCGCCGTAGCCGCCACCGATGACCGCGACGATTCCAGACATGGGGATACTCCCTCGGAAGACGAAAGAAGAGCTACCTAGTTCGTGACACGAACATTAGTAGTTCGCTTCACGAACTGTAAAGTGATGGCCGATCAGGCCTGGCCGGAAAACGCGGTCATGAGGCGGTGGCGCTGATAACTTGCGACGGTGGATCACTTCTCACAGGCATGGAACGCCTTGCGCGCGGCGGTCGCCGGACTCGCGGACGAGGACTTCGCCCGGCCCTCCGGCTGCACCGGATGGCTCGTCCGCGACCTGGTGTGCCACCTCGTCATCGACGCTCAGGACGTCCTCATCACGCTCGCGACGCCCGCCGGCACGGCGCCCACCCGCGACGCGGCCGGCTACTGGGACGTCTCCGACACGCCGCCGACCGGTGACGACCCGCTCGACGCGCTGACCGTGCGGCTCGCCGCCGCCTACCAGGACCCCGCACTCCTGAAGTTCCACCTCGACGACGTGGGTTCGGCCGCCGGCCGCGCCGCCCTCCTCGCGGACCCGGCTCTCACGGTCGGTACGCGCGGCCAGGTGCTCACCGTCGCCGACTACCTCTCCGCCTACGTCCTGGAATGGACGCTGCACCACCTCGACCTCGTCGCCCACCTGCCAGGGGCGCCCCGCCCGCCCGCCGAGAGCCTGGCCCGTGCGCGCGACCTCCTCGAACGCATCGTCGGCACGCCGCTGCCCGCCGCACTGTCCGACACGGACACCCTGCTCGTGGCCACCGGTCGCCGCACACCCGGCGCCCGCGCACAGGCCGCCCTGGCCACGACGAACGTACGGCTCCCGCTCTCCCTCGGCTGACCCGTACCGCTCCCGGACACCCGGCGCGGGGCGAGTCGCACACCCCGCGAGCCGGCCGTGCCGGCACCGGCCGGCCCTCGTCGAGCACCCGTCATACCTGAGAGCTACGCGCGGGGTTGGCTCCTCGGCGGGACGCCGACCACACAGCGCGCTTCATAGCTTCCGTAGCGGAACGAACACCCCTACGGAAGGAATCGCCTTATGGCGTCCCTCGCCCGCGCCCCACGGACAGGCCGCGCCCGCCGGACAGGCGACGCCCCGCGGACAGACGACGCCCCTCGTGCCGGCCGTCTCCGTCGTGCGCTGCTTGCCGCCCTCGTCACCGCCGCCGTCGCGGTGCCGGTCGCGGGGGCGGCCGGGCCCGGGGAGGTGCCGGCTCCCGAGCCCGTGGCCGCCGTCCCGTTGACCGCCACCGGGCCGTCGGCCCAGGCCGCACAGCTCGACGCGCGGTACGCCCACCAGCGGACGGCTCTGCTTGCCGCCGCGCGGACCGCGGAGGCCTACGGGGCGCACGGCCGGGCGGCCTCGCTGCGGACGATGGCCGGGCCGGGGCGCAGCTTCCTCGCGTTCGACGGGCGGGACGGCGGGCGCGCCGTGGAGGTCGTCGGTGATCTGGCCCGCGCCGAGCGGATCGCGGTCCTCGTCCCCGGTGCCGACACCGGCCTCGACCACTACGACCGCCTCCGGGCCGGCGCGGTCGCCCTTCAGGACGCCCTTCGCCGTACGCCAGGGCCCCCTGCCGCCGTGCTCGCCTGGCTCGGTTACCGGCCGCCCGCCACCGCCGGCACCGCCTCCCTCACACCCGGCCGCGCCGACCAGGCCGCACCCCGGCTCCGCTCCTTCGTCGAAGAGATCCGCCGGCTCCGGCCCGCCGCCCGCATCACCCTGCTCTGCCACTCCTACGGCTCCGTGGTCTGCGCCCGCGCCGCCGCCGGGACGACCGCCGACGCGATCGTCCTCTACGGCAGCCCGGGCACCGGCTCCGACGACGTCGCCGCGCTGAGCACCCGGGCCGCCGTCTGGGCCGGACGCTCCAGCGGCGACTGGGTCGCCGACGTGCCGCACGTCCGTGTCCCGCTGCTTCCCGGCACCGAACTCGGCTTCGGCGCCGACCCGGTGGACCCGGCCTTCGGCGCCCGGCGCTTCGCCGCAGGCGACGGCGGCCACAGCGACTACCTCGCCCCCGGATCCGTACCGCTGCGCAACCTCGCCCGTATCGTCGCCGGGCAGGAGCCCGCCGATGCGTGACGTCGTCCGCCGCGTCAGCGCCGCCACCCCGCCCGGGCGGGACCGGGCCCTCGACGCCCTGCGCGCCCTCGCCATCCTGGGCGTGGTCCTCGGCCACTGGCTCGTCACCGCCCTGGTCGCCGACAGCGGCACCCTGCACGTCGAGAGCCCGCTCGGCCACCTGCCCGAAATCACCGCGGTGTCCTGGGTGTTCCAGACCCTGGCGGTCTTCTTCCTCGTCGGCGGGTACGTCGCCGCCCGCGGCCACACCGCCGCCCGCGCCCGCGGCGAGAGCCACGGTCGGTGGACCGCCGCCCGGCTCGGCCGGTTCTTCCGGCCCGTCGTGCCGCTGCTCGCGGTCTGGACCGTCGCGAGCACCGTCATGCTCGGCTGCGGCGTGCCGTGGCAGACCGTGTACACGCTCGGGAAGCTCGTGCTGTCACCGCTGTGGTTCCTGCTCGTCCTCGCCGCCCTCACCGCCGCCACACCGCTCGTCGCCCGCGTGCACCCGCTGTGGCCGCTCGCCGTCGTCCTCCACGTCGACGTGATCCGCTTCGGCTTCGACGGCCCGTCCTGGCTCGGCGGGCTCAACGTCCCCGCCGGCTGGCTCGTGCCGTACTGCCTCGGCGCCCTGCTCGCCCGCCGCGGTCCGCTCGCTCCGGCCGCGGCCTGGACGCTGCTGCTCGGCGGGGCCGGCGCGACGGGCCTCCTGGTCGCCTTCGCCGGCTACCCCGGCGCGATGGTCGGCGTGCCCGGAGCCCCGGTCTCCAACCTCAACCCGCCCACGCTGGCGGCCGTCACCTTCGGGCTCGCCCAGTGCGGAGCGGCCGTCCTGCTGCTCGGCCCGCTGCGCCGCGCCCTGCGCCGGCCCGTCGCGTGGGCGGCCGTCGCCGCGCTCAACCTCGGTGCGGTGACGGTCTTCCTGTGGCACCAGACCGCGATGATCGCCGTCACCGCCGGCGGACTGCTCACCGCCGACCGCCTCGGCCTCCCACCGCTCACCGGACTGCACACCGTCCCCGACGGCCACGACTGGGTCCTGGCCCGGCTCGGCTGGCTCCCGCTGTTCGCCGGCGCGCTGCTCGTCTGCGTCGCCGCCTTCCACGCGTACGAACGCACCACCCGCAAGGCCCGCGCCCCGCAGCGGCGGCCCGGGAGAAGGACGGAGACCCGACATGCCTAGGCTGTGGCTTCAGGACGACGGAACCAGCGGGGGGAACGCTGCGGTGAGGGACACGGCACGGTGGGAGGGCGCGCTGCGCGCCGCGCCCGGCGTCATACGCGCCGACCTGCGGCCCGGGCGCCGCGACCCGCTGCCCCGCCACCGCCACCTCGGCCGGCTGGCCCACGGGCACATCGTGCTGTTCTGCGTCCTCATGGGCATCTGGGACCAGAACCAGCACGAGAGCCTCATGCAGCCCGCCACCGCCGCCGTCTCCCTGCTCGTCGTCTTCCAGAGTGCCGCGCCCGTCCTGGCGCTCAGCCGGCCCGCCGCCGCCCTGTGGGTCTCCACGGCGGCGCTCGCCCTCACCGCCGCGCTGACCTCGTCGGTCTTCGGCGGCGCACGGCCGTGGAGCGTCCCGGCCATCGCCCTCCACACGCTGGTGCTGCTCCTGCTCGCCCTGCGGGTGCGTCCCACCGCCGCCGTCGCGGCGCTCGGGATCTCCCTGCTCACCGGGATCGGCGCCGTCCTCCCGCACCCCGTACCCGGACTGGTCACCCTTCCCCAGGGCGCCGTCGCCTTCGCCGCCGCGACCGTCATCGGCGGCTCCCTGCGCGCGGCCCGCGTCTCCCGCACCCGCCTCGTCGAGCAGGAGGAACTGACCGCCGAGGAACGCGCCCGCCGGGCCCTCCTGGAGGAACGCGGCCGGATCGCGCGCGAGCTCCACGACGTCGTCGCCCACCACATGTCCGTCATCTCCATCCAGGCCCAGGTCGCCCCCCACCTGGTCGCCGACCCGTCACCCGAGCTCCGCGAGAACCTGGCCGGCATCCGGCAGAACGCCGTCGACGCGCTCACCGAACTCCGCCGCGTCCTGGGCGTGCTGCGCGGCGACGGCGCGGCCGGCGACGCCGCAGCGGGCGTACGGCACGCGCCGCAGCCCACCCTGGAGCGGCTCGGCGAACTCCTGGCGAACGTCCGCGCCGCCGGCCTCGACGTGACGGCCGAGTCGCACGGCGAGCCCCGGCCCCTTTCCCCTGGCACCGAACTCTCCGCGTACCGCATCGTGCAGGAGGCCCTGAGCAACGCCGTGCGCCACGCGCCCGGCGCCCGGGCCGTGGTGCGGACCCACTACCACCGCGGCGGACTGACCGTACGGATCACCAACACGGCCCCGGCCCGCCCGCCCGGCCCGGCGCCCGCCGGCCCCGGCGGGGAACCCGGCCACGGACTGCTCGGCATGCGCGAACGCACCGCCATGCTCGGCGGGGAACTCGCCGCGGGACCCACGCCCGACGGCGGGTGGGAGGTCACCGCCACCCTGCCCGCGCCCCTCGACCCCAAGGACGGTCCATGACCCACGACGGCACCGGCGACATCAGGGTGCTCATCGCCGACGACCAGGCGATGGTCCGGCAGGGCTTCACGGTCCTGCTGAACGCCGAGCCCGGCATCCAGGTGGTCGGCCAGGCCGTCGACGGGGCCGACGCCGTCGCCAAGGCGGCCGAACTGGCCCCCGACGTCGTCCTCATGGACATCCGCATGCCCGGCACCGGCGGCATCGAGGCCACCCGGCTCCTCACCGCCCCGGCCGACGCCACCGTCAAGGTCCTCGTCCTCACCACCTTCGACCTCGACGAGTACGTGTACGAGGCACTGCGCGCCGGCGCCTCCGGCTTCCTCCTGAAGGACGCGTCCGCCGAGGAACTCGCCCAGGCGGTACGGGTGGTGGCCCGCGGCGACGGGCTGCTCGCGCCCCATGTCACCAAGCGGCTGATAGCCGAGTTCGCCCGGCTGAGCGACGGCCCGCGCGCCCCGCTGAAGGACCGCGTCGGCACCCTGACCGAACGCGAGACCGAGGTGCTCACGCTCATCGCGCACGGCCTGTCCAACGCGGAGATCGCCGCCCGGCTGGTGGTCGCCGAGCAGACCGTGAAGACCTATGTGAGCCGGATCCTCACCAAACTGTCGCTGCGCGACCGCACGCAGGCCGCCGTCCACGCGTACGAGACGGGACTGGTCCGGCCCGGCGGACGCTGACGCCAGGACACCACGATGCCAGGACGCCACGGCTCCAGACGCCACGACGCGAAGAGACGGCGAGAAGCGGACCGGCCCCCTGTCGGCGGAGCGACAGGGGGCCGGGTACGCCGCACGCGGTCACGCGTCCGGGCGGTCAGGCGGTCAGGCGGTCGGAGGGACCCCGGACGGACGGCCCGAGCCGCGGGTCAGGACGTAGCCGCCGATGCCCGCGAGCGCGGCCAGCACGCCGCCGGCGGCGGTCCACAGCCAGCGGTCCGACCACCAGCCGGAGGACCAGCCGTCCTCGGGCGCCCGGGCCTCCACCGTCTCCGGCGTCGTCGCCCCGGGCACCAGCGGCACGGCGAGCGCGCCGTCCGTCGCGTACGCCCCGCCCATGTCACGCGAGGTCGCCGCGATCCGCGCCGAGAACGGCTGGCCCGAGTCCTCCTCGGGCAGCGCGGTCGTGGTGAGCCGGATGAAATAGCTGCCCGGCAGCGGGTCCTGGGACCAGGTGTCGGCCGCGGCCCGCACCGGCCGCAGCGTGCAGGCCAGTTCCACCGTGGCCGCCTCCTTGGCCGCGACCCGGGACTGCATGCCGTACATGCACGGCTGACGCCTGCGCAGCCCGTCGTAGACGTCGATCCGCCAGGTCGACGAGCCGTGCCGCAGCGCGGCCTCGGGGAGCGTGACGGTGGCGGTGACGGTCGGCCGCTGACCGGTGTCGGCGGGGAAGACCCAGTACAGGTAGTCACCCGTGGACGCCTGCGCGGTGGCCTGCTGCTCCTGCCGGAAGAAGGCGGCGGTACGGAAGGAGGTGCCGGCCTCGGTCGGTCCGGCCTGCGCCGCGGCGTCGCCGCTCGCGGTGCCGCTCGGCGTCGGGGTCGCGGTGTCGGCGACTCCGGCCGTGGCGGCCGGGCCCAGCAGCGCTGCGCCGGCGAGCGCGACGGCGGTGAGAAGTCTGCGTACGGTACGCATCAGTGGGTCCTCCAGACAGCGATGCGCCAGCGGGACAGCCAGCCCCAGACGAGGCCGCCGAGGAACCCGGCGAGCGCCAGGGCGCCGAGCAGCCACCAGCCGCGGCCGAGGCCGAAGGAGGCGACGTCCGAGGCGGAGCCGGGACCGTCGACGACGTCGATCGCAAGCTCGACGGGCATGCCGGGCGTGGTCTTCACCGACGGGGGAGCGGAGAAGGAGTTGCTGACCTGGAGGCAGACGGTCTCGGCGGCGGACTTCGTGTCGTCGTCCATCGCCTCCTCGTCCTCCTTCTTCGGGTAGCGCAGTCCGGTCGAGATGACGTCGGTGCGCCCGTCGCCGGCCTCGGAGCCGCGGACGATCTCGCGCCCGTGCAGGGTCACGGCGCGCAGGAGCACCCCGTAGTCGTCGTGGACGGCGCGGTCGGCGGAAATGCTGACCGAGGCGCGCAGTTCCTGGCCGGGCAGCACGTCGACCCGGTACCAGCGGTGGGTGCCGATGACCTGCCGGTCGGTGTACAGGCCGGGCTTGAGGGTCGGTGCGTCGGCGCAGCGCGCGGCGCCGTCGGTGGCGACGGGCGTGACGACCGGGTCGGCGGCGCGGTCGACGAGCTGCCGCACGCGTCCGGAGAGCTCCTTGGTGCGGTGCACGGAGGTGTAGGTGCCGCCGGTGGCCTCGGCGATGCACATCAGCTGGCGGCGGGTCTTGGCGTCGGGGACGAGCCCGAGGGTGTCGATGACCAGGTGGATGCCCTTGGCCGCGATGTCGCGGGCGACCTCGCACGGGTCGAGCGGGGCGCAGGTGTCCTCGCCGTCCGTGATGAGCACGATCCGCTTGGTGGCGTCACCGCCCTTGAGGTCCTCGGCGGCGCCGAGCAGCGCGGGGCCGATCGGCGTCCACCCGGTGGGCGCGAGGGTGGCCACGGCGGTCTTGGCCTCGGTCCGGTCGAGCGGACCGACCGGGTAGAGCTGCCGGGTGTCCTTGCAGCCCCGCTGCCGGTCCTGGCCGGGATAGTCGGCGCCGAGGGTGCGGATGCCGAGCCGCACCTCCTGCGGGACGGCGTCCAGGACCTCGTTGAAGGCCTGCTTGGCGGCGGACATGCGGGACTGGCCGTCGATGTCGCGGGCCCGCATCGAGCCGCTGACGTCGAGCACCAGCTCGACCTTGGGCGGTTCCTTGGCGGTGTCCGCGGCGACGGGTCCGTCGTCGGCGGTGGCGGGGGTGGCGGTGGCCGGGAGCAGCCCGACGGTCAGGGCGGCGAGCAGTGCGCAGGCCCCGGTCGCCAGCCGTTTTCTCGTGATCATCGGAGGATCGTAGGGATGATCGTCCGCAGAACCAAAACCGGGTGCGGGCCCGGCGGGAGACGTGCGGAGGAGGGCTGCTGACCGGCGGTCAGGACCGGCTGTTGAGGTAGCCGATCAGGGTCGCTCCCCACCAGCCGATCTGGCTGATCCCGGCCGCGGCCGCGGAGCGGACGAGGAGCCGGCGGGGCACCTGGGCGTGGTCCCGGAAGCGATCCAGGAGCTGTCCGAGGCGGTGGGCGTGGAGGCCGTTGAGGGTGACGGCGAGGACCAGGCCCAGCTTGACCAGCGTCAGCGGCGAGCCCAGGTCGGGGCGGAGGAAGAGGCCGGTGACCGTGAGACCGCCGAGCCCCGCCCAGATCGGGGTCTGGAGCGCGCACGCCGTGTCGAGGACGGCGGCGAGCGGCCGGCGGCCGCTGAGCCAGAGCACCGCGAGCCAGTCGACGGCGAGCACCGAGCCGAGGCCGGCGACCAGGCTCGCCACGTGCAGGAAGCGGGCCGTGTTCTGCAGCGTGGCGTCGGCGTGCACGTGCCCGGCGGTCCAGAGGCAGGCCGTGAGGAATCCCGCGGTGAGCACGCCGAAGGCGGTGAGCAGCCAGCCGGGCGTGAGGCGGGGCAGGGGTTCCTCGGTGGCTGCCGCGTCCGCGCTGAGGGCTGGGGTGCGGGGCGGACGCGGCAGGGTTCTCGGCATGTCGGTGGTCTCTCGGGCGACGGAAACGGAGGTAAGGTAAGGCGAAGCTAAGTTGCTCTTGTGTCCACGTCAAGTGGATCGTGACGGGCGTCCCACCACCCGGAACCGGAGCCGCCGCTCGGGTGGCATACCGTGAGGTGATCGACACCGGGAGGACACATGACCGGGACACGGGAGGCCGACCCCACCGCGCCCGCCCGCGCGGGCGGCTGGCTCCGCGACCAGGTCTGCGAGGGGCTGCGCGACCGCATCATCACCGGGCGGCTCAAGCCGGGCGACCGGCTGGTCGAACGCGACGTCGCGGAGGAGTTCGGCGTCTCCCGCGTCCCCGTCCGCGAGGCGATCCGCATCCTCATCGGCGAGGGCTTCCTCCAGGCCGTCTCCCAGCGCCGTATCGTCGTCCGCCGGATGACCCGGCAGGACGTCGAGAACCTCTTCGACATGCGCGAGGCCCTCGAGGTGCTCGCCGTGCGCCGCGCCTCGGAGCGCCGGACGGAGGCCGAACTCGACACCCTCGGCCGGCTCCTCACGGAGGCCCGGGCCGCCACCGACGACGGCGGACCCGAACGGCTCTCCCGTGCCAACACCGCCTTCCACGCGCAGATCGTGCGCATGTCGCGCAACGAACTCCTCGTCACCACCCTCGAATCCCTCGAAGGCCGGCTCCGCTGGCTCTTCCAGCAGGTCGACGAGCCCGGACCGCTGTGGGAGGAACACCGGCTGCTCTACGAGGCGATCGGCGCGGGTGACGCGGACGCCGCCCAGCACCTGGCCCTGCACCACGTCGGCCACTACCGCGAGGTGGCGCTCCGGCTCCTCTTCGAGGACTGAGACCGGGGCGGCAGAGCCCGCCCGGCACGACCGGCGCGGCCGACGGGGCTCACCGGTGCTCGTGGGCTGGTCGCGGTCGACTCGGCGGGGCTGGCCGCCCTCGCGCCCGACGGGCAGAAGGATCTAGTCCAGCCCTGACACCTTCAGGACGGAGCGGGCCGTCTCACGGTGGATGTGGAGGGAGAGCCGGGCCAGATCGCTGGTGGCGCGGCTCAGCGTGCCGCGCTGCAGGGAGGCACGGGCGCCGGCCTCGAGCCGGAGCCAGATCGCCGGGTTGGCTGTCAGGACACGCAGGTCGACTTCGGCTCGACCGCCTCCCGCATCCCTCAGGATCACGCGCTGGGCGGTGCCTCCGGTCGGCCAGGCGAGTGCCGCGAGCCGGTCCGTGCGGACCGTCCTCGTCACCCACAGACCTCGGACGATCAGGAAGTCCGGCGCGGCGCTGACCCGCGCCGGCAGCAGGACCACCAGCATCACCGAGGCGAGAGCGATGAATCCGGCAGTGCGGAGCGGGGTCAGGCCGTGCGTGCCGGCCTCGACGGTCAGCGATGCCGCGAGCAGCAGGGCGGCGCATCCGACGGCGGACCTGGCCTCGGCCGGCCATCCCACATCCGAGAGCACGTCACCGGGGGAGTCCGGTACGGGACGGGCGAAACGGCGGGGCGGTTCCATGGAGCTCACGCTAGGCCTGCGGGCGGGCCGCGCCACCGAGCCCCGACGCCGTACTTACGCGGCAACCCGCAGAATTGACGGGTTCCTGACGGCCATGGGTCCGGTCGTGTGGTGCACGTACTCGCGGACGAGGCGGAAGCCGGAGGTCCAGGCCAGGAGGCGGCCGGCGCGGTCGTCGGGGGAGCAGCTCCAGGTGGCGGCTCTGCCACGGGCGGCGAGGCCGGTCGGACCGCCCCACGTGGCCTGGATCCAGCTCATGGAGGGGTCCGTCGCGGCGAGCGCCGGACCGTCCTCCGGACGGAGCCGCCGCACCGTCACCCCTCGGGGCACACGCGGCCGTACGCCGGTCGCGTGGTGTACGGCCGCGTCCCCGGGCAAGGGCAGAGGTCTTTCCCTTACGGCCCCCTGACGGGCATTCACCCGAGGCCCGGAACCATCGACACGAGCAGGTAACCGAAATACCGAACAGGTCGAATTGCCGAACACGGGCGCTGAACGTAACGGCACGCCTTATTCAGGTCAACTTGTGTGAGGTCCCCGGATTTCTGTTATCCGGGCGGGGTGTAACGCGCCGGAAATGTGACTCGTCGAAAGCGTTGACGGAACCTCAGCCCGAAATCTATCTTCTGCTCGAAGTGCCGCACACTGTTCGTCATTTCGAACAATCAGGCCCTCCGGCGCAGCGGGTCGACCGCGCGGAACGGCCGGGGTCCTGAGGATGCGTGGAACGGAACGGTCAGAACGCTGCTCGCCCCGCTGGGCACCCTGTCACTCGTCCCGCCGGCAGCGCTCGAACCGCCTACTCGAGGATGTGAGAAGTCACCATGCGCAGACGCCGACTCCACCGCGGACACCCGTCCCTGGCGCTCCCCGCCGTGCTTGCGGCCCTGGTCTCGCTGGCTGCGATGCTCGTCGCCGGCCCGGCCGAGGCGGCCACCAGCGGCGCCTTACGCGGTGTCGGTTCCGGCCGGTGTCTCGATGTGCCGGGCGCCGGCCGGACCGATGGCACGAACGTGCAGATCTGGGACTGCCATGGTGGGACCAACCAGCGGTGGACCCTGACGGACGACAACCGGCTGACCGTGTACGGCGACAAGTGCCTGGACGTTCCGGGCCACGCCACCACGGCCGGGACCCGGCCGGTGATCTGGAGCTGCAACGGCGGTACGAACCAGCAGTGGCGGGTCAACGCCGACGGCACGGTTCTCGCCGTGGAGTCCGGGCTCTGTCTGGACGTTTCGGGTGCCGGTACGGCCAACGGCGCCGCGGTGCAGCTGTGGAACTGCAACGGCGGCAGCAACCAGAAGTGGACCGGTCCGTCCGAGCCGGGCAACACGTGTTCCCTTCCGTCGACGTACCGGTGGACCTCGACAGGTCCGCTGGCGCAGCCGGCGAACGGGTGGGTCGCGCTGAAGGACTTCACCACCGTGCCGTACAACGGCCAGAACCTGGTCTACGCGACCACATCCGACGGTTCGTCGTGGGGCGCGATGGCGTTCCGTCCCTTCACGAACTGGTCGGACATGGCGACGGCCACCCAGACCGGGATGAGCCAGGGACTGGCGGTGGCGCCCAAACTGTTCTACTTCGCGCCCAAGAACGTCTGGGTACTGGCCTCGAACGGGTGGGGTACCGCCTGGCCCTTCACCTACCGCACGTCCAGCGACCCGACCAATCCAAACGGCTGGTCCGCCCCGCAACCGCTGTTCACGGGCAGCCTCCCCGAGTCCGGTCCCATCGACCCGACCCTGATCGGCGACGACCAGAACATGCACCTCTTCTTCGCCGACGACAACGGCAAGATCTACCAGTCGACCATGCCGATCGGGAACTTCCCGAGCAGCTTCGGCTCGTCGTACACGACGGTCATGAGCGACACGGCGAAGAACCTGTTCGAGGCGCCGGAGGTCTACAAGGTCCAGGGCCGGAACCAGTACCTCATGATCGTCGAGGCCCGGGGCGCGAACGAGCACCGCTACTTCCGCTCGTTCACCGCCTCCGGCCTGAACGGCCCGTGGACCCTCCAGGCCGGCAACGAGAGCAGCCCCTTCGCGGGCAAGGCCAACAGCGGTGCCACCTGGACCAACGACATCAGCCACGGTGACCTGGTCCGCGTCGGCCCCGACCAGACCATGACCGTCGACCCCTGCAACCTGCGGTTCCTCTACCAGGGCTACGACCCCGGCACCCCGCAGGGGACCCCGTACCAGCGACTGCCGTACCGGCCGGGCCTGCTCACCCTGCAGCGCTGATCATCGCGCACCTGACCACCGGCTCATACCCCCCGCCGATCCGGCCCGCACAGCGGCTTCCGCTTCGCGGGCCAGGAAGGAAACCCCGTGGTTCCCCTGCACAGACGATTACTGCGTCTTCTCGCGGCCACCGCGCTGACGCTCACCGCGTGCGTCACCGCCTCCGCCCACACGACCGCCGAGGCCGCGCCGGGCAGCCCGGCGCTCACCCCGCCGATGGGCTGGAACAGCTGGAACAGCTTCGGATGCGGGATCACCGAGGCACAGGTCCGCCAGGCCGCCGACACGATGGTGTCCTCGGGCATGAAGGACGCGGGCTACCAGTACGTCGTCGTCGACGACTGCTGGTTCGACCCGCAGCGCGACGCGGCGGGCAACCTCCGGGCCAATCCGACCACGTTCCCGAGCGGCATGAAGGCGCTGGGGGACTATATCCACAGCAGAGGCCTGAAGTTCGGCATCTACCAGGCGCCCAACGAGAAAACCTGCGCGCAGGGCGTGGGCACCTACCCCGGCTCCACCGGCAGCAAGGGCCACGAGTCCCAGGACGCCGCCGCCTTCGCCTCCTGGGGCGTGGACTACCTCAAGTACGACTGGTGCTCCGGCAACGGCACCCTCGGTGAACAGGTCGAACGGTTCACGATCATGCGCGACGCCCTGCGCGCCACCGGACGCCCGATCGTCTACAGCATCAATCCCAACAGCTTCCACGCCCCCACCGGCGCCACATACGACTGGGGCGAGGTCGCCGACCTGTGGCGGACGACCGAGGACCTGCTCGACATCTGGCAGAACAACAACACCAACAGCTACCCGATGGGCGTCGGCAACGTCCTGGACGTCACCGCGCCGCTGGCCGCCCAGTCGGGTCCGGGTCACTGGAACGACCCCGACATGCTGGTCGTCGGCCGCCCCGGCCTGTCCCTGACCGAGTCCCGCACCCACTTCGCCCTCTGGGCGCTGCTTGGCGCCCCGCTCATGGCCGGCAACGACATCCGCACCATGTCCGCCGACGTGAGCTCCATCCTGCGCAACCCCCGCCTGGTCGCGGTGAACCAGGACCCGCTGGGCGCGGGCGGACGCAGGGTGCGAGACGACGGCGGCACCGAGGTGTTCGCCAAGCCCCTGGCCGACGGCTCGGTCGCCGTGGGCCTGCTCAACAGGGGAGGGAGCGCGACGACCATCACCGCCACGGCCGCGCAGGTCGGCCTCGCCGGGCAGTCTTTCGCCCTCACCGATCTGTGGACCGGCGGCACGTCGAGCACCTCCGGCCAGATCTCCGCGAGCGTACCCGCGCACGGTGTCGCCGTGTTCAGGATGACCGGGGGGAGCCCGCTGGCCGCCACCACCGCACGCCTGCGCGGTACCGGATCGGGCCGCTGCCTGGACGTGGACCGCGCCTCCACCGCGGCCGGGACGCGGACGCTGATCTGGGACTGTCACACCGCCGCCAACCAGCTCTGGACCACGTGGGCCGGTGGCGAGATCCGCGTCTACGGCGACAAGTGCCTGGACGCCTCCGGCCAGGGCACCACCAACGGCACGCCGGTCGTCGTCTGGTCCTGCAACGGCCAGAACAACCAGAAGTGGACCGCGCAGGCCGACGGGTCGATCCGCAACGTCCACGCCGGTCTGTGCCTCGACGCGAACGGGGCCGGCACCGCCAACGGAACCCCCGTCGTCCTGTGGACCTGCAACGGCCAGAACAACCAGAAGTGGACCACCCTCCCGTGACGCGCGACCCCAAGAAAGGGAACCCCATGAGAAGGTCCTGGATCCGCCCCCTGATCGCGCTCGTCGCCGCCGTGCTCGGAGTGACGGCGGCAGGAGCGGCCCCCGCCTCCGCCGCCTCCGACACACCTCTGCGGGTCATGCCGTTGGGCGACTCGATCACCTGGGGCGTGGGAAGCAGCACGGGCAACGGCTACCGGGGGCCGTTGTGGGAAAGGCTCGCGGCGGACGGCCACCCGGTGGACCTCGTGGGCTCGGGACGGGCCGGTTCGATGTCCGACTCCGACAACGAAGGCCACTCCGGATACCTCATCGAGCAGATCGCCGCCCTCACCGACGCCTCACTGACCCGTTACCGGCCCAACGTCGTGACGCTGCACATCGGCACCAACGACCTCGACAGATCCCACCAGGTGTCCACCGCCACCGCCCGCCTGAAGTCCCTGGTCGGCAGGATCACCGCCGCCGCACCCGACGCCACCGTCCTCGTGGCCTCCCTGGTGGTGTCCACCAGCGGGTCCGAGGAGCAGTACCGTGCCGCATACAACCGGGCCATTCCCCAGATCGTGAGCGAGGCGCAGGCAGCGGGCAAGCGCGTCGCGTACGTCGACATGAGCGGCCTGACCACGGCCGACCTGGCCGACGCCCTGCACCCCAACGACTCCGGCTACCGGAAGATGGCCGACGCCTTCCACCGGGGCGTCCAGGCCGCGGACAGCGCCGGGTGGCTGAGGAACCCCGCCCCCGCCCCCGCCCGCGTGCAGTCCGGCATCGCCGGCAAGTGCATGGACGTCAGCGGCGCCGGCACGGCCGACGGGACCGCGGTCCAGACATGGAGCTGCGGTAACGGCGCCAACCAGTTCTGGTCCGCGTACACCGACGGCACCCTGCGCTCCATGGGCAAGTGCCTCGACGCCGCCGGCGCGGGCACCACCAATGGCACCAAGGCGCAGCTCTGGGCCTGCCACGGCGGCGCCAACCAGGTCTGGCAGCCCTACAACGGCGGCTACCGCAACCCCGCCTCCGGCCGCTGCCTCGACGTCCCGGGCTCCTCCACCACCGACGGCACACAGCTCCAGCTGTGGGACTGCCACAGCGGCTCCAACCAGAAGTGGACCACCCTGACCGCCGGATGACGGCCGCTCCCGGGATCCGAAACCCTGCCGGGCTCGGATCCCGGAAGAGGCTCCGGCGGCCGGGGCCACCTTTGCTCAGCAAGGGCCCGGCGGCCCGTACACACCGGACAGCTCGACCGCCAGACGTGCGAGCCGCTCCCGTGCCTCCGGCGGATCCAGCACCTCGATGCGTGCCCCCAGCCCGGCCAGCTGAGTCGCGACGACCTCCGGCGTCGGCCCGTCGACCCGTATCTCCGTCCACCCGTCGGACAGCACCGGACCGACGTGCAGACGACCGTCGAACAGCCGCTCCAGGATCGCCATGGCACCCGGCTCGGCCCGCGCCCGAACCGTCGCCGCGTACAGCCGCTCCTCCAAACGCGCGGCGAACGAACGCCAGACCGTGGCAAGGTCGAAGCCGGGCGGTCGTACGACGGGCTCGCCGGTTGCCTGGACCGACGCGACCCGGCTGAGCCGGAAGGTTCGCAGGCCCCGCTCCGTCTCGGCGACGAGGTATTCGTGACCGGCCTTGGTCACGAGCCCGAGCGGATGGACGGTTCGCACGCCGACGGGCTTGCCGGGCCCGGCGTACCCGAGCCGCACCTGGATCCCCTCCACCACGGCCCGCCGGAGCGCGTCGAGGTGCGGCCCGGTTGCCGTGACATCGACGCGTGACCAGCCCGTGCCGTCGGCAAGGCCGGCCCGCGACGCCGCCTCGGCTCCCGCACGCAGGGGTGCGGGCAGCGCGCGTACAAGCTTGCGCAACGCCGTGCGGAGTTCGGGTGTGGTTGCCGAAGGTCCCGCGAGCAGGAACAGCGCCCGGATCTCCTCGGCGGTCAGCCCGGTCAGGTCCGTACGGGCCCCGCCGACCAGCGACCAGCCGCCGCCGCGGCCACGCTGCGAGTAGACGGGGATGCCGGCGGTGGACAGGGCCTCGAGATCGCGGCGTGCGGTCCGTGGCGACACTTCGAGTTCGGCGGCGACCTCGGCCACGGTCACACGGGTGCGTGTCTGGAGGAACAGCAGGGTCGCCACCAGGCGATCGGCTCTCATGGCGGCCATTCTCTTCCGGAAAGCGGCCAGGAGATGACCTATTCGGCTTCCAGGATGAAGGCATGACACAGATCGAGAACACCCCGCGGCCCACTGCCACCTCTGATGCCACCGCCGACCCTCGCCAGGGCCTTCTGAAGGCGATCGCACTGGCCGGACGCACCGTCGCCGCCGTCCGGCCCGAGCAGTTCGACGGGCCCACGCCCTGCACCGAGTTCACCGTCCGGCGGCTGGCCGGGCACCTCGTCGCGGTGCTGCGCCGGATCGCCCTCGCCGGGCGCGGCGGCGACGTGACGAGTCTGCCCACGGTCGCCGACGACCTCGCGGACACCGAATGGCAAGAGGCGTGGGACGCCGCGGTGCGTGAGGTCGAGGCGGCGTGGGCGGATCCCGCGGTCCTGGACCGGATCCTGACACTGCCGTTCGGCAGCCTTCCGGGTGCCGCCGCCGCGGCCGTCTGGACGTCGGAATTCACCGTGCACACCTGGGACGTGGCCACCGCGACGGGACAGCTCCCGGACTGGGACCCCGAACTCGTGGCGATTTCGTACGCCGCCATGAGGCGCGGGCTGCCCACCGGGCCGCGTGACGGTGCGCCGTTCGGGGCCGCGGTGGACGTCGACGCGGACGCGCCGGCCATCGACCGCCTCGTGGCGTGGTGCGGACGCAAGCCGTAGACAGCATCCGAAACCGGGAGGGCGGCCCCGTGGCCGGGGGCCGCCGGCACGGGGCTGGTGCGCGCGGCCGCCGACCGGCCGGCTGCGATGTCAGCGCCGCGACGGCGCGGGCCGGCCGGCCGGGGCCCATGACGTGGGCGCGAGGGCGCGGAGCACGATCGCGGTGCGCACAGAGTCACCAGCTGCAGCCGAAGTCTTAACGACTCTCTGACGCGCTACTAGCGGGTCCTTGACGTACATTTTCCGTCTGGTGTGCCGGGAAGTCTGGTCGGCGTGTAATCGCTCTTCCCTTCCCGGAAAGGGTCCGCCGTGACCATGCCCAAGCGCACCGCACCCGCTGCCACACCGCCGGCCGCGGCCGGCCGCGGCCCGCGCCGCGCGGTGCTGTTCTTCGCTTTCGCGTTCGCCGTGATCGCCGACCCGGTCTCGTCCGTCGCCTACGCGATCGAAGCCGCCCTGCACGCCCTGCACGGCGACCTCGCCCTGCTGCTGCCCACCATGGCCCTGGTGGTCGGCCTGGTCGTGGTCGTCACCGCCAACTACTGGCAGCTGGTGCGCCGCTTCCCCAAGGGCGGCGGCGCCGCCGCGGCGGCCGGGCGGGCGTTCGGCGCAAGGTGGACGTTCCTGCCGATCGGCGCCCTGGTGGTCGACTTCGTTCTCACCATCGGCATCTCCATCGCCGCCGCCGCGAGCGCCGTGGTCGCCCTGTTCCCCGACCTGGCACCGGCACGCATCCCGCTCGCCCTGGTCCTGCTCGTGATGGTGGCCGGACTGACCTGGTTCGGGCACCGCGGCCGACTGCTGTTCGCCGCGATGACCGTGGTGTTCGTCCTCGCGGCCACCGCCGTGGTGGTGCTCGGCTTCACCGCCCCGCACAGCACCGGCACCGCACCCGCCCACACCGATCCCGGCCGCTCGGCGGTCCTCGCCGTCGTCCTCGCCTTCCCCGTCGCCATGGCACTCGCCACCGGCGTCGAAGCACCCTCCACCGCGATCGCCCAGCTCGGCCAGCTCGACGACACCCACCGTCGACGCTTCGGCCGCGGCACCCTCGCCCTGCTCCTGGTCATCGTCGGCGGCCTCACCCTCGCCCTCACCGCCCTCGCCGTGAAGCTCCACATCGGCCTGCCCGGTGCCGACTCCACCCACATCGCCGACATCGCCCACGCCGCCGCCGGACCCGGCTGGCTCTACGGAGCCTTCCAGCTCACCAGCTCGCTGCTGCTCCTCGCCGCCGCCAGCTCCTCCTTCCAGGCCGGCCCCGGACTCCTCAAGGCCCTCGCCGGCAGCGACGACCGCCCCGGCGTACTGCCGACCGTGCTCGGCCGCAGCAACAAGCATCACACCCCGTACTGGTCCGTCGTGGTCTTCCTCGGCGCTGCCGCGGTGATCATCGTCGCAGCCGGCGGCCAGGAGCAGGAGCTGGTGCTGTTCTACGCGGTTTCCGTGTTCGTCAGCTTCCTGGTCGGCCTGGTCGCCATGACCCGTTTCGCCCGCACCGAACGCAAGCCGGTGCTCGCCGCGGTCAACGGCATCGCCGCAGCCGCGGTCGCCTTCACCCTCCTGGTCAACCTTCTCCGCGGCTGGCCGATCCTCTCCCTCGTGGCCACCCTCGCCGTCGGCGGCGGCCTTTACTTCCGCTGGACACGGGCAGGCCGCCCCAGCGGCATCGAGGACGTCGAGGCCCGGGCCGAAGCCGACTGAACCCACGCTGCCCGCACTCAGCGGTGCTCGGGGTTCTCGAAGTCGAAGCGGCAGCCGGCGTCCCACTCGGATCGCTGGTTGCCGTGGGCGGGGATCCCGCCGGCGTCCTTGAGCATCCTCGCCAGGTGGAGCTGGTTCCAGGTCATGAAGGTCGTGTTGCGGTTGGTGAAGTCGTTGTCCGGCCCGCCGGAGCCGGGGTCGAGGTACGACGGGCCCGGGCCGGCCTCGCCGACCCAGCCCGCGTCGGCCTGCGGCGGAATGACGTATCCGAGGTGCTGGAGGCTGTAGAGGACGTTCATCGCGCAGTGCTTGGCGCCGTCCTCGTTGCCGGTGATCAGGCAGCCGCCCACGCGGCCGTAGTAGGCGTACTGGCCGCGCTCGTTGAGGATCGAGGAACACGCGTACAGCCGCTCGACGATCTTCTTCATGACCGAGGAGTTGTCTCCCAGCCACACCGGCCCCGCCAGGGTCAGGATGTCGGCGGCCATCACCTGCGAGTAGATCACCGGCCACTCGTCCGTCTCCCACCCGTGCTCCGTCATGTCCGGCCAGACACCGGTGGCGATGTCGATGTCCACCGCCCGCAGCACCTCGACCTGCACGCCCTGGCGCTCCATGATTCCGGTGCTGATGTCGATCAGCCCCTGCGTGTGGCTCCGCTCCGGCGACCGCTTGAGCGTGCAGTTGATCACCAGGGCGCGGAGATCACGGTAGGACGTGGCGGTGTCGGTCATGGATGCGTTCCCCTGCGGACGAATGGGCGGTCGGGCGGCGCGACGTGCCCGGCTGCCGACGTCGATGGGGCTCCGGGTGGGGCCGGCCGGAAATCCCGTCCACTGTCCCGCCCCGTCGGACGGAACGGCCGAACGCCGCGCCAACGGCAGCGAAATCGACCTCCGATCACCCACGTGGCCCGCACCGACGACATGTATCCCCTGCGCGCGCCCGAACGCGTGAGGGCGGGGCCGCGGGCGAGCTCCCGGGACCGCTCGCGGACCGGAGGCAACGCGGGCGGCCGATCCGACGTCTGGCAAGCGGAGAACGAACTGGGCGGACCGACCCCCAGCGTGTGAAGGGACCTGCTTGTGCTCATAGGACTGCTGACCGCCGTCGCCGCCTCGATCTGTTACGGCACGGGATCCGTCCTGCAGGCCGTCGGCTCCCGCAGGTCCGCCCGCCTCGAGGCGGCCGCGGCGGGGCAGACCACCCAGCACGGCGGGCCGAGCCTGTCGTCGACCGCGAAGGCCGCGATGACCTGGGAGTTCATCGTCGGCACGATCCTGGACTTCGTCGGCTTCGGCCTCGGCGCGCTCGCCGCCCGCCTGCTCCCCCTGTTCCTCTCCCAGACCGTGATCAGCGCCAACCTGGTCATCACGGCCGTCCTCAGCGTGAGGCTCCTCGGCATCCGGCTGACCCGCGCCGAGTGGACCTCGATCGGTGTGGTCTGCTCGGCGCTGGTGCTGCTCGCGAGCGCGGCGGGCCCGGAGGGCAGCGGGCGCACCCCGATCGCGACGCACTGGTGGCTGCTCGCGGTCTCGCTGCTGCTGATGGCCGGCGGCACGGTCCTCGTACGGGTGCTCGGCGCCCGGGCGGCGATCCTCGCGGGCCTCCTGTCGGGCCTCGGCTTCGGCGCGCTCGGGGTCGGGGTGCGGATCCTGAACGGCATCGACCCCTTCGACCCGGGCGCGCTCCTGACGGACCCGGCGCTGTACGCGATCCTCGTGGCCGGCGTCGGCGGGATGTACCTGCACACGGTCGCGCTGCAGATCGGCTCGGTGAACGGGGCGACGGCGGCGCTCGTGGTCGGCGAGACCGTGCTGCCGGGGATGATCGGCGTGTGGTGGCTGGGCGACGCCTCCCGCGCCGGCTTCGCCTGGCTGGCCGTCCTCGGCTTCGTCCTGGCGGTCGCGGGTGCGGTGGCGGTCGCGTGGTTCGGCGCCCCGGAGAGCCATGGGGCGGAGCCCGAGCGCCACGGGGCGGAGCCCGGGCGCGCGCCGGAGCCCGGAAGCGTCCAGGAGCCCGCACGCGTTCCGTAGGGCCGTGGAGCAGGCGGGGCCGGTGCCGGGCACGTTCCCGGCACCGGCCCCCTTGGTGCGTGCCCGTCACAGACGGACGTGCGTTCCCTTCGGGGTGATCGTGTCGAAGGGCAGACGGACCACCGTGGAGCCGTCCGCGGGAAGCGGCGCCCCCACGGCCTTGATCTCGTCGTCCGTCAGGAACCTGCGGACCAGCGTGAACTCGTCCATCGAGCCCCGGAACCAGTCCTTGGGCAGGGCGTCCGGACGGGTTCCCAGCAGGATGCCCTGGACGTCGAATCCGTCCTGGTACGTCAGCGAGCCGGCCACGGCTCCCGACGCGGTCGCAAGCAGCTTGGTCCCGTCACCGATCGACAGCGTCAGCTCCCCGGCGTCGCGGCGCAGGACCACGTGCCGCCAGGTGCCGTCGCCGAACACGGTGTTCGCGGGGGCCTTGGCCACCAGGCTGGTGATCCCCCGGTCCGTCTGGACATGGGCGACGACGTCGTTCGTGCCGGACCTGGCACGGATCCACAGCTGGCGTTCGGTGGTTCCGACCCCGTACGCCCTGACCAGCACCGGTTCGTCGTTCTCGGCCGCCTGGTAGCGGACCCAGGCCGCCAGGGTGAAGTCACCGTCGCCGAGCGCCTCCGCCTCCCCGTAGGGCAGCTCCACGGAGTCGTCCACCCCGTCGAAGCCGAGGCCGCGGCCGAACCTGCCGTCCGCGTCCGTGACGGTGGCGCCGCCGCGTACGAGGGCGTTGTTGCACTGCGACGAGGCGTCGTACGTGCCGCGCGCGGCGGGGTCGTCGGCAGGCCGCATCACGAGGTGCTGCTCCGTGTTGCCGGGCTCCATGCTCCACCAGACGGTGGGCGCGGGGGTCAGCGGCGGGCTCCAGCGCCCCTCCACCGTGTCGAGGATGTCGGCCCGCTCCGCCTCGCTCAACGCCCGCTGGTAGAAGCGGAAGTCGTCGAGCTGTCCGGTGAGGATCTCGATGCCCTCGGGCTTCGTACCGGTGGCGTCGCGCTTCGAGCCGATCCTGACGCCCTCGGGGGCGGGAACTCCGTCCGTGAAGGAGCCGGTGAATCCCGTCGCGGTGGCCGGAGGTTCGCCGTCGACGCGCATCGTCAGGGTGCCGCCGGCGCGCGTCAGGGTCAGCAGGTGCCACGCGTTGTCGCCGAACGCCCGGCCGGTCCTCGTGTCCTCCAGATCGATCGTGACGGAGGCGGAGGTGGTGACCGCACGGGCGTGGAGCCGCTTCGTCGACGGCTTCGCGCCGACCGACAGCAACGGCTTCCCGTCGGTGGACCCGTACGCCGACAGCAGCGTGGCGCCCTCGGGGTTCACGGCGGAGTCGTACCGGAACCAGAGGGCGAAGGTGAAGTCCCCGGTGCCGTTGTCCACGGCCGGGACGTAGGGCACCTCCACACCCGGGAGGTCCTTGGAGACGGCGAGCGCGGCGCCGCCGACGCGCCCCGGGACCTGTGCGCTCTCCGGGTTCCGGGTGCCGAGCAGCGTGCCGTCGGCACACCGGCCGGAGACGTCGTCCTGGATGCGGACGTTCGTCAGCGACGCGGCCCCGGCGGTGTCGACGACCTCGAAGGGCAGATGGGCCTTCAGCGAGGCCGGGGCAACGGTCTCCCGCCCGGCGCCGCGCAGCGCCGGCCACAGCGTGGGATCGACGGCCTCGCGGTAGAGGCGGAACTCGTCGAGCGTGCCCGTGAACCCGTCGTTGGCGTCGACGTCGGCGACGCCGGTGTCCAGCTTGTCGCCGAGGCGGATGCCCTGGACGTCGTCCTTGCGCCAGGGGGCGAGCCGGCCGAGGTCGAACGTCTTGACGGCCGGGGGGAGCCCGTCGACGCCGAGCTTGATCTCGGTGCCCTTGCGGGTGAGCACCAGGTGATGCCAGACACCGTCTCCGAAGGCCGGCGTGGCCTTCTTGTCGAGCGGCGCCTCGACGGTCAGCGTCACGGCGCCCTTCTCACCCTCCACGCGCGCCATGACCCGGTTGTGCTCCGGCTGGACCCGGGCCCACACCTGCTGCTTCGGATCGCCGACGCCGTACGCCCACATGAGGGCCTGCTGCGGGGACGCGGACGTCGCGTCGTACATGAAGAACAGGGAGTACGTCATGTCGCCCGAGCCGCCGTTCAGCGACGCGGTCCAAGGGAGGTCGGCGTGACCCTTGGTGCCGCCGGCGCCGCCGTTGAGCTTCAGTCCCTGACCGAACGTCACACCCCCGAACGCCGCGCCCGGGCCGGAGACGGTGCCGTTGCCGAGGTAGGCGTCGTTCGCCTCGGCGGTCGTGTCGGGCGTGGTCCGCCCGGCGGCCGGCGCCTGCTGCGGCAGGCCGGCACCCTTGGCCGCGAAGGTGCCCGCTTCGGGAAGCCGGAGCTGGTCCACCGTGAAGCGGTTGAAGTAGATGTGCTGGGCGGAGAACGACGTGCCGCCCTCGTACACCAAGCCGATGTCACCGGCCGACAGCTCGGCCATGTCGGAGTAGCCGGCCCGGTCACCGAGGACCTTGCTGACCTGCCCGCCCGGCGCGTCCTTCCAGGTCGCCCCGTCGTCGAGCGAGTAGCGGATCCTCATCTCCTGGCGCAGGTCCGGGTGAGAGGGGCTCGACATCAGGAGCAGATCGCCCGGGGCGGTCTCATAGGTCTTGCGCGGGGCGAGGACGGACACCTGGACGTCGGGGCCCACCCAGCCCTGGGTGTACCCGAGCCTGGGCACCTTGACCTTCGTCTGCGCGTCCACGGGGTCGACCACCTCGGTGGCGGTGACGTGCATGCGGTGCCGGTCCTCGTACGTCGCCGGCAGCGTCGTGTTGACGCGGACGTCGTACGGGCTGCGGGCACTGACGTAGACGCTGCCGTCGGCGAGCTCGGCGACCACCGGCTCTCCGGGCTTCGCCACGGGAGACTCCGGGCCCCAGTCCTTCCTGTCGGGATCGGACGCCGTCGGTATGCCGGGGACCTCCTTGGCCCGCAGGAACGAGTCCTCGGTGAGGCTGCTCTTCCAGCTCGCGCCCCGGTCGTCGCTGTAGAGGACGCCGACGCGCTGGTCGTCCCCGTTCACGGTCTCGTACGCCCCGACGACCATCCGTCCCTCGTGCGGATGGTCCTTCTTGAGGATCTGGATGCCGTGGGAGGGCCCGGTGCCGAACCATCCCGTGCCGGTGGTCAGGCGCGGGACGGCCGTCGGCGCCTGGAAGGTGAGACCGTCGTCGTCGCTCCGCTGCACCCAGGACATCCGGGTGCCGCCGGGGAACGCGGGCTCGGAGTTGGAGAAGAGGAACACGGCCCCCTTCTTGTCGTCCATCACGTCGGCGACGGGCGAGGGGTTGCCCCGCACCTGCGCGGGCCCGGCCGCGCTCGCCCGGCCGGAGGAGACGACCCGGATCGGGGACCAGGTGCGGCCCTCGTTGGTGGAGCGGCGCATCACGATGTCGACGGGGCCGCGGTCGGCGCACGACGGAGAGGTCCTGGCCTCGGCGAACGCGAGGAGGGTGCCGTTCTTCGTGGTCGTCAGGGTGGGTATGCGGAAGCAGCCGTAGCCGGCGGTTCCGGATCGGAAGAGGACCTGCTGCTGGACTCCGAGGCTTGCCGCGCCGGAGAGTTCGGTGCCGCTCGCCGCCGCCGGCTGCGCGGCGGCGAGGCCGAGCAGGGAGGCGCAGGAAGCCAGTGCGGTGAGCAGGGCGACGGGTCGTCGTCGCGACCGTGATCGTGACCATTTCATGATCACGAAGGTAGCTTGCCCCCGACCGGTCACTCTACGCAGGGCCGCCGTCACCCCAGGCCGTTTCTCTCGGAAGCACCCGGCCGAGATCCGGAAGGGACGGCCTAGCTCACGCGGGCCGCCACTGTCAGTCCGGAAGGTTCCGGGTTCTCCGCCGGGGAGGCGCGTCACTACCGTCCGAACGGCCCGTTCCACGGTGGCCGGAACGGCCTTCGCCACGCGTCTTCCCCTGGAGGTCACGTTGACCGCGCACCACCCCTCCCGCAGGAACATCCTCAAGTCGGCCGGCGGGCTCACCGCCGCCCTGGCCCTCGGCGCCGGCGGCGTGCTCGCGGCGGCGCCGACGGCCGCGGCGGCCGGCGACGGCTTCGGCCTGCGCATCGTCGACCGCAACGAGAGCGACCCCCGCATGTGGTACTACCGCTTCCAGACGGACGCCATCGGCTGGAACCCCGGTGTCAACGTCCTGCTGCCCGACGACTACCACTGGAGCGGACGCACCTACCCCGTCCTCTACCTCCTGCACGGCGGACTCGAGGACTTCATCACCTTCGACGCCCACCACGACATCCGCGGCCTGACCGCCGGCAAGCGCCTCATCGTCGTCATGCCCGACGGCGGACGCGCCGGTTGGTACTCCAACCCGGTCAGCTCGGCCGCCGGCCCTCGCAACTGGGAGCACTTCCACATGGCGCAGCTGCTGCCGTGGGTCGAGGCCAACTTCCGTACGTACGCCGAGTACGACGGGCGCGCCGTCTCCGGGTTCTCCATGGGCGGCTTCGGCGCGCTGAAGTACACGGCCAAGTACTACGGCCACTTCGCCTCCGTCAGCGCCCACTCCGGCCCGGCCAGCCTGCGCGGCAGCAACGGCGCGGTCACCCACTGGGCCAACCTGTCCTCGGCCGCCGTGGAACTCAACGGCGGCAGCGTCTACGGCATGCCGTTCTGGGACGAGGCACGGGTCAGCGCCGACAACCCGATCCAGCGCATCGAGAGCTACCGGCACAAGCGGGTCTTCCTCGTCGCCGGCACCAGCCCCGAGGACATCCAGGGCTACGCCAACGAGACCGTGGTCCTGGAGACCCAGCGCGAGTTCAAGTGGAACCTCGACCGCGTGGGCATCCCGCACGAGTCGTACGAGCTGCCCGGCGGCCACTACGTGCGCCGGGACATGCTGGAGCGGGACATCAACGGCGTCATCGACCGCCTGCGCAAGGCGTGACGGGAGGGCGTCACGTGCTGTCCGGTCTTCCCCGACGCGCGCTGCGCGTCCTGCTCGCCGCGACCGCGGCCCTGGTGCCGGGCCTGCTCCTGGCGTCCCCGGCCGACGCGCGGACATCCGCGCAGCCGTCGGCTCAGACATCCGCGCAGCCGTCGGCTCAGACATCCGCGCAGCCGTCGGCTCAGACATCCGCGCAGCCGTCGGCTGAGGCAGTCGCGCGGACATCCGCGCGGACGTCCGCGCGGGTCCTCGGCTCGGCCATCGCGTGCCCGGCCGCCGGGCCCGTCACCCAGCACTACCACAGCGGCCACAACGGCGTGGACATCGGCGGCGCCTACGGGGCGCCGATCTACGCCGTGGGCGACGGCGAGGTCACCATCTCGGGATACGAGCCCGGCTACGGCCAGTGGATCCGCATCCAGCACCCCGACGGAAAGATCTCCGAGTACGGGCACATGTTCCAGCGCGACGTGTTCGTGGGCGACCGCGTCGTGGCCGGCCAGCAGATCGCCCTGATCGGCTCCGAGGGCAACTCGTCGGGCCCGCACCTCCACCTGCGGATCTGGGGCGACCCGTCCGCCACGTACGGCATCGACCCCGAGCCGTACCTCGCGGAGGGCGGCGTGGAGCTGCCCTGCGTGCCCGGCAGCGGTCCACGCCCCACACCCCTGGTGCATCCCGTGGAGTCGGGCCGGGTGGTGTCGGCGAAGTCGGCCGACGGACGCCTGGAGGTGTTCGCGGCCGGGGCCGACGGAGTGCACCACGCGTGGCAGACGAGCGTGAACGGCGCCTGGTCGGAGTGGGAGTCCCTGGGCGGCCCGGCCGGCGCGGAGCTGGCCGTCGGGCCGAACGCGGACGGCCGGCTGGAACTGTTCGCCATCAACGGGAACGTGTTCCAGCACCGGTACCAGCTTCAGCCCTCCGGGGCCTGGTCGGGCTGGGAGGCGTTCGGCGGTGGCGGCAAGGACATCGCCGTCGGCGCGAACGCCGACGGGCGACTCGAGGTCTTCGCCTCCGGACCCGTGGGCGTCTTCCACAAGTGGCAGACCGCCCCCAACGGCGGCTGGTCGGAGTGGGAGTCCGCCGGCGGCGGACCGGCGAACAGCCGGGTGGAGATGGAGAAGGCCCCGGACGGGCGTCTGGAGGTCTTCGCGCTGAACGGCGACGTCTTCCAGCACCTGTACCAGACGGCGGTCAACGGCGGCTGGTCGGCGTGGGAGGACTTCGGCGGCGGCGGACGCGACCTCACCGTCGACCACAACCAGGACGGGCGTCTGGAGGTCTTCGCCTCAGGCCCAGTCGGCGTCTTCCACAAGTACCAGACGGGTCCCACGAGCTGGTCCGAGTGGGAAGGTACGGGCGGCCCGGCCGACTCCCAGCTGACCAGCCAGCGGACCGCCGACGGCCGGGTCGAGGTGTTCGCCGTCAACGGCACCGTGGCCCAGCACATCTGGCAGACCGCGGTGAACGCGCCGTACGACCGGTGGGAGTCCTTCGGCACCGGCGGTACGGAAGTCACCGCCACGGCGAACGACGACGGCCGCATCGAGGTGTTCGGCACGAGCCACGCGGGCGTCTTCCACAAGTGGCAGACCGGCTTCGCCAGCTGGTCCGAATGGGCCTGGCTCAACAACAGCTCCGGCCCCGCCGTCAGTTGAGGAGAAGGAACAGGTGGCAAGCACACAGCGCGCTCGAAGAGCGCCCCGTCGCGTCGTCCTGTCGGCGCTCGTTTCGTTGCTCCTCGCCGCAGGGGTCCTCGCCGGCGCCTCGCCCGCGTACGCCGCCCCGAGCGACCTGTGCGCCCAGGTCGGCTACCAGGCGGGCTTCCGTGGCGACGCCCTGGTGACCGCCGTCGCCGTCGCCCTCGCCGAGTCCAGCTGCGACCCGTCGGCGACCAACACGTACAACAACACGCCGCCGTCCCGCGACCGGGGCCTGTGGCAGATCAACGACTACTGGCACCCCGAGGTCGACGACGCCTGCGCCTACGACGCCCAGTGCAACGCGAACGCCGCCCACGAGATCTCCAACGGCGGCACGAACTGGCAGCCCTGGTCCACGTACAACGCGGGACACCACTGGCGGCACATGGACGAGGCCCGGGCCGCGGTCGACCGCCTCGGCCACCACGAGCCGGGGCCCGCGCCGCTGGTCTACCCGGCGGAATCGGGCCGGGTGGTGTCGGCGCGGTCGGCCGACGGCCGGCTCGAGGTGTTCGCGGCCGGGGCCGACGGAATCCACCACGCGTGGCAGACGAGCGTGAACGGCGCCTGGTCGGAGTGGGAGTCCCTGGGCGGCCCCGGCGGAGCCGAACTCGCCGTCGGGCCGAACGCGGACGGCCGGCTGGAACTGTTCGCCATCAACGGGAACGTCTTCCAGCACCGGTACCAGCTTCAGCCCTCCGGGGCCTGGTCGGGCTGGGAGGCGTTCGGCGGTGGCGGCAAGGACATCGCCGTCGGCGCGAACGCCGACGGGCGACTCGAGGTCTTCGCCTCCGGACCCGTGGGCGTCTTCCACAAGTGGCAGACCGCCCCCAACGGCGGCTGGTCGGAGTGGGAGTCCGCCGGCGGCGGACCGGCGAACAGCCGGGTGGAGGTCGAGAAGGCCCCGGACGGGCGTCTGGAGGTCTTCGCGCTGAACGGCGACGTCTTCCAGCACCTGTACCAGACGGCGGTCAACGGCGGCTGGTCGGCGTGGGAGGACTTCGGCGGCGGCGGACGCGACCTCACCGTCGACCACAACCAGGACGGACGCCTGGAGGTCTTCGCCTCGGGCCCCGTCGGCGTCTTCCACAAGTACCAGACCGGCCCCGCCGGTTGGTCCGGCTGGGAGCCGACCGGCGGTCCCGCCGACTCGCAGCTCACCAGCGAACGCTCTCCCGATGGCCGGGTCGAGGTCTTCGCCATCAACGGAAGCGTCGCCCAGCACCTCTGGCAGACCGGCGTCAACGCCCCCTACGGCCAGTGGGAGACCTTCGGCACCGGCGGCACGGAGGTCACCGCCGCCACCAACGCCGACGGCCGCATCGAGGTCCTCGGGACCAGCCAGGCGGGCGTCTTCCACAAGTGGCAGACCGGCTTCGCCAGCTGGTCCGAATGGGCCTGGCTCAACACCACCTCCGGTCCCGCCGTCAACTGACCCCCGGGTCCCCCTGGAGAACCGTCATGCGACCGCTCAGCAGGCGGAACCTGCTGCGTGCGGCCGGAGCGGGAGCCCTCGCGCTCCCGCTCCCGGCCCGCACCGCCTCCGCCACCCCCGCGTACGCGGCCGACCCGCCCCACCAGTGGCTCGCCGCCGGCCCCTTCACCCACGTCCACGACCCCTCGCTCCCCGGCCGCCGCCGCTACCTGAACGACCACACCCTCGTCCGGGCCGGCGACCGCTGGCACCTGTTCGGCATCGTCGGCGACAGCGCCCCGCCCGGACAGGCGCCCGACAGCTCCGCCGAGACCGCCTTCCTGCACGCCTCCGCCCCCAGCCCGTACGGCCCGTGGACCGGCCACCCCGACGCCCTGACCGTCGACCCCTCGTACCACGGCGAGGAACACCTGTGGGCGCCGCACGTCATCGAGGCGGACGGCACCTACTGGATGTTCTACGCCGCTGGCGGCCGCTCCGGCGCCGCGATCAACCTGGCCACCTCCACCGACCTGTTCACCTGGACCCGCGTGCCGTCCGGCCCGCTGTTCCGCGGCATCGCCGCACGCGACCCGATGGTCGTGCGGATCGGCGACGCATGGGTCATGTACTACACGGAGCTGTCGGCGACCGACGGCCGGCACCTCGTCGCGTACCGCCGCTCCACCGACCTGCGGCACTGGAGCGCACCCGGCACCGCCTTCGCCGACGAGTCCACCGCCTCGTCCGGCGTCTCGGTCACCGAGTCGCCGTTCGTCGTCGAACGGGACGGCTGGTACCACCTGTTCCTCGGGCCCCGCGGCGGCTACGACGGCACCGACGTCCTCGCCTCGCGCGACCCCTTCCGCTTCGGCCTCGACGGCTACGCCGGACACGTGCCCGGACACGCCGTCGAACCCTTCACCGACGGGCAGCAGTGGTACGCGAGCGCCGCCGGCTGGTTCGGGCACGGCCTGTACGTCGCCCCCCTGAGGTGGCAGGACACGCCTCCGACGTGGCAGAGCCCCGACAACCCGGCCGCGGCCCTGGACGTCCGGGGCCGGCTGACCCTGTTCGCCCTCGACGCGGGCGACCGGTCCATGCTGCGGCGCGTCCAGCTCGACGCCGGCACGGACACCTGGTCGGAGTGGGAGCGGTTCGGCGGCCCGGCCGGAGCGGTGCCCACGCTCGGCCGCGACACCGACGGCCGTCTGGAGGTGTTCTCGCTCGCTCCCGGCGGCGCCCGCCTGCACCACCGGGTCCAGCGGCCCGACGGCACCTGGGACGACTGGGAGGAGTTCGGCGGCCCCGCGGGCGCCGCGCCCGCCGTCGCCCGCGACGCCCTCGGCCGGCTGGAGGTCTTCGCGCTCAGCCCCGGCGGCGCGGTCGTCGCCCGCCGGCGCCAGTCGTCACCCGGAGCCCTGGCCTGGGACCCGTGGGACCCCGGCTTCGGCGGTGCGGCGGGAGCGCCGCCGGTCGTCGCCGCCAACGCGGACGGCCGCCTCGAAGTGTTCGTGCTCGCGCCCGGCGGCACGGCGCTCCTGCACCGCTGGCAGACCGCCCCGGGAGGATCCTGGTCCTCGTGGAACCGCTTCGGCACCGCCGCCGGCGCGGCACCCCGCGTCTGCCGCGACGGAAGCGGCCGGCTCACCGTCACCGCGATCGCCCCGTCCGGTGTCGCGGCCTTCCAGCGCCGCCAGTCGGTGCCGAGCGGCGGCTGGGACGACTGGCAGCCGCTGCTCGGCTGGTCGACCGCCGCACCGCTGCTCGTACCCGGTGACGACGGACGGCTCGAGGCGTTCGCCCTCGCTCCCGGCGGCGGCCGGCTCGCCCACCGCTGGCAGACCTCACCCGGCGGCGCCTGGGCACCCGCCGACGTCTTCGGCGAGGACTTCGGCGAAGCCGGCACCGAACTCGCCGCGACGCCCTCGGCAGCGGCCGACGCCACCGGCCGCATCCATGTCTTCGCCGTCATGACCGACGGGCGGATCCGCACCCGCGTCCAGGAACGGCCCGGCGGCGGCTGGCTGCCCTGGACGGCCTTCGGCGACCGCGCGATCGCGCCCCTGAGAACGGGCAGCCCCGCTCCCTGACGCCCGCTCACGGACGCCGGCACCGTGACGCCGGATCCCTGATGCCCGCTCCCACCCCGCCCACCCCGCCCGGTCGCTCCCCTCCCCACCACCCCCCTCCGCCGCGTCACCGCGTCCGGCCGAAGTGGCCGATGCCACGCGGTGAATACCCGTGCGCAGGCGGTAACGTTCGCTGTGTCGGACAGCGGCCGGGACACATGGGACGGACGGGACGGGGGAGCGGTGAGCGGGATTGTCGTCCACTTACCCGAGGGGAGCGGCGGCGACGCCGTGACCCTGCGGCTCGGGCCGGGGGAGCGGGTGCGGTTCGGCCGCGGCTCGGCCGCCCACCCGGTGGAACTCCGCATCGCCGACGAGGCGGTCTCGCGCCTCGCCGGAGAGATCCGTGCCACCGACGACCACTGGCAGCTGAGCAACCTCAGCACCACCCACGGCTACCTGGTGGAGAACCCGGAGGGCGCGGGCGAGTACCTGCGGGTCCCGCCGCGGCGACTCGGGGCTCCCATCCCCTTCGAGTTCTCCCGCGTGGTGCTGCCCTCGCGCCGCGACACGCCGGTCTTCTTCCAGGTGTTCGCCCCCGACCACGTCTATCTCGACCCGCACGCCGCCGGCGGCTCGTGGGAGAGCCGCACCCTCACCGCGTACTCCCTCGACGAGACCGCCACCTACTTCCTGGTGCTCGTCGCGCTCTGCGAGCCGTGGCTGCGCGACCGGTCACCCGTCGCCGTGCCCACCACGCCCCAGGTCGTCGAGAGGCTGCGCGGACACGCCTCCTGTGCCCGGCTCACCGCCCGCGCCGTCAGCGCCCACATCGACTACCTCGCCGACGAGAAGCTGCGTATCGGCGCCCCCGCCCCCGACGCGGCGGGCCGGGCCGACCGCAGGAACGGCAAGCGCGAGGCCGTCGTCGGGCTCGCCCTCAAGTTCGGGATCGTACGGGAGGAGCACCTCGCGCTCCTGCCGCCGCGCTCCGAACCGGCCGAGCCGGACGCCAGGCGGTGAGGACGGCGTGATGCGGGCGTCACGGGACCTGGCCGGCTCCTGGGACAGCGACGGGCCGGAACTCCTGCCCCGCGGCCACCGGGTGGGCGCCTGGATCGTCGACGAGCCGATCGGCGCCGGCGGCTGGGCCACCGTCTACGCGGCCCACCCCGTCGACGCGGACGGGCACGGCGGACCGCCGGTCGCCCTCAAGGTGATGCCCACCGCCGGACTCGCGCCCCGACAGGCCCGCAACGTCGCCGAGTCCGCCCGCCGCGAGGTCGAACTCGGCCGCAGGGCGAGCCACCCGAGGCTCGTCCGGCTCCTCGACTCACTCGTCCTCACCGCCCCCGACCGGCCGTCCCTGGACGGCGCGATCGTGCTCGTCATGGAACGCGCCCGCTGCACCCTGCGCGAGCTGCTGGGCTCCCCGGTGGACGAGGCCGAGGGAGCCAGGCTGATCACCGGGATCTGCGAAGGACTCGCCCATCTCCACCGCTCCGGCTGGGTGCACACCGACCTCAAACCCGAGAACATCCTGATCGGCGAGGACGGCGAGGTGCGCCTCTCCGACTTCGGCTTCGCCATCGAACTCAGCGGCACCCACGGCTACTCGGCCCCGATGGGCACCCTCGACTACCTGCCGCCCGAGCGCTGGACGGAGCGGCTCGGCGAGCAGGGCGTCCGGGTGCGGCCCACCGCCGACATCTGGGCGCTCGGGATCGTCGTGCACGAGGTCTTCGCCGCCGGTGCGCCGCCCTTCCCCGGCGCCACGCCGACGGCACGCGGAGCCGCGGTGCAGGAGTACGCCGAGGGCCGCGCGGCCCTGCGGCTCGACCCGGCCGTTCCCGAGTTCTGGCGCGCCTTCGCCACCGACTGCCTCGCGCCCACCCACGCCGCCCGCGCCCCGCACACCGCCGAGCGCCTGCTCGCGCGGATCGCGGCCCGTACTCCCGGGCCGCCGCGCACCCGGCGGCTCCTGCGGCGCTCCGCACTCCTCGCCCTCGCCGTGTGCGCGGCGGCCGGCGCGGCCCTCTGGTCGTACGCGGGACCGGACGGGGCCGGCGAAGGACCCGCCCGGGTCCGGGTGTTCAACGCCGAGCGTGGCTGCCAGGAGCGCACCGACCGCGCCCCCGAGTGCAGCCTCGGCCTCGCGATCGACCCCCTGCGGCCCTACACCGCCGAGAACGTCGTCCCCACCCGGGTGTGGCACGGCGACCTCCTCGACGCCGACTGCCAGCTGCCCGAAGGACAGCCCATCATCGACGAGGACGACCGCCGCTCCTCCGTCTGGCTGCGTATCCGCCTCCCACGCGCGGACACGGCGGCCACGGCCTGGCTGCCCGCCGTCCGCACGAGGGACCATCCGGCGCTGCCGCGCTGCGCCGGACCCGCGCACCCCGCCCGCCCGAGCCTCGGCGGCATGGACCCGGACGGGAACTAGGCCGTTTCTTTCGGATCAGGGCCGGACAGGCCGCGGCCTCTGGTGCGGTGCATCGCAGGCGCCGGAGTTCCGCTAGCGCAGCAGGAACGCCTCGGCCGCGCGGGCGCCGCCGTCGCTGCGGCTCTGCGTGGAGTGCCCCGCGCCCTCGATCACGACCAGTTCGGCCTTCGGGGTGGCGGCGGCCACCTCGCGGGCCCACTGGACGGGGGTCGACAGATCCCGGTCACCGGCGAGCAGCAGCACCGGCATGGTCAGGGTGCGCCCCGCCGCCGGCGGGTTCGGGCGCGAGGCGGGCCAGGGCAGACAGGTCTGCGGAATGCCCTGCTCGCCCGCCGTCTCCCGCTGGAACGGCCACACCTCCGCCGGCCTGATCCGCCGTACGGCCTCCCGCAGCGCCCGCTCCCTGCCCTCGACCGGCGCCGAGGCGTCGCCCCACGGCCAGCGGGAGTCCGCGCAGAGCGTCGCCGCGTGCAGTCCGGAGCTGAAGTCGGCCGGAGACTCGTCGGACGGGCCGGAGAAGCCGGCGACCAGACCGTCCAGACGGGCACGGTCACCGCCCGCCGACGCGTGCAGGGCGCTCAGGATGCCGAACCGCGGGTCGTTCAGCTTCGGGTCGATGATGCTCGCGATGACGAGGAGGTTGAACACGCCGACGCCGTTGCCGTCGCGCCGGACCACCTTCGCGAGGTCGGCGGCCGGGTCGAAGCCGCACCGCTGCTCCCGGCACGCCGTGCGCAGCACCCGGCCGGAGTGGCCGAGCGCGGCCTCGTAGAGCACGCCCGCGCCGTCGAGCGGCACGACCGAGTCGAGCACGAGCCGGCGCACCCGCTGCGGATGGGCGAGCGCGTACCGGCTCGCGGTGAACGTGCCGTACGAGACGCCGTCGACGGTCCACGAGCGCACGCCCAGGGCGCGCCGCAGGTCCTCCAGGTCGGCCACCGTGTCGGAGGTGGTGTAGACGTTCCGGCGCGGTCCGAGGCCGTCGGCACAGGCGGTGACGGCCGCCGGGGTGGGAGCGACGGTGTCGCTGCTGCCCACCTCCTTCTGCAGCGCCGGACAGTCGACGGCGGTGCCGCCGGTGCCGCGCTGGTCGATCATCACGAGCCGGTAGTCGGCGAGCGCCTTGGGCAGCCGGGAGCGGATCCGCGCCACGTACGGGACTCCCGGCTGTCCCGGCCCTCCGGTGAGGAAGAGCAGGGTCCCGCGGGGCGCGTCGGCCGGGCCGAAGACGGCCGCCTGGAGCTTCAGGGTGCCCGGCACCGCGCCGCTGCGGTCGAGCGGCACGGTCAGGTCGGCGCAGGTCACGTCCGGCTGCCCGGGGCACGGCCGGTGGCCGGTGAGACCGGGTGAACCGTCGGCGCGGGCCGCGGGCGTGGAGGGCGCGCCGGCGGCTCCGGGCGCCGAGGTGGCGCACGCCGCGGCGGCAAGGACGGCCGCGAGCGCCGTACCGGCTCTGGTCAGAAGGGTCATCGTCGCGTTCCCCCGCTCGGAAGACGGGATGCCGCGGGTGGCGTCCCCATGACGCCGCGGCACCGGCCGGGGCTCCGGCCGGTGCCATCCTGCGGGCCGCCCGCGCGAGGCGCGTTGGACATTCATGCGCGATCCGAGAGAAGCACCCGCAGGGCGCTGGGGAGCTGACCCGTGTGGCCGCGGCAGAGCCGGGTCAGGTGGGCCTGGTCGGCGAAGCCGTGGGCGTGGGCGAGGACGCGCAGGCTGTGCTCGCCCTCCTCCAGGGCGTGCAGGACGGCACGGATCCGCAGCTCGTTGCGGTAGTGGGTGAGGCTGGTGCCGGTGACGGCGCGGAACACCCGGCTCAGGTGGTGCGGGGAACTGCCCACGCCGCGGGCCAGTTCCTCCAGCGGGAGCCGCAGCGCGGGGGCCCCGCCGGCGAGGAGCGCGCAGGTGTCCCGGACGAGCCGGGCGTGGGCGCGGGCGGTCGCGGGCCGGGCACCGGTGTCGGTCCGCCAGTGGCCGGCGGAGGCGGCGACGCCGTCCAGCAACCGGTGGAGCCGGTCGGCCAGTTCGAAGGTGTCGGTGCCGCGCCGGGCCGCGGCCAGCAGCGCGCGGTGGCGGACGTCGGTGGCGCCGGTGACCGTGAGGCGACGGGAGACCGGCCGTCCGTCGAAGCGGTCCGCGAACAGCTCCGGGCCGACGCGGATCTCCGTCGACCGGTCGCCGGGACCCGCCGGGTGCGCCACGTGGTGTTCGTCCCCGGGGCGGGTGAGATAGCCGCCGGCGGCGTCGGCGAAGAACTCCTCGCCCGCGACGCGGCGGACGTAGCCGCCGGAGCGGGTGAGGACCACGGTGTACGCGTCGGCGTGCCCGGGCCCGACGAAGCCGGTGCTGTCCTCGGTGCACAGGATGTCGTGCACGGTGATCCCGCCCGCGGTGATCCGCCCGCACAGCCTGCCGCGCCGCTCCCGTGCGGCTTCCCGTGCCGCCTCCCGGCACGGCGGTTCGTCGTCCACGCCCGTCCCCCGTCCGCATCGTGCGGCCGGGCTCCCCGTCGGGAGCCCGGCGCGTCTCACGCTCGGGTCACCAGATTGCCTCGACCCACTCCGGGTGGTCGATGAACGGATTGCGGTTGCCCTGGTACGAGTTGAAGATGATGTCGTTGCGCCGCTCCTCGAAGGCGCTCGGCGGGTCCTGCTCGTTCCACTGCTTCAGGACCGAGAGCCGGCCGTGGAAGGGCACGCTGCCGTTGGTCGACGACTCGTTGGGCTCCAGGTCGGCGAAGGCGTCGTCGCCCTCGTACCGTACGGCCATGTAGAGGATCATGCGGGCCACGTCGCCCTTGTCGGCGTCCCGCGGCTCGAAGGAGTTACTGTCCGTGTAGCTGCCGGCGGCGCCGCTGACCGCGCTGCCGCCGAAGTCCCAGTCCTTGTTGCCGCGGGTGCTGTTGACCTGGACGTCGCAGGCGCGCAGGTGGTGCAGGTCGGTGCCGGGGCCGGCCGAGGTGCCGAAGCTGCCGTGCGACTGGGCCCAGACGTGCTCGCGGTTCCAGTCGCCGACGTCGCCGCCGCTGAGGCTCTTGCTGCGCGAGACGCCGCTGTAGAGCAGGATCACGTTGGCGCTGTTGTTCGGGTCCTGGTCGGTGACCTTCAGCGCGTTCCAGACGGCGTCGTACGAGATCTTGCTCTGGCTGCTGATGATGGTGTGCAGCGAGGACTTGAGGCTGGTGCCCGTCTTGCCGACCGCGTTCTTGTAGTACGTGCTGTCGTAGGCGGTGGTCGTGGCACCGGCCGGGGTCGCGGTGACCGTGGGAAGGGCGAGGCCGGCGAGGACGGCGGATATCGCCGCCCAGGTCTTCCAGCCGGATCTCTTCGCGAAGGACGGGTTCGGGGACATGGGGGCCCTTTCTGACGTGGCGGACTGACCCGGGCCGCGACCGACGGGCGGTGCGGCACGGGGGTGTGCGGGGGGAGGGAGTCGGGCGGTCAGCCCACGGTGAGGGAGGTGTCGTCGATCACGAAGGAGGTCTGGAGCTGGGAGCCCTCGGTGCCGGTGAACTTCACCGTCACGGTCCGGCCGGCGTACGCGGCGAGGCTGAAGCTCCGCTGGACGTAGCCGCTCGACGCGTTGAGGTTGGAGTAGGTCGCGAGCGTCGACAGCACGCTGCCGGCGCTGTCGAGGACCTGGACCCTGAGCGTGTCGTACGCGGTGGTCGTGGTGGTCTCGGCGGTGTCGATGCGGGTGTGGAAGACGAGGGAGGCGGTCGTGCAGCCCGCCGGGATCGTCACCGTCTGCGCGAGCGTGTCGGTGTGGGCGGAGCCGTAACCGTTCAGCCAGGCCTTGTACGAACCGGTGCGGGCCGGGCGCCCGCTGTCGTCGGTGATGACGCCCGAGGTCGCGGTCCAGGAGGTGTTCCCCGACTCGAAGCCGGGGTTGGCGAGCAGCTGGCCCGCGGTGCAGGTGCCGCCACCGCCTCCGCCGCTGCTCGTCGCGCCGGAGAGCCAGTCGGTGGCGTTGAGGGCGAGCGCCGCGTTGGTGCCCGCGGAATCGTTCCAGCCGTCGTACAGCGTGTTGCCGGACTGGCCGGTGCCGTCGTCGACCGGCGAACTGTCGCCCCATACGGCGACGCGGCCGGCGCCGAAGGCGCTGGTCGCGAAGAAGGCGCCGGTCGTGCCGGATTGGCCGGTGCGGTAGACCAGGCCCTTGACCGCCGGGTTGGCGGCGGGCTTCAGGGTCACGGTGGTGCCGCTGCGGATGATGCTGCCGGTCACCCTGCCGAAGGAGCCGTTGAGGACCGGGTCGGTGGTGTCGGCGATCGCGCGGGGGTTGTCGGTCTGGACGGTGCCGGTGTCGACGGTGAAGCCGAAGGGGTCGGTGTCGTCGACGCCGTTGTCGGACATCAGGTCGTTGATGACCTCGACCGCGTCCCAGCCGTCGTTGTTGCGGTCGGCTCCGGTGTGGTCGGAGACGAGGAAGAGGCCGCCGCCGTTCTGGACGAACCGCATAATTGCGGTCTTTTCGCTCGGGCTCAGCCGCACGTTCGGCTCGGGCAGCACGAAGGTGTCGAAGTTCTGCAGATCGGTGGCGGCGGTGGTGCCGTAGGTGATCGTGCCGCCGGAGGGCAGTGTCCTGAGCGAGTAGCGACCCGTCTTCTGCAGGGCGACGCCCCAGGCCGAGATGGCCCCGGTCCAGTCGGTCTCGACCGTGGGCGTGGGGTCCTGGGTGAGCGGATCCGGCTGGCCGGTCCCGATGATCCAGTCGGCGTTCCCGGCGGTCTCCGCCTTGGAGTTGTCGAAGAGCACGCGGAGCGGCGTGGCCGCCGCGGCCGCCGCGGTCTCCGTGGTCCCGGCGGCCGGCGCGGCCTGGGTGAACGGGGCGGCGGCCGCGGGGGTGACGAGCGCGGGCGCGGCGGCGACGAGGGCGCCGAGTGCGGTCAGGGCGGCGAAGCGGCGGCGGGACTCCGCGAGTCCGGGCATCCGTAGTCCGGGCATCCGTCGGACCTCCGTGAGGGATGAGGGGTGAGGGGAAGGCGGGTGCGGGTGCCAACTCTGCGCGCGTAGAACATCGGGAACCGGTCGTCCTCCGCACGTGCTGTTGAACCGTACATGACCAAATAGCGTCGACGGAACGCCTTCCTCCGTGCGAATGCCCTCGAATGACGGAGGTTCAGGGGGTGAGCGGGGGGCCGGCTGGGGTCGGGCGGGGGTCGGCCGGCCGGGGGTGGTCGACGGGTGGCGGTCGAGCGATGGCGGGCGGGGGGTCGGGTGGTGGTCGGCCGGGGTGGTGCGGGCAGCGGTCCGGCGGTGACCGGGCGGCGGTCGTGCGGTGGCCGGGCCGCGGCCTTGGGGTCGCCGGTCAGCGGTCGACCGGCAGGCCGCGCGGCTCCTTCACGCGCTTCATGATGATCTGCGAGTTGACCTCCGTGACGCCGGTCAGGGTGGTCAGCCGCTCGATCCACAGCCGCTCGTACGCCGAGAGGTCGGCGACCGCGATCCGCAGCAGGCAGCCGGGGCTGCCGAAGAGGCGGTACGCCTCGATCACGTCCGGGATGTCCTGAAGGGCCGCCTCGAAGGCCTCCACCGTCTCACGGTCCCGTTTCACCTCCACCGACACCAGCACCTCGAAGCCGCGGCCCACCGCCTCCGGATCGATGACCGCGCGATAGCCCTGGATCACCCCGTCCTGCTCCAGCTGCCGGACCCGCCGCAGGCAGGGGGACGGGCTCAGGCCCACCCGCTGGGCGAGCTCCTGGTTGCTCAGCCGGCCGTCGGCCTGGAGCTCGCGCAAGATGTGGAGATCGATTCGGTCCATGGCGCAATTATCCACCACACTCCACTCGCTCCCCGGGCTGGATTGGCAATCGCGTTGCGTGACGATTGGCCTATGGTTGCCGCGCACCCCAGGGAAGGACAGCACCATCATGAAGTGGACGCGCGACGCCCGGCCGCGCCGCATCGTGGTCATCAGCACCGGCGGCACCATCGCCAGCCGCTGGACCGGCAGCGGATACGCCGCCGACGCCTCGGGCGACGACGTCGTGGCCACCGCCGCGGTCCCGGACAACGTCGACGTCGAGGTCCTCGACCTCTTCAACGTCAACAGCTCCCGGATGACCACCGACCGCCAGCTCGCCCTGCTGCGCGCCGTCCACGAGACCCTCGCCGACCCGGACGTCGACGGCATCGTCGTCACCCACGGCACCGACACCCTCGAGGAGTCGGCCTTCTTCCTGGACCTGCACCACTCCGACCCCCGCCCGGTGGTCTTCACCGGGGCCCAGCGGCCCTTCGGCACCGGGGACGGCGACGGGCCCGGCAACCTCTACGACGCCCTCCAGGTCGCCGCCACCGTCCGCGGCCTCGGCGTCCTCGTCGTCTTCGACGGCCTCGTCCACGCCGCCCGTGGCACGGTCAAGACCAAGACGCTCGACTCCGACCCCTTCGCCGACCCCTCCGGCCGGCGCGTCGGCCGGCTCGGCTTCGGGCAGGTCGACATCGAGCGCGAGCCCGAGCGGCCCGCGCCGCTGGCGCTGCCCGCGGCCGCGACCGACGCGAGCGCCGGCGGGCGGCGCGTGCCGCGCGTCGACATCGTCATGCACCACTCCGACAACGACCCGGTCCTCTTCGAGGCGGCCGTCGCGGCCGGCGCCCGAGGCATCGTCCTCGTCGGCACCGGCGCGGGCAACGCCACGCCCGAGATAGCCGAGGCCGTCGCCCGCGCCGTCGAGGACGGCGTGCACGTCGTCCTGTCCACCCGCGTGTCCTCCGGCCCGGTCGCCGAGGTCTACACGGGCGGCGGCGCGGTCGACCTGGCCGCCGCCGGCGCCGTGCTGGCCGGCACGCTGCGCCCCGGCCAGGCGCGGATGGCGCTGCTCGCCGGCCTCCTTGCCGAGAGCGGCTCGCCGGAGCGCCGCAACCAGCTTCTGCGCACCCTCCTCGAAGGACCGGTCCGCGCCGAGCCCGCGCTCGCCGTCGCGCACTGACGCGCCGGAGCCGGCGGGTTCCCGGAGCTGAACGCCGTGGGCGCCGCACCCTCACACCCGTGGGCGGTGCGGGGTCCGGGGTCTCTGCGGAGGTGGGGGTGCCCGTGCGGCCGGACCGCGCACGCCGACGGGCTTCGTTCGTGGCGGGCGCCGCCGCGTCCGGAAACCCGCACCCCACAACCGCACCGCACCCCCGCCCCGCCCGGCCTCGCCCCCTCCGCCGCCGTCGTCGGCCTTGGGTCTGCCCGGTCTCCGGACCCCTCCGCCGCCGTCGTCGGCCGCCGGGGCCGCAGCCGCCCGGACGCCGCACCCTGCCGCCGCGGCCAAGTGCCCTCCCGTCTCGGCCTCCGGCGCCCGGATCCTGCCCCCGTTGCCGGGTGGCGTCCCCCTTTTTCCTTCTTGTCCTCCGCCGTCCCTCCCCAACGCGTAAGGCATCCGTCACCGTGATCCCCGCACAGCAGAAGAACGTCCGCCGCGAGCACGACCTGCTCGGCGACCGCGACGTCCCCGCCGAGGCCTACTGGGGTGTCCACACCCTGCGGGCCACGGAGAACTTCGCCATCACCGGCACCCCGATCTCCGTCTACCCGAAGCTCGTCGAGGCGCTCGCCGCCGTCAAGGAGGCCGCCGCCCTCGCCAACGAGGAGCTCGGCCTGCTCCCCGCCGACAAGGCCGGAGCGATCGTCGCGGCCTGCCGCGAGATCCGCGGCGGCGCGCTGCACGGCGAGTTCGTCGTGGACGTCGTCCAGGGCGGCGCCGGCACCTCGACCAACATGAACGCCAACGAGGTCGTCGCCAACCGCGCCCTCGAACTCCTCGGCCACGGCAAGGGCGAGTACCACCTGCTCCACCCCAACGAGGACGTCAACCTCGGCCAGTCCACGAACGACGTCTACCCGACCGCCATCCGCATCGCCGCCATCGGTGCCGCCCGCGAGCTGCTGCGCGCCATGGCCGTGCTGCAGGACGCCTTCGCGGAGAAGGCCGTCGCGTTCTCCGAGGTCGTCAAGATGGGCCGCACCCAGCTCCAGGACGCGGTGCCCATGACGCTGGGCCAGGAGTTCTCCACGTACGCCGTGATGCTGGAGGAGGACCGTGGGCGACTCGCCGAGGCGATCGAGCTGATCCACGAGATCAACCTCGGCGCCACCGCCATCGGCACCGGGCTCAACGCCGCTCCCGGCTACGCCGAGACCGCGCGCCGCCACCTCGCCGACATCACCGGCCTGCCCCTGGTCACCTCCGTCAACCTGGTCGAGGCCACCCAGGACTGCGGCGCGTTCGTCCAGCTGTCCGGCGTCCTCAAGCGGATCGCCGTCAAGCTCTCCAAGACCTGCAACGACCTGCGGCTGCTGTCCTCCGGGCCGCGCGCCGGCTTCGGCGAGATCAACCTGCCGCCCGTGCAGGCCGGTTCGAGCATCATGCCCGGCAAGGTCAACCCGGTCATCCCGGAGGTCGTCAACCAGGTGGCCTTCGAGGTCATCGGCAACGACATGACCATCACGATGGCGGCCGAGGGCGGGCAGCTCCAGCTCAACGCCTTCGAGCCGGTCATCTTCCACGCCCTGTCGAAGAGCATCACCTCGCTGCGGGCCGCCTGCCTCACGCTCGCCGAGCGCTGTGTCACCGGCATCACCGCCAACACCGAGGCCATGCGCGCGAGCGTCGAGAACTCGATCGGTCTCGCCACCGCCCTCAACCCGCACCTCGGCTACACGGCCGCCACCGCCATCGCGCAGGAGGCCCTCGCCACCGGCCGCTCGGTCGCCGAGCTCACCCTGGAGAAGGGCCTCCTCCCGCCCGAGCGGCTCGCCGAGCTGCTCACCCCCGCGCGCCTCACGGGCATGGCGGCCGGGCCGCTGAACGCCTGATCAGGCCTTCGGCACCGCGAAGTTGAACTCCGCGGTGCCGAAGGTCCCCATCAGCCGCAGCCACAGCGGCAGCAGCAGCTCGGTCGCCCGGGCCCCCGTCAGGTCGCCCAGGTCCAGGATCCGCTCGTCCGGCCAGCCGAAGGACCGCAGCAGTCCGGTGACGACGGCCTTGGCCTCGTCGTCGTCGCCGCAGACGAACACGACGTGCTCGCCCGGGACACGGCCCGGGTCCACCATCACGGTGTTCGTCATGGTGTTGAGCGTCTTCACCACCCGTGCGCCGGGGAACGTCCGCTGGATCTGCTCGGCCATGCTGCCGCCCTCCGGCGTCACCACCTTCGGCGGCATGCCCTGCGAGAAGTCGAGCGCGTTCGAGACGTCGACCAGGACCTTGCCCTCCAGGTTCTCCGCCCCCGCCGCCTGCAGCGCGGCCAGCGACACCAGCCCGCCGGTCGCGTTCACCACCAGCTCGGCGCCGGACGCGGCATCGGCGAAGGTGCCGTGCGCCGCCTGGTGCTCCGCGGCCCAGGCCGTCGCGCCCGCGTGATCCGCGGACCTGGACCCGAGGATCACCTCGTGGCCGAGCGAGACCAGCTTGCTCCCGAGCCGTCGGCCGACCTCTCCGGTGCCGAGTACGGCGATCTTCATGCGCGTGCACTCCTTCGTGGGGTCGAGCAACCGGGACCGTGGCGTGGGGGACTCCCAGGGGCGACCGTAAACCCTCGCGGGGCCGCGGAGGCGCGTACGACTCAAGTGCGCGCCCGACAAGGCCGACATTCCTACCGAAGTGGGAACAATCGAGTCGTGGAGTCGCCCGCATGACCACCGCAGCAGCCACCACCCCCGACGCGCTCGACCGCGAAGCGGCCGCCCTGCTGGAGACCGCGGCCTGGCGGGAGATCGTCGCCCGGTGGGCCGAGGCCCTGCCGGTACGGGAGGAGGCCGCCGACTGGCGGCGACTGCTGTCCGTCCCCGTGGACCGGCTCGTCGCGGACGCCCTCGACGCCCTCCCCGCCCCCCAGCCCGCCGAACGGCCGCTCCCCGGACGTCTCGGCGCGATCCTGCCCGACCGGCTGCACGTCTGGCGACGCATCGGCAGCCCCGACGTGCGCCCCTCGGTCCACCTCGCGCACGCCCGGCGCGTCCTGACCGAGTGGGGCTGGCAGAACACCCCGTACAGGCTCCGCGACGCCCGCGGCGCACGCTGCGTGTGCGGGGCCATGCTCGCCGCCCACCGCCTCGGCTACGGCAGCGCGGCCACCATGAACGAGGCGGGGGCGTGGATGCTCGAAGAGCTCCGCTCACGCGGCTGGACCGAGCTCGTCGGCCCCTGGAACCGCGCCCCGGGCCGCACCGCGGCCGAAGCGCTCGCCCTGGTGGACGCCACCATCCGCCGCGCCGCCCGGGTGGGCCGTTGAGCGCCGACGAGCGGGGTCAAGGGACGAGGACGAGGCCCGTCACGGCCGTGGCGCACGCCGTGAAGCCCGCGATCACCAGCCACACGGCCTGGCGAACGTACCTCTCGCGGTCCGCGCGCTCCTTGCGCACCGCGGCCATCGTGCCCATGTGGACCTTCTTCGCCACGCGCGGCAGCCGCACCAGCGAGTACGTCTCGCCCACGCGGTACAGGGGGTTGGGGCTGACGCCCGTGGTGTGCCGGGCCCGTGAGCCGTCCGCCGCCGGATACTCGTAGTGAGCGCGCAGCGTGTCGGTGCGGACCAGGGGCTGCAGTGCGACCAGGGCCGCGCGGACCTCGACGCCCGTCTCCGCCAGTTCCGTCATCGCACGGAGCTCGCTCCGCTCGCCGCTGAGCCACAGGAGGCCGAAGAGGAAAAGGCCGCCGCCCGCCAGGACGAACACGCTGAGCACCAGGATGACCATGTCCACAGCGGTGACCGTACGTCTTCGGGGTACCTCGGGGGAACCCCCGCCCCTTACGATCACGCGCATGCCGATCATCTCGTCCATACCCGTCCTCCTGGGTGACGGTGCCGAACTCCGCGCCGACAGCGGCGGACTGCTCCTGCGTCGCCCCCACGAAGAGGTCCGCATCCCCTTCGCCGCCGTCGCGCACGTGCACGCGAACGGACGGATGGTGGCCGTGGAGCTGACGGCCCCGGCCGGGACCGAGTCGGCCCTGTACCGGATCGAGGGCGTGAGCCGGGCCTCGGCCGTCGTCTTCGCGGAGGCGGTGAACGGCTCGCTGCCCGAACGCCCCACCGACGAGGAGCCGGTGGACGGCTCGGCGCTCGTGACGGTCACGCCCCGGGCCGACGCGGACGCCGGCCCGGAGGTGGACGCCGAGGAGGACGCGGAGCCGCGACAGCCGGCCGAGATCGTCATCCGCGGCGCGATGGCCGCGGTCGGCCTGGGGCTCGTCGCCCTCGCCGCGGGCGTGGTGAGCGCCGGGGACCGGGTGAGCCGCGCGCTCGCGGTGCTGCTGCTCGGCGGCACCGGCCTGGCGATCGGCCGGCTGGCGGTCCGCGCGGCGGCGATCCTGTGGAACGAGTGGTACCTGCCCCGCCACGGCATCACGGTGGAGGCGCGGCCCGTCCTCATCCACGGCCAGGTGGCCTTCGGTTACACCGCCACCGACGGCAGGCTCCGCCAGGCTCCCGGCACAAGCGGCCTACGGGGCGACGCGTACCACGTCGCCTACCACCCCCGGCACCCCGCGCGCGTGGTCGCGTGCAAGAGCCTGGGGGCCGTTCTCGCCTGGCTGGCCCTGCCGTTGATCCTCGTGGCGATCACCGGTCTCGTCGGCTGGGGCACGATCGCCCTCGCCCTCCCCGCCTTCCGCTGAGGCGCCCGGAAGCTCAGCGCCCCCGGGCCACGGGCAGCCGGTCGACCAGCGGCGGGAGCCCGGCGGTGCTCGGTGCGGCGGAGCGCGGGCGCTGCCCGTCCGCCGGGGCGCCGCCGCTCAGGGCGCCGTCCACGAAGGCGTACAGGGCCGGGGTGATCGGCTCCGGCAGCGGCCGGCCCTGCTCGTCGAGGCGCTGGTACTTCATCAGGTTGTAGGCGACGGACATCTGGCGGCGGCCGTCCTCCGTGGCGAGCGACCAGGTGCCCGCGCCGAACACCGCGCCGTCGTGGCCCCAGTACCAGCCGCCGCTCGGCATCTTCAGGGTGTACAGGCCGAGGCCGTAGCGCATCGCGGCCTCCTCGCCGGGCGCCGTCTCGTACGCCGGGACCGTCGTCTTCATCGCGCGCAGCGCCGCCGGGCCGAGCAGCTTCCCGGTGAGCAGCTTGCGGTAGAAGACGTTGAGGTCGTTCGTCGTCGACACCAGCGCGCCGGCCGTGCTCGCCCACGACATGTCGTACGTGCTGTAGTCGCGCGGCGGGTCGATGAGGCCGAAGAAGGACTCGTACATCCCCGCGTGCGGGCCCTTCAGGGACGGCGCGGCCGGGAAGTAGGTGTGGCGCAGGCCGGCCCTGCGGATGACGTGGCGGGTGATGTACGCCTCCGGGTCCTGGCCCGTGACCCGCTCCAGGATCAGTCCCGCGAGGACGTAGTTGGTGTTGGCGTAGGCGAACTTCCCGCGCTCCTGCACCGGCGGGGCGGCGAGGCCGAGGCGCACGAGCTCCTCCGGCGCGATGTGCCGCAGCCGGTTCCCGTCCAGCGTCCGGCCCGGGTTCTCCAGGAGCCCGGGGAAGGCGGACAGGACGTAGTCGGCGATGCCGCTGGTGTGGTTGAGCAGCATCCGGACCGTCACCTGCTGGCCGCGCTCGCCGGGCACGAGGTCCGGGACGTAGCGGCCGACGGGCGCGTCCAGGTCGATCCGGCCGCGCTCCACCTGCTGCAGGATCGCGACGGCGGTGAAGCTCTTGGTGATGCTGCCGACCCGGTGCTCGAGGTCCGGGGCCATGGGCCGCCCGGTGGCCGGGTCGGCGACGCCGGTGGCGCCCCGCCACTGCTCGGAGCCGTCCCGAACCGCCGAGAACGCGCCGTACATGCCGGCGGCGTGGAAGGCGTCGAGCGAGCTGCGCAGGGCCGCCCGGTCGAGGGCCGGCAGCCGGTGGACTGCCGCCGTCGGGGCCGCCGGCGCCCCCGCGGCGTCGGCGGCCTGGGCCGGCAGCACCCCCACGGACAGGGCGAGCAGGGCGGTCGCGAGCACGGCCGTGGTGCGGGCCAGGGGCGGGGCGGTTAAGCGGGTCGCACGGGTGGTGCGCGAGGAGCGCGTGGAGCGCATGAAGGAAGTCCCCCTCCGTCGGTCGTCCGCGCACGATGCGTGCGCGGACCGACCATCCTCGCCGGGCCCGCCCGCGCCCCGCGTCCGTCCCCGGAACGATCTCGATCATCGGAACGCATGACGTCCGGGGGACTAGCCTGGGTGTATGGGCGGCGGCGGCCTGACCGGACTGTTCCTCTGCGGCGACGTGATGCTGGGCCGGGGAGTCGACCAGATCCTTCCCCATCCCCTCGACCCGGCGCTGCCCGAGCGGTACGTGCGCGACGCGCGGGACTACGTGACGCTCGCCGAGGCCGTCTCCGGGCCCGTGCCCCGGCCCGCCGCGCCCGCCTACCCCTGGGGCGAGGCGCTCGACCTTCTCGACGCGGCCGGGCCCGCCGCCCGCGTGGTCAACCTGGAGACCGCCGTCACCCGGAACGACGTACCCGCGCCCGGCAAGGCCGTCCACTACCGCATGGATCCGGCGAACCTGCCCGCGCTGACCGTCGTACGCCCCGACGTCGTCGTCCTCGCCAACAACCACGTCCTCGACTACGGCAGGCGCGGACTCGACGACACCCTCGACGCCCTCGCCGGCGCCGGGCTGCGCACCGCCGGGGCGGGCCGGGACGCCGAGGAGGCCCGGCGGCCGGCGGTCGTCCCGCTGCCCGGCGGCCGACGGCTCGTCGTCCACGCGCTCGGCCTGGAGTCCAGCGGCGTGCCCCGCGACTGGGCCGCCACCGCCCGGCGCGGCGGCGTCCACCACGCGACCGGCCCCGCCGACCCGGCCGCGGCCCGGCTCATCGCCCGGCTGCGCGCGGCCCGGCGCCCCGGCGACCTCGTGGTGGTCTCCGTCCACTGGGGATCCAACTGGGGTTACGCCCCCGCCCGCGCCGAAGTCTCCTTCGGTCATGCCCTCGTCGACGCGGGCGCCGACATCGTGCACGGGCACTCCTCGCACCACCCGCGGCCGCTCGAGACGTACCGCGGCAGGCTCGTCCTGCACGGCTGCGGCGATCTCGTCAACGACTACGAGGGCATCACAGGACAGGAGCGCTACCGCGACGACCTACGGCTCCTCCACCTCGTCTCCGTCCACGACGCGGACGGCAGCCTGGCGCGGGTGCGGCTCGTGCCGCTGCGCAGCCGCCGGCTGCGCCTGGAGCGGGCCCCGGAGCAGGACGTGCGATGGCTCCACGACGTGCTCGGCCGGATCAGCCGCCCGTACGGGATGCGGATCGACCCCGCTCCCGCCGGGGAGCCCGGCGGACCGGCCCTGACGGCCACGCCCGTGTGACCGGCCCGGCAGGCCGACGCGCGGACGGGCAGGAAGGCGAGCGGACATGTACTTCACCGACCGCACCGACGCGGGCAGGCAGCTCGCCGCGCTGCTGGGGGACCTCGGAGGACAGGACCCGGTGGTCCTGGGGCTGCCGCGCGGCGGGGTGCCCGTCGCCGCCGAGGTCGCCGACGCGCTCGGCGCGCCGCTCGACATCTGCCTGGTCCGGAAGCTGGGCGTGCCGTACCAGCCCGAGCTCGCCATGGGCGCGATCGGCGAGGACGGCGTGCGGGTCCTCAACGAGGAGGTCATCGCCCGGGGCGGGGTCTCGGAGCGCGACCTCGCCGAGGTCGAACGGCGCGAGCGGGCCGTCCTGGAGGAGCGGGCCCGCCGCTACCGGGGCGCCCGCGAACCGGCCGACATCACCGGCCGCACCGCCGTCGTCGTCGACGACGGCTTCGCGACCGGGGCGACCGCGCTGGCCGCGTGCCAGGTGGTACGGGCCCGGGGCGCGGGCCGGATCGTGCTCGCGGTACCGGTCGCGCCACGCGGCTGGAGGACCCGCGTCGGCGATGCGGCCGAGGAGACGTACTGCGTGCGCGAGCCCGACGGCTTCTACGCGATCGGGCAGTTCTACCAGGACTTCTCGCAGACCCCGGACGAGGAGGTCGTCGCCGCGCTGCGGCTGCGGCGCGGCGAGGCCGGCGTGGACACCGAGGTGCGCGTCCCGCTCGGCGGACCCGAGGCCGGCGGGCGGCTGACCGTGCCGGACGGCGCCACCGGCGTGGTGCTCTTCGCCCACGGCAGCGGAAGCAGCCGGCACAGCCCGCGCAACCGCGCGGTCGCCGAGACCCTCCACCGGGCCGGGCTCGGCACACTCCTCTTCGACCTGCTGACCGATACCGAGGCGGCCGACCGCGCCAACGTCTTCGACACGCCCCTGCTCGCCGAGCGCCTGACCCGGGCCACCGACTGGCTCGCCGGCCGGCCCGACACCAAGGAGCTCCGCCCCGGCTACTTCGGCGCCTCCACCGGCGCGGCGGCGGCGCTGTGGGCCGCGGCCGAGCCCGGCAGCACCGTCGGCGCCGTCGTCTCGCGCGGCGGCCGCCCCGACCTGGCGGAGGAACGCCTGCCCGACGTCACCGCGCCCACCCTGCTGATCGTCGGCGGCGCCGACTCCCTGGTCCTCGACCTCAACCACCGCGCGGAGCGCATGCTGCGCTGCGAGCACCAGCTCGTCACCATTCCCGGTGCCGGCCATCTGTTCGAGGAGCCCGGCGCCCTGGCCGGGGTGGGCACGCTGGCGGCGGCCTGGTTCGCCGACCGGCTCTGAGCGGCGGTCCGTCCGCGCGGAGGCGTGCCGGCGAAGAGGGTGCCGCGGCGGCGGTGTGCGGTGACGGCGGTGCGGCGGTTACGCGGGTGATCCGCCGACGATCCGGTCCACCGCGGCGGCGATCAGCGCGTCCCGCTCCTCCTCCGGGAAGACGTCGGGCAGCGTGAGCTGCTCGACGATCAGCCAGTTGAAGGCCAGGATCAGCAGTTTGACGGCGGTCGCGTCGCCCGGGAGGCCGGAGGCCTCGTGGTAGGTGACGTTGGCCTCGACGTCGGCGCGGACGCGGGCGGTGAGGACCGCGCGGAGTTCCGGGCGGCGGGTGGCCTCCAGGCGGAGTTCCAGGAGGGCGAGGTAGCCGGTGCGGAAGGAGCTGACGCGGCCCACGAGTTCCCGCATCAGCTGGGTGTACGTCTCCAGGTCGGGGCTCGCCGCCCGCTGCCGGGCGATCGTCTCCTCGTCCGGCTGGAGCCGCTCGTAGACCCGGGCGCCCGCCTGGGTGAGCAGGTCGTCGCGGTTGGCGAAGTAGTTGGACGCGGTGCCGGGCGGGACGGCCGCCTCGGTGTCCACGGCGCGGAAGGTGAGGCCCCGGGCGCCCTCGCGGGCGAGCACCTCGATCGCGGCGTCGACGAGCGCCGCCCGGCGCTCGGGGTTCCTGCGCGCCACCGTCATCACTCCCGTCCGCGGCCGTTTCTCGCTCTCCGTCATTACTCCATGGAGAGTACTACGGGTGGAGTGGCTCACCACCGCGAGGCGACCAGCTCCACCTCGAACCCGTCCGCGTTCTCCAGGTATCCGGCACAGCTCTGCTCGCCGCCCGCGTGCGGATGGCGGTCGGCGAACAGCAGCCGCCAGCCGGCCCGTACGGCCTCCCCGACCAGCCGGTCGAGTTCCGGCCGGGTCGCCACGTGGAAGGCCAGGTGGTTGAGGCCCGGGCGCAGCCGGTCGTGGCTGCCCGCGGTCAGCGCCGGGGACTCCTCGAAGACCAGGTACGTGGCGCCGAGCCGCCAGCTCCGCCCTCGCTCCCAGCTCTGGAACGGCGTGTAGCCGAGCGCTTCGAGCAGCGGCCCGAACGAGGCCACGGCCCGGCCGATGTCGGGCACCCAGATCTCCACGTGGTGCAGCGCGCCGGTGCCCGCCGGGCTCGTCATGGCTCCTCCAAGGGGCTCGGTTCCGGCCCGACCCTACGGTCCGGCCGCCCGACAGCCCCGGGCGGGGATCACCAGGCGAGGTCCTCCAGGGCGTCCAGGTCGGGAACCGGCCCCGCGCCGTTGCCGCCCGGGCGGTCCGGGGCGACCGGGAGCTCGGCCCAGATGGTCTTGCCGCGGCGGGCGTAGCGGGTGCCCCAGCGCTGGGCGAACTGGGCCACCAGGAACAGCCCGCGGCCGCCCTCGTCGGTGTCCGTCGCGTGCCGAAGGTGCGGCGAGGTGCTGCTGCCGTCGGACACCTCGCAGATCAGCACCCGGTCGTACACCAGCCGTACGTGCACCGGCGGGCGGCCGTAGCGGATCGCGTTGGTGATCAGCTCGCTGAGCACCAGCTCCGCCGTGAACCCGACGTCCTCCAGGCCCCACTCGGCGATCCGCGCCGCCGCGGCCGTCCGTACCGGAGCGACCGCCGACGGGTCCGAGGGCACCTCCCACTCCGCGATCCGGTCCGCCGGGACGCGGTGAGCGCTCGCCACGAGCAGCGCGATGTCGTCCGACGGCACCGGGAACAGCAGCGCCGCGAGCACGTCCGCACAGGTCTGCTCCGCGGTCCGCGCGGGCCGCGCCAGGGCCTGGCGCAGCAGCGTGATGCCGGTGTCGTAGTCCCGCTCCCGGCTCTCCAGGAGCCCGTCCGTGAACAGCACCAGCTTGCTGTCCGGCTCCAGCTTCAGCCGCGCCGAGGCGAACGGCCGGTCGCCCAGGCCGAGACCCAGCGGCAGGCCGGCGGGCACCGCCGGGAACTCCACGGTCCCGTCCGGCCGCACCAGGGCCGGCCCCGGATGCCCGGCGCTCGCCATCGTGCACGAGCCCGTCGTCGGGTCGTAGATGACGTACAGACAGGTCGCGCCCGCCGAGCCCTCGGCGCCGCCCTGCTCCGCCTCGGCGGCGCCGCCCTCCCGTTGCAGGCCCGGATCGATGTCCTCGCCGAGCCGGTCGATCAGCTCGTCGAGATGGCTCAGCAGCTCGTCCGGGGACACGTCGAGCGTGGAGAAGTTCGCCACCGCCGTCCGCAGCCGGCCCATCGTCGCCGCCGCGTGCAGGCCGTGCCCCACCACGTCGCCGACCACCAGCGCCACCCGGGCCCCCGGCAGCGGGATCACGTCGAACCAGTCGCCGCCCACGCCCGCCTTCGCCGGCAGGTAGCGGAAGGCGACCTGCATCGCGCTCTGGTCCGGCAGGACCCGCGGCAGCAGACTCCGCTGCAGCGCCACCGCCATCGAGTGCTCGCGGGTGAACCGGCGGGCGTTGTCGATCGCCAGCGCCGCGCGCGCCGCCAGCTCCTCCGCGAACGACAGGTCGTCCTCGCCGAACGGTTCCGGCGTGTTCTTGCCGCGCCAGAAGTTCGCCATTCCCAGCACCACGCCGCGGGCGAGGAGCGGCACCGTCAGCAGCGAGTGCAGCCCGTACGCGAGCGCCTGCGCCGCGCCCTCCGGGTCCTGGGCCCGCCAGCCCTGCGCCGCGGCCAGGTCCGGCTGGATCACCGCCCGGCCCTCCTGCAGGGCCGAGGCCATCGGCGTGGTCGGCACCACGAACCGGATCAGGTCACCGACCGGCTGCAGCGGGGTCTCCTGACTGACGCCGCTCAGCGCCGTCCGCCGCATCTCCGTGAACGCGCCCGACGGCTCCTCGCCCCGCACCACCGGGTCGAGCAGCTCCACCGTCACGAAGTCGGCGAACCGCGGCACCGCCACCTCCGACAGCTCCTCCGCCGTCCGTACGACGTCCAGCGTCGTGCCGATCCGGGTGCCCGCCTCGTACAGCAGCCGCAGCCGGCCCCTCGCCACCTCGGCCCGGCCGGTCAGCGCGGCCAGCTCGGTGGTGTCGCGCATGGTCATCACGCAGCCGCCTTCGGCCACGCCGTCGGCCGTCGGCCGGACGTTCACCGCGAGCAGCCGGTCCCCGGCCAGGTGCACCTCGTCCGTCGCGGCCCGGCCGGACAGCAGCAGCGCGGCGGTACGGGGTTCCAGGCCCAGTTCGCGGACATGGCGCCGCTCGGCGTCCTCCGGCAGCTTCAGGAGCCGGCGCGCCTCGTCGTTCGCGAGCAGCAGCCGCCCGTCGCCCCCGACGATGAGCACGCCCTCCTTCACGGAGTGGAGCACGGCCTCGTGGTGCTCCTTGAGCCGGGTCATCTCGGCCGGACCGAGACCGTGCGTCTGCCGCCGCAGCCGCACGCTCACCAGAGCCGCGCCGCCCAGCGCCAGCCCCAGGGCGATCCCGGCGGCGGCGAACAGCAGCGGCAGCCGGGACTCCACCGTCTCGCCGACCGTCGCCACCTCGATGCCGCTGGTCACCATGCCGACCACGGTCCCGTCGTCGTCCCGGACCGGGACGACCGCGCGGACCGCGTCGTTCGGAGCCCCGTGGAAGATCTCGGTGAACGACTCGCCGGCGCGCGCCCGGCCGATGTCGCCCCTCGCCCGCTGGCCGATCAGGGAGGGATCGGAGTCGGTGTAGCGGGCGCCGTCCGGGGCGAGCACGGCGATGAAGTCCACACCGGAGCCGATCCGGGCCGCCTCGGCGCGCGGCTGCAGTTCCGCCGTCGGGTCGTCGGCCTTCAGGGCCTCGGCGATGCCGGGCGCGTGGGCGAAGGTCTCGGCGACGGCCAGGGAACGGTTACGGGCGTTGCGCTCGCTGTCGTGGCGGTCCTGGAGGACGATCGCGAACGCCGCCGCTGCGATGAGCAGCAGCGCGATGATCGCCTGCAGGGTGAAGACCTGCCCGGCTACGCTCCGCAGCCCGGTGGGCCGCCCCCGCGGCTCGCCACGGGACCGGTCCGCGCGTCGCGTCACGGTGCGCTCCTTCCCGCCCTGCTCGCCGGGGCCTCCTTCCATGCTGCCCCCGGCGCCGCCCCCAGGGGAAACGGTGGGCACGCGGGCGCGTCCGCACGGCGCAGTCGCGAGGGGAACGGTGACGCAGAGCAGCGGACCTGCCGCCACGGAGAGCGACCGGCCGGAAGGCAGGGAAGGCGTGCGGCGGCCTGTGAAGAGCCGATCGGGCCGGCTGGGAGCTGAGAGCGGCGGACGCGCGGGCGGCGACGGAGGCCAGGGCCGGCTGGGAGGTGCAGAGCGGCGACCTAGAGGGCGGCGACGGAGGCCAGGGCCGGGGGGGGCCCGGGGGGGGGGGGCGGCGCCCCC
>NZ_JBHXTJ010000016.1:0-160191 GCF_042677525.1 Streptomyces sp. NPDC127114
GGCGGACGTCGGGCGGCCCCTTGAGGGACGGACGGGACTGCGTCAGACGGAGACCTTGTCGCCCTGCTCCTGCGGGGCGGAGGCCGGCGCCTCGGCGGCGAGGGCCTTGTCGGACTTCATCACCAGGAGGGTGACGACACCGCCGACCGCGGCGATGACCGCGGCGCCGATGAAGGCGGCGGAGAAGCCGTCGGTCAGCTTCGGCAGGTTGCCGAGCTGGTCGGCGCCCTGCGACATGGCGACCGCGGTGAGGGCGGCGAGGCCGAGCGCGGAGCCGACGTTGTAGGTGGTGTTGACGATGCCGGAGGCGAGACCGGCCTGCTCCTGCGGGGCGCCGGACATCGCGGCGATCATGGCCGGGATGTAGGCGAGGGACATGCCGAGCGCGGCGACCAGCGAGGCCGGCAGGACGTCCACGAGGAAGGTGCCGGTGGGCTCGACGGCGGCCAGCCAGACCAGACCGGCGGCGAGGAGCAGCAGTCCGACGCCGATGAGCGGCTTGGCGCCGACCTTGGCCATGAGCCGGGCGGTGATGGCCGTCATGAAGATCATGAGGAGCACGGTCATCGGCAGGAGCGCGGCGCCGGAGGCGAAGGCGCCGTAGCCGAGGACCTGCTGGAGGTAGAGGTTGAGGAAGTACCACATCGGGATCCAGGCGGCGCCGAGCAGCGTCATCGCCAGGTTGGCGGAGCCGAGACGCGGGACCCGCCACACGCTGAGCGGCATGAGCGGCTCGCGGACGGCCTTCTGGATCACGAAGAAGAGGACGATGAGGGCGGCGGCGCCGGCCAGCTCCAGGATGGTGGCGGTGGCGCCCCAGCCGACCTCGGGGGCCCGGACGACCGCGAAGACGCCGAGGGCGAGACCGGCGGTGACGGCGACGGCGCCGAGGACGTCGACGGAGCCGCGGCGGGACTCGACGTCCGGGAGGAGCTTGGTCGCGGCGAGGGTGGCCAGACCGATCGGGACGTAGATGATGAAGCACCACTGCCAGGCGGCCCACTCGGTGAACACGCCGCCGAGGAACACGCCGGCGGTGCCGCCGGCCGGGGCGGCGGCACCGTAGAGCGCCATCGCCTTGCCCAGCTCACGCGGGTCGTGCATGAAGAGCATCATCAGCAGGGTCATGGCGGACGGCGCGATGAGCGCACCGCCGACGCCCTGGACGGCGCGGCCGGCGATCTCGACCCAGGCGGTCTGTGCGGCCGCGGCGAGGATCGAGCCGGCGATCATGATCGCCCAGCCGGACACGAAGATCTTCCGGGCTCCGATCAGGTCGGAGAGGCGGCCGCCGAGGAGCAGCAGTCCGCCGAAGACGATCACGTAGGCGTTGAAGACCCACTGCAGCTCGCCCTGGGAGAAGCCCAGGTCCTCCTGCATCTTCGGGAGTGCGACCCCGATGATCGAGGTGTCCATGATGACCATGAACTGCGCGGCGGCGAGCACGGCAAGTGCCCACCAGCGCCGGGGATTGACGGTTGACATTGCCCTGACCCTTCGCTCGCGGTGACATACCCCTGGGGGGTACCTGCGGGAGCACCGTAGCATACCCATGGGGGGTATGTAAGAGTGAGATGAGGGCCGGATGGAGCACGCGCTTCCGGGGGCCGGGGCCGGGCCGGGGGCGGCAGAATGCGACCCATGACCGCCCCCATGAAGGCAGCCCAGGAACAGGAACTCCTCCAGCGCTGGACCGCGACCCTGCTCGCCGCGCGGGCCGGACGCGAGGGCCCGGACCCGCTCCCGTACGGCCGGAACCTGCTGTCCCGCTGGACGGAGCCGCAGCGCCGCTACCACACCGCCGACCACCTGCGGGCGGTCCTCGACCGCATCGACGAGCTGTCCGAAAAGGGCGGCGAGGGCGGTGAGTTGGAGCTGGTCCGGCTCGCCGCCTGGTTCCACGACGCGGTCTACCGCCCGGACCGCTCCGAGAACGAGGAACGTTCGGCGACCCTGGCCGAGAAGGCCCTGCACGAGGCGGGCCTGACCGCCCACGAGGTCGCCGAGGTGGCCCGCCTCGTCCGCCTCACCACCACCCACGACCCTGCCCCGGGCGACCTCAACGGCGAGACCCTGTGCGACGCCGACCTGGCGATCCTGGCGAGCGACCCGGATACCTACCGGGGGTACACCGGCGCCGTACGCGAGGAGTACGCCTTCGTCCCGGAGCCGGCGTTCCGCGAGGGCCGCGCGGCGATCCTGCGTCAACTCCTCGCCCTGCCCCGCCTGTTCCGCACGCCGTACGGGGCGGCGGCGTGGGAGGAGCAGGCACGGGAGAACCTGGAACGGGAGCTTGCGGAACTGACGGAAGGCTGACCCGGGCCGATGCGGCCCCGCCCGACGGGCTCCCTCCGCCGCTCACGGTGGACGTCTCGCATCCCGAGACGTTCACCCCGGGCGGAATGACAGGTACGAACCACAGGTTGCCCATGTCATGCCGTCGACGAACTCCGAAGCCGCACCGCCGTCCTCCGACAAGGCCCCGAACGGGGCCTCCCGTATGCCGCTGGCCGTCTACATCCTCGGACTGTCCGTCTTCGCGCTCGGCACGAGCGAGTTCATGCTGTCCGGGCTGCTGCCGCCCATCGCGGAGGACATGAACGTGTCCATCCCCCGCGCCGGGCTGCTCATCTCGGCCTTCGCCATCGGCATGGTCGTCGGAGCGCCGCTGCTCGCCGTCGCCACGCTGCGGCTGCCCCGGAAGACCACCCTCGTCGCGCTCATCAGCGTCTTCGGGCTCGGGCAGGTCGCCGGCGCGCTCGCGCCGAACTACGCGGTGCTCTTCGCCTCCCGCGTGGTGAGCGCCCTCGCCTGCGCCGGGTTCTGGGCCGTCGGCGCGGCCGTCGCCATCGCCATGGTGCCGGTCGGGGCCAGGGCGCGGGCCATGGCCGTCATGATCGGCGGACTCTCCATCGCCAACGTGCTCGGCGTGCCCGCCGGGGCCTTCCTCGGCGAGCACCTCGGCTGGCGCTCCGCCTTCTGGGCCGTCGGCGCGGCCTCCGCGATCGCCCTCGTCGGCGTCGTCACCCGCATCCCGCACATCCCCCTGCCCGAGACCAGACCCCGTCTCAAGGGCGAACTGGTCATCTACCGCGACCGGCAGGTCCTGCTCTCCGTCCTGATCACCGCCCTCGCCGCCGGCGGCGTCTTCTGCGCCTTCTCCTACCTCGCCCCGCTGCTGACCGACGTCGCCGGCCTCGACGAGGGCTGGGTCTCCGCCGTCCTCGCGCTCTTCGGCATCGGCGCGCTCATCGGCACGTACATCGGCGGCCGCGTCGCCGACGCCCACCTCTTCGGCGTCCTCCTCAGCGGCATCACCGCCTCCACCGTCTTCCTGGTGGCCCTCGCCCTGCTCGCCTCCAGCCCGGTCGCGACGATCACGCTGACCTTCCTGCTCGGCGTCTCCGCGTTCTACACGGCGCCCGCCCTCAACGCCCGCATGTTCAACGTCGCGGGCGCCGCCCCCACCCTCGCCGGCGCCACCACGACCGCCGCCTTCAACCTCGGCAACACCGGCGGCCCCTGGCTCGGCGGCAGCGTCATCGACGCCAGCCTCGGCTTCGCCTCCCCCGCCTGGGCCGGCGCGGCCATGGCCCTCCTCGGCCTCGGCGCCGTCACGGTCTCGCTGCGGCTCGGCAGGTCCCGGTCGCGGGTGGTCATGGGCGTGTCGGCGGACGAGCCGGAGCGAACCTCCGTCACACCGCGCTGACCTCACGGTTCCCGCCTCCTCGGGGTGTCCGGGGCGGGTGAGACGATCACTCGTCACGACACCCGAGGGGGGGGTACCCCGATCGCCGACCTCGCCGGCTACTCCACCTCGTAGCGCGGCGGAGTCCCGCCCTGCGCCGGCCGTCCCTTCGGTCGGCGCAGCCCCGACTCCGTCAGGAGGCGGACGATCTCCTTCGAGCCGACCTCGACCGCGCCGGCCGCGACCGCGGCGGCGTAGTGGTCGGAGGGCACGTCGTAGTGGTCGCGCTCGAAGGCGCGGGGCGGGCAGCCGATGGCGGCGGCGAAGGCGTGCAGCTCCTCGAAGGAGACGTCGCTGACCAGGTGCGACCACATGCGGCCGTGACCCGGCCAGGTGGGCGGGTCGATGTAGAGCGTCACGCCGGTGCCCCCGTCACGTGAGGCCGCCCACCGGGGCGACCACCACTCCCTGCTTGCCGCAGACCCAGTGCGGGTCCGGGCCCATCTCCGGTTCGACGTCGAGGGCGTGCGGGTCGCCGGAGGAGCAGACCGGGCACAGCGGCCAGCGGCCGTACCGTTCGAGCAGGGCGTCCTGGACGTCCTGCGCTATCAGACCGGCCACGAAGGCCCGGCCCTCGGGCCACTGCTCGACCCACCAGCGGCGGTGGGTGACGGCGTCCTCCACCATCGAGACGACCTCGGCCATGGCGACCTCGCGGGCCACCAGGTCGGCGAGGACCAGGGCGCGGGCGGCATGGAGGGACTGCTCCAGCGGGTCGATGTCGTCCATGCTCACATTCTGCTCCCTGGTCAGGCGGGGGACCAATGTCCTGCGGATACGGGACGGACGAGGGCTTGACGCCCCTTCCGGCCGAAAATATCTTTCACATGTGACCCATGGCATGAAGGAAAGTTTCACCGACGCCCGCGGGCCGGGCAACGGGACGAGCGGCGGCACGGGCAACGGGACGGGCGGCGCAACGGCCGGCGCCGCCACCGCCACGACCGCCCCCACCGCCACGACCGCGGCCACCACCGCGGCCCCGCCCGCGCCCGCCGCGCTCGCGGCCAAGGTGCGGACCCTCGCCCCCTCCATGACCCGCTCCATGCAGCGGGTCGCCGAAGCCGTCGCCGGCGACCCGGCCGGCTGCGCCGCCCTCACGGTCACCGGTCTCGCCGAGCTCACCGGCACCAGCGAGGCGACCGTCGTACGCACCGCGCGCCTCCTCGGCTACCCGGGCTACCGCGACCTGCGCCTCGCCCTCGCCGGCCTCGCCGCCCAGCAGCAGTCCGGCCGCGCACCCTCCGTCACCGCCGACATCGCCGTCGACGACCCGGTCGCCGACGTGGTCGCCAAGCTCGCGTACGACGAGCAGCAGACCCTCGCCGACACCGCCGCCGGACTCGACACCGTCCAGCTCGGCGCCGCCGTCGCCGCCCTCGCCGCCGCCCGCCGCATCGACATCTACGGCGTCGGCGCCTCCGGCCTGGTCGCCCAGGACCTCGGCCAGAAGCTGCTCCGCATCGGCCTGATCGCCCACGCCCACAGCGACCCGCACCTCGCCGTCACCAACGCCGTACAGCTGCGTTCCGGAGACGTCGCCATCGCCATCACCCACTCCGGCTCCACCGGCGACGTCATAGAACCGCTCCGCGTCGCCTTCGACCACGGTGCCACCACGGTCGCCGTCACCGGCCGTCCCGACGGCCCGGTGGCGCAGTACGCCGACCACGTACTGACCACCTCCACCGCCCGCGAGAGCGAACTGCGCCCCGCGGCCATGTCGTCCCGCACCAGCCAACTCCTGGTCGTGGACTGCCTGTTCACCTGCGTCACCCAGCGCACGTACGAGACGGCGGCCCCTGCCCTCGCGGCCTCGTACGAAGCCCTGGCACACCGCCACTCCCCCCGCACCCGCTGAAAGAGCCGCCACCCATGTCCACCAGGTCCGCCTCCGCCTACGCCGAACTGCGCGCCCAGCTGGCCACCCTCACCACCGAGGCCTTCCGCCCCGAGCTCGCCGAGATCGACACGCTGCCCACCGCCGAGATCGCCGCGCTGATGAACGCCGAGGACCAGACCGTCCCCGCCGCCGTGGCCCGGCAGCTCCCGGCGATCGCCGCCGCGATCGACGCCACCGCCGAGCGGATGGCCCGCGGCGGCCGGCTGATCTACATGGGCGCCGGCACCGCGGGCCGGCTCGGCGTCCTCGACGCCAGCGAGTGCCCGCCCACCTTCAACACCGACCCCTCCGACGTCGTCGGCCTCGTCGCGGGCGGGCCCTCCGCCATGGTCAGGTCCGTCGAGGGCGCCGAGGACTCGAAGGAGCTCGCGGTCGAGGACCTGACCGCGCTCGGCCTGACCACCGACGACACCGTGGTCGGCGTCTCCGCCTCCGGCCGTACGCCGTACGCCGTCGGCGCCGTCGAACACGCCCGGACGGCCGGGGCGTTGACGATCGGCCTGTCCTGCAACGCGGACAGCGCGCTCGCCGCGGCCGCCGAGCACGGCATCGAGGTCGTCACCGGGCCCGAACTGCTCACCGGATCCACCCGGTTGAAGGCGGGCACGGCCCAGAAGCTCGTCCTCAACATGATCTCGACGATCACCATGATCCGGCTCGGCAAGACCTACGGAAACCTCATGGTCGACGTCCGCGCCTCCAACGACAAGCTCCAGGCCCGCTCGCGCCGCATCGTGGCACTCGCCACCGGCGCGCCGGACGAGCAGATCGAGACCGCGCTCGCCGACGCCGACGGCGAGGTGAAGACCGCGATCCTCATGATCCTCGCCGACATCGATGCCAAGGGCGCCGAGCAGCGGCTGAAGGACTCCCGGGGCCACCTGCGCGCGGCACTCCACGCGTAGGCACGAGCACGCACCACGGCACGGGCCCGCACCCCCCTCACAGCAAGGCACCACCGCACATGAGCACAGACGACAAGAACCGCGCCGTCGCCGCCGCGATCCTCCCCCTCGTCGGCGGGCCGGCCAACATCAGCTCCGTGGCCCACTGCATGACCCGCCTCCGGCTGGGCCTCCGGGACCGCTCGCTCGTCCAGGAGGAAGCCCTCAGGGCCCTGCCGTCGGTGCTGGGCGTGGTGGAGGACGACACGTACCAGATCGTCCTCGGCCCGGGGACGGTCGCGCGGGTGACACCCGCGTTCGAGGCCCTGGTGTCCGAAGCGGCCGTGACGCACACGGCGGAGGACCTGGCGGCGCAGGGCGCGGCGATCAGGGCCGCCCGGAAGGCGAAGAACGCGACTCCCGTCAAGCTCCTCCTCCGCCGGATCGCGAACGTCTTCGTCCCGCTGATCCCCGCCCTCATCGGCTGCGGCATCATCGCCGGCCTCAACGGCCTGCTCGTCAACCTCGGCTGGCTGCCCGGCATCACCCCGGCGCTCGCCGCCATCGCGAGCGGCTTCATGGCGCTGATCGCGGTCTTCGTCGGCCACAACACGGCGAAGGAGTTCGGCGGTACGCCGATCCTCGGCGGCGCGGTCGCGTCCGTCATCGTCTTCGCGGGCGTCGCGAAGATCGAGGTCTTCGGCCGGACCCTGTCCCCCGGCCAGGGTGGCGTGCTCGGCGCGCTGGGCGCGGCGGTCCTGGCCGTGTACGTGGAGAAGTGGTGCCGCCGCCGGGTCCCGGAGTCCCTCGACGTCCTGGTCACCCCGACGCTCACGGTCCTGGTCTCCGGTCTGGTCACGGTCTTCGGCCTGATGTACGTGGCGGGCGAGGTGTCCCGGGCCATCGGCGACTTCGCCGACTGGCTCCTCGCGAACGCCGGCGCGGGCGCCGGCCTCGTCCTCGGCGGCCTGTTCCTCCCGCTGGTGATGCTGGGCCTGCACCAGGCCCTCATCCCGATCCACACCACCCTGATCGAGCAGCAGGGCTACACGGTCCTCCTCCCCATCCTGGCGATGGCGGGCGCGGGCCAGGTCGGCGCGGCCATGGCCGTCTACGTACGCCTCCCCCGCAACGGCTCCCTCCGCCGCACCATCAGGTCCGCCCTCCCGGCCGGCTTCCTCGGCGTCGGCGAGCCCCTCATCTACGGCGTCTCGCTCCCCCTGGGCCGCCCCTTCGTCACCGCCTGCGTCGGCGGCGCCTTCGGAGGCGGCTTCGTCGGCCTCTTCACCATGCTCGGCGACAAGGTCGGCTCCACCGCCATCGGCCCCTCCGGCTGGGCCCTCTTCCCCCTCCTCGACGGCAACAAGGGCCTCGGCGAGACCATGGCGATCTACGCGGGCGGGCTGCTCGTCGGGTATGCGGCGGGCTTCGCGGCCACGTACTTCTTCGGCTTCAGCAAGGAGCTGATCGAGGAGTTCGACGTGGACACGGAGCCGGACCCGGCACCGGGGCCGCAGGCGGCGGAACCCACCGACGACCCGGAGCCGGCCGCCGCTCCCGCGAAGGCCTGAGTCAGCAGGTCACGTCGGCGGCCGGGCGCTCGCCCGTGAGGAGGAAGCGGGTGACCGTGTGGTCGCCGCAGGCGTTGCCGTTGCTCAGGTACATGCCGTGGCCGCCGCGGTCGACGGAGACCAGGCGCGCGCGGGCGCCGAGGGCCTCGCGCATCTTCAGGCCGGCGGAGTGCGGGGTGGAGGGGTCGCGGAGGCCCTGGATCATGAGGATGTTGGACGGGCCGTCGTCGGTGATGCGGGTCGGCTTCTCGGCCGGGGAGGCCTTCCAGAAGGAGCAAGGGGTGATGTTGACCGGCATGCCCGCGGTCAGCGGGTGGGCGGCGCGGTCGGCGGCGACGGCGCGCCGGAAGGCGGGGACGGAGCCGCGCCACTTCACGTCGTTGCAGATGACGCCGATGGTGACGGTCGCGTCGGAGTCGGGCATCGGGCCCGCCAGCGCGGGCGGAAGCGCGGGCGTCTCGCCGTCGGTGCGGGCCTGCCGCACCAGGCGGGCGAAGTCGGCGAAGGCGCCGTCGGAGTAGAGGGCGTTCTGCAGCGCCTGGCGCAGCAGGTTGCCGGTCAGCGGCACGCCCGGCGTCGTCGAGGTCTTCGGCTGCCGGTCCAGGCGGGCGGCGAGATCCAGGACCAGCGGTCGGACGTCCTCGGGGCGTTCGGCGAGACGCAGGTCGTCCTTCGCGCGGTCGGGGTGCGCCGCCCAGGCCGCGAAGTCGGGGAACCGGTCGTCGGCGCCGCGCGCCATGCCGGCCAGCCAGCCCTGGGCGACCTTCCTCGGGTCCGGGTCGGCGCTGCTGTCGAGGACGACCCGGTCGGTGCGGTGCGGGAACTTCTGCGCGTACCGGGCGGTGACGTACGTGCCGTACGAGGAGCCCCACGCCGACAGCTTCCGCTCGCCGAGCGCCTGCCGCAGCCGGTCCATGTCCCGGACCTCGTTGGCGGTGGTGAGGCCGCGCAGTTCGGCGCCGCCGTTGCGGGCGCAGGCCTCGGCGACGCGGCGGGAACGCTCGACGTTCTCGTCGATCGAGCCGTCGGCGGCGGGCCAGGCCCGCAGGGTCACCAGGTGCCGGTCCTGCTCGGCGAGCCCGCAGTGCGCCTTGCTGCTGCCGCCGACGCCGCGCGGGTCGAAGGCGACCAGGTCGTACGCCCCGCCCAGTTCCTTCTTCAGGGCCGGCCCCTTCGAGGTCAGCCGCTGCACACCGGAGCTGCCGGGCCCGCCGGGCACGACGAGGAGGGTGCCGCGCCGGGCCGCGGGCTCGGTGCTGCGGATGCGGGAGACGGCCAGCTCGACCTGCCTGCCGTCAGGGTCGGCGTAGTCGAGCGGCACCCGGAGCGTGGCGCACTCCTGGCCGAGACCGGCGGGCCCGCACGCGCTCCAGGCGAGACCGGGGACGGTCGAGGGCAGGGTCGACGTGACGGGCGAGGGGGCGGCGGGCGCCGGGCCGCGGGAAGGGGCGGCGAGGGGGCCGGCGGAGGCGGTGGCGAGAGCGAGAGCGAGCGCGATTCCTGCGTAAGTCGTCATGCGGCAAGCCTTGTTGATCTCTCGTCGGCTCCCCATCCGGCAGGCACGCGGATGCGGGGTGGGGCTGTCCCCCTAGACTCCGCCCCATGACCGACGCCGACGCCCGCAACCTCGACGCAGCCACCTCCGACGCCGATTCCGCCGCCTCCGTCTCCGGCTCCGGCTCCGGCTCCGCCCGCGTCCCGGCCGCCGCCCTCGCCGCCGACCTCGCGCCGACCGGGACCCTGCGCGCCTCCATCAACCTCGGCAACCCGGTCCTCGCCCAGGGCACCCCCGAGGCCCCCGGCGGCATCACCGTGGACCTGGCCCGCGAGATCGGCGCCCGGCTCGGCGTACCCGTGGAGCTGCTCTGCTTCGACGCGGCCCGCAAGTCGTACGAGGCGATGGCGACCGGCCGCGCCGACCTCTGCTTCCTGGCCGTCGACCCGGCGCGCGAGGCGGAGGTCGCGTTCACCGCCCCGTACGTCGTGATCGAGGGCGTGTACGCGGTGCCGCGCGACTCCGCCCTGAAGACCCCCGAGGACGTGGACGCGCCGGGCCTGCGCATCGGCGTGAAGGCGGGCTCCGCCTACGACCTCCACCTCACCCGCACTCTGCGGCACGCCACCGTGGTGCGGGGCGCGGAGGGCGTCGACACCTTCGCCGAGCAGGGCCTGGAGGCGGGCGCGGGCATCCGCCAGCCGATGACCGCGTACGCCGCGGCCCACCCGGAGGTCCGGCTCCTCGACGAGCGTTTCATGGAGATCCGCCAGGCGGTCGGCACGACCGCGTCCCGGTCCCCGGAGACCGTCGCCTTCCTGCGCGCCACCGTGGAGGAACTGAAGGCGAACGGCTTCGTCGAGGACGCCCTCCGCCGCGCCGGCCAGGACCCGACGCTGCTCGCCCCGCCCGCCTAGGCCGTCTCTTCCGGATCCCGGCGGGGCCCCGACGCCAAGGCCAGCGGGCACCCGTCGCCGACGCGTGCCTCCAACTCGGCTCGGAGCTGCGCGAGTTCGGCCATCCGCTCGTCGACGACCCGGATCTTCTCCTCGAACAGCGCGGAGAGCCGCTCCGCGCTGTCCGGCGCGTCCCGCAGTTCCGCGCCGACGCGGGCGATCTCCGCGAGCGAGAAGCCGAGGGTCTGGGCCGTACGGACGTAGAGGAGCCAGGGCACGGTCTCCGGCGGGAAGTCGCGATAGCCGTTGGGCCGGCGCTCGCCGGTGACGAGGCCGCGCTTCTCGTAGAAACGGATGGTGTCGCGCGCCATGCCGGTCGCGGCGGCGAGTTCGCCGATGAGCATGCGTCTCCTCGAAGGGCTCGGACCCGGGCCCAGGCCGGGACCGGGACCGGGGCGGGGGCTGAGGTTCTCGGGCGCCTCGGAGCCTCGGGGCCTCGGGGCCTCGGGCTTGACCTTGGACCGTGGTCCACTGTTTAGCGTCGCCGGCATGACCACTGATTCCCGTTCCTACCTCCTTCTCGTCCGTACGAGCGCCTGGTACGACCTCGTCGTCACGGCCGCCTTCATGACTCCGTGGACGTACGCCCTCTTGCACGAGGCCCTGTCGCTCGGGCCGCTGCCCGAGGGCAGCCCCTTGCCGGTCCTGTACGCGAACCTCATGGGCTCCGTCGTCGTGGTGTGGGCCCTGCTCCGGGCGCTGCGGCCACTGCCCCTCCACGGCTTCCTCGACGGCGTCGCGCGCGTGCTGTTCGCGACCTGGCAGGCGTACGCGCTGGCGCACGGCGCGCCCGCCGTGGTGGGGCTGTTCCTCGTCGTCGAGGTGGCGTTCGGCCTGGCCCAACTCGCCCCGTGGGCACGGCCGAACGCGTGGAGAAAGCGTCCCCGGCTCCGCCCGGAAACCCCCTGAGACGGCCCGCGAAGCCCTCTCCCGGCCCCTGTCCCGCACCTCGGGGACGGGGGGCCGCCGCCCCCTCCGCGCACGCCCGCCAAGCCCCCGTACAGCCCCGCCCGCGACCCCACCAAACCCCACCTGACCTGGGATTTCATCTCCCACTCCCGTAGCGTTTCCCCGACACGGAAGGGGATCCGCATGGACCGCACGACCCGTACCGCCGAGGACGTACTCCGCCTGCTGGACGGCCTGTTCGCGGAGGACGCCGACAAGTGGCAGGGCTTCTACGAGGACCGCTCGCGGCCGGTCCCGTTCTTCGTCGACAAGCCGGACGAGAACCTGGCCGGCCACCTCGACGCCGGGCTGCTGCCCACCGGCGGCCGCGCCCTCGACCTCGGCTGCGGCCCCGGCCGCAACGCGCTCCACCTCGCGGCCCGCGGCTTCGAGGTCGACGCGGTGGACCTGTCCGCGGGCGCGCTCGCCTGGGCGCGGGAACGGGCGAGCGAGGCGGGTCTGGACAACGTCCGCTTCCTCCACGGCGACGCGTTCACGACGGACGGCCTGGTGGGCGACCGGGGCCGGTACGACCTGATCCACGACTCCGGCTGCTTCCACCACCTGCCGCCGCACCGCCGCGTCAGCTACCTCGCCTTCCTCGACCGCCACCTCGCCCCCGGCGGCCACTTCTCCCTCACCTGCTTCGCCGCGGGCCCCGGCGGCATGGGCTCCGAACTCCCCGACGCCGCCTTCTACCGCGACGCCACCCTCCACGGCGGCCTCGCCTACACGGCGGACGCCCTGCGCACCCTCTTCACCGACGCGGCCGGCGGCCTCACCGAACTCTCCCTGCGCCGTATGCACGACGAACCCTCCGACTCGCCCCACTTCGGCGAACCGTTCCTGTGGACGGCCCTCTTCCGCCGCCCTCGGGCCGCCTGAGGCCCACCTCGCGCCGCACCCCTCCCGTCGCTTCCGTCAGCCCGCCGCCCGCGCCCTCCGCGGGCACAGGCAGAACGGGTGGCCGGCCGGATCCGTGAGCACGAGGAAGCGCTCCGGATCCGGCTGGTACGCGGCCCGCGCCGCCCCCAGGGACAGCAGCCGGGCCTCCGCCTCCGTCAGGTCGTCCACGTCGAAGTCCAGGTGCAGCTGCTGCGGCGCGTCCTGGCCGGGCCAGCGCGGCGGGCGGTAGTCGTCGACGCGCTGGAAGCCGATCATCAGCCCGCCCTCGCGCCGTACGGCGGCGAAGTCGGCGCGGTTCGCGGGATGCAGCGGGAGCCCGGTCGCCCGGTGGTAGAACTCGGCGAGGGCGAGCGGGTCGGCGCAGTCGAGGGTGATCGCGGAGAGCTCCATGATCCCCAGCCTAGGGACGGCGGTCCCCGCCCCGCCGCGAAATCCCGCTGACGACCGGCCGCCCCGGCACTTACCCTGCGGGGCGTGAGCTACACGAAGACCTCGTACGTGTGCCTCCCGTGCCGGGCCTCGTACAAACAGAGTTACGGGCCGGAGCGCGAGCGGCACTGTCCGCGCTGCGCGCGCGTGATGATCCACGCGGGCTCGGCGTTCCAGCCGCCGCGCCGACGCGACCGGGACGCCTGGCGGGCGCTGTCCGTCGTCCTGAACGCCGGGATCGGCTTCCACAAGAGCTGCTGCGGCGGCCCCGGCTGGCGGCCCCGCACCCTGCGCCAGGTCAAGGAGCGCACCGCGTACGCCCGCCGGACCGGCGAGCCGATGGCCCGGGCGCTGCTGCGCTACGAACTACCCTGACCGTAAAGACGCTGGCCAAGCACCTGCCGTACGGGCAGTGCGCACTGCGGACCGCGCTCAACCGGATCCAGCGGGCCGGGCATCTGCGGCGTGGGCGGGAGTGCCACGAAGGGCGATGGATCACCCGAACGTGGTTCACTCGTACACCCCGTGACCACCCCTGGTGGGCGGCGTTCCGGCGCGGGGACGTGCCGCGGGAGCCGAGACGGCCGACCCGGTCACGGGCGTACGTGCTGCTCGCCGCGCTCGGGCGGACGAACTCCGTCATGTCCCTCTCCCACGCCGAGTGCCACGCCCTCGCTCCACTCGTCGAGGAGTGGTTCGCCCGCGACGCCGAGGAATCGGACGTCGTACGCGCCCTGACCACCGGCCTGCCGGCCCCCGTCCACCACCCGGCCGCTCTGGCCCGCCGCCGGCTGACCGACAAGCTCCCGCCGGAGCCGATCCGCCGCGACCGGATACCCCGCCGCATGCTCGAATGCGCCGAGTGCTGCGCCCCCGACTACACCGACGCCCTCGTCGACGGCCACTGCGCCCCCTGCCGCGGTGAGCCCCCCGCCCCCGCGCGACGCGCCCTCCTCCCGGCCGCCCTCGTCCGCGCCCGGGCAACCGCCATCCGCCAAGAACTGGAACGGACTCGCACATGACGATTCGACTCGTCCGCACCGACGGCGGGGCACGATGGAGGGCAGGAGGCAACGCCATGACGCTCAGCCCGGCCCCCGCCCCTGTCGACATCACCCTCGACACCGACAAGCTCAAGGACTACATGTCCTGACCCGGCCCCTGCCCCTCGCCCTGACCCATCCCCTTCAGGTGCTCCGCCAGCCGGTCGTACTCCTCCCGTACGCCCGCCTCCATGCCCGCTGCCAGCGCCTGGTCGCGGATCTCCGTCGTCGGCCAGAAGGACGTGCTGGTCAGAGCCGTGCCGCCGTCGGGGGTGGCGTCGAAGGACAGGGTCACGCGGACCGGTTCCGCGCCCGGCATCTGCTCGAAGGTCTCGGAGTAGACGAGCCGCTCGCCCGGGACGATCTCCTCGTACACGCCGGAGAAGACGATCTCCTGGCCGTCGGGGGCGCGCTGGCCCCAGCGCCACGCTCCGCCCGGGCGCAGGTCGATCTCGCAGACCGACATGGTCAGCGCGGCGACGCCGTACCACTTCCGTACGTGCTCGGGGCGCGTCCACGCCTCCCAGACCCGCTCCACCGGGGCGTCGAAGGTGCGGGTGATGACCAGCTCGCGGTCGGCCGGCGTGGTCAGCAGCGTGATCATCGGATCCTCCCGTATGCGCCGTAACGGGGCCGACTCCCGGTCCTGGTTCCCGGTCCTGATTCGCTGTCCCGAATCCTCTCCCGGTCCTCTCCCGACTCCTCTTCTCAGCATGGACCCGGCGGACTTCCCGGGCGAACGGGGAATCCAGTGAACACGTTCAACCATCAAGCGCTATCGTGCTCCCACGCGGCCTGCGAATTTCCAACGCGCCGCTCTTCCGACCTGTGGGGGGTCCACCAGATGCGCTCAACGCGCACGCTGCCGCATGCCTTGGTACGTGCGGCAACCGTATTCGCACTTTCGGCAGGCGTCGCCCTGCCGGCCGTCGTCGCGGCTCCGGCCGCGTACGCGGCCACCGTCACGCAGACGACCACCCTGGACGACGGCCGGCTGACCCTCGGAGGGCTGCCGAGCACCGCGCTCTGGGTGAAGGTGAGCGTCCTCGCCTCCAGCGCCCCGGACGCGCCCGTGCTCGCCTCGACGGACGAGCTCTCGGCCACCGGCACCTACGCCTGGACGACCGACGCTCCGATCAGGCTGCCCGAGGGCGCCGCCTTCGGCGACTACCCGCTCGCCGTCGAGTACCGCCTCCCGGGCGGCCTCGTCACGCGCTGGACCGGCGGGTCCTTCGGCTACAAGCTGCACACCGGTGTCTCCTCGGTCGCCTTCGACCGCGCGACCACCACCTACGACCAGCGGGACGTCACTCTGGCCGGCAAGGCCACCACCTGGAACCCGGCCACCGGCGAGCGCACGCCCGCCGCCGAGGGCACCTCGGTGAAGGTCACGCTGAACCTGACGGACGCCTACGGCCTGCCGAAGACGAAGATCGCCACGGCCACCACGGTGGCCGACGGCGCCTTCTCGCTGCCCGTCACGCCGGACGCGAAGATCACCGGCGGCACGGCCGAGGTCCAGGCCACGACCGACGTCGACCCGGACGCCGCGCGCCAGGTGCCCGCCGTGGGCGTCGAGAAGCTCACGTACCGGATCACCTCCGACGCGAGCAGGTACCGCGTCAACGCCGGCACGGACGTCACCATCTCCGGCCGCGTCGAGCGTCTGACGGAGGACGGCTGGAAGGGCTTCGGCGGCGCCCCGGTGGTCACCACCGGCACGCAGCCGCTGTCCTACGAGAAGGCCCTCAGGGACGAGATCGGTTCCGGCACCTCGCTCCAGGACGGGTCCTTCTCCTACCTGGCGCGAGTCCAGTACTCGACGATCGACGCCTACACCGGCCTGCGGCCCTCCGTGTACTACGGCGAGGGCAACAACCGCCCGATCGACGTGGCCGCGCTCGCGGTGCCGCAGCAGTTCTCGTTCACCTCGACCGCGCAGACGCTCAGCCAGTTCGGTGAGCTCAACGTGCGCGGCCGGCTGGGCACCGGCTACTGCGACGTGAAGCCCGACTGGGTCGCCCTCCAGGTCTCCCTGGACGGCGGGCGCACCTGGGGCCAGATGAAGTCCATGCCGGTGAACTCCGCCTGCGCGTACGACTTCAACGTCTGGGGCTACGAGAACGCCCTCTACCGGGTCTACCACCCGGAGACGGACCGTTTCGTCGCCAAGACGAGCAGCCCGGTCCGCCTGTCCCGCATCCCGACCCGGATCGTCAACGTCACCATCAGCCCGTCGCGTCCGCGCACCGGCGGCAGCATGACCGTCAAGGGTCTGGTGCAGCAGAAGGTCAACGGCGTCTGGAAGGCCATGCCGGGCGCGCGCCTGACGCTCTTCTACAAGCCCAAGGGCGACCCGAGCTGGTACTGGGCCAAGAAGGACATCCCGACCAACTCCTACGGCAACTTCAGCTTCAGCACCACCAACTACGGCGACGGCACGTGGGCCCTGGGCTGGCAGGAGAAGGCCGGTTACTTCTACAGCGAGTCGAGGACGATCTATGTCGATGCGCTCTGATCTCCGACGGCTCTCCGCCGTCTCCCTCGTCACCGCGCTCACCCTGGGCGCGGCGATCGGCCCGGCCTTCGCCGAGGACGCTCCCGCCGCGAGCCCCGTGGGCGTCGGTCGTGCGCTCACCAACGACGCCCAGCGCGGCACCTTCAAGGTGACCGCCTGGACCGACGCGCCGCAGGCGACCGTCACCTCCGTCTCCGCGAAGGTCCGGCAGGGCGACACCGTCCTGGCCGAGATCCCGGCGCTGGAGGAGAACACGGCGGCCCGGGGCACCTTCGCGCTGCCCGAGGCGTCCACGCTCAAGCTCACCGAGGACGGCGGCACCATCCCGTCCCTCGGCAGGTACGCGATCGACGTCACGGCCACCGACTCGCTGGGCAACACCGTCACGCGCACCGACGCGGGCACGCTCGACTTCACGCTGAAGCCGCAGCTGCGCGACTTCGGCATCGGCAACCCGAGTTGGACCGACCGGAACCTCCACCCGAAGGGCACGCTCCTCGGCGTCCAGCCCGGCTCGGGCGACGAGGTGCCGCTGTCCGGCCGTACCGTGTCGTACGAGCGCACCGGCGAGGGCACGCCGCTCGGGTCGGCCGTGACCGGTGAGACCGGCGCGTTCGCCGGCGAGCCGGTCCCGGTGGAGTCGCGGTACACGTGGGCCCAGGCGCGGTTCACCGAGGACAGCGCCCAGGTGCACGGCACCGCCACGTACAACGCGTACACCAGCGGCGAGGAGAAGCGGCCGACGGTCACCGCCTCCGCCGACAAGGTCCGCGCGGAGTCCGGCGAGACGGTCACCATCAGCGGCCAGGTCACCGACCCGTCCGCCAACGGCGTCCCGATGGCGGACGTCCCGCTGACGGCGCGACTGGGCGGCGGTCTCCCGAAGACCGTGCGTACCGACGCCGAGGGCCGGTTCAGCGTGCGGCTCGTCGCCGCGCCCGGACCCGACTCGTCGGGGTGGTCCGTCCAGTCGGAGGGGTCGTTCCTCTCCTTCTACGCGAGCGGGCCGCTGGCGCTGCCCGCCGACTCCCGTACCTCCGTGGTCGGTTACAAGCTGGGGACCGACGCCCGGCTGACCGTGTACGGCGAGCTGCGCTCCCCGTACCAGAGCTGGACGTCCACCTCGTCCCAGCAGACGGTGGTCCTGGAGCAGTCCCCGGACGGGCAGACCGGCTGGAAGCAGATCGCCTCCACCGACTTCTACAACCACAACGAGGGCCGGACCCCGTTCGTCGCCGCCGCCTGGACCAAGGGCGGCTGGTTCCGGCTCCGTCACGTCGCGAACGACTACTTCGGGGCGTCCGTCAGCAAGCCCTTCTACGTCGTCCGCACCGAGACCCGCGTCACCGGCCTCAAGGCCTCCCCGGACCCGGTCGCCAAGGGTTCGACGATCACGGTCACGGGCTCGCTCCAGCAGTACACGAGCGGCGCCTGGCGCGGTCTGGGCTCGCAGTCGGTGAGCATCTGGTACAAGAAGTGGGGCACGACCACCTGGAAGCAGGTCGCCTCCGGCAAGTCCTCCTCGACGGGCGCGGTCTCGCTGAAGACCACGGCGACCGCCGACGGCTGGTACCAGATCCGCTACTACGGTGACGGCACCCACTTCCAGACGTTCAGCGGCCAGGACTGGGTCGACGTCCGCTGAGCCTCTTCCCGTGAGTCCCGGAAACACTGAAGGGCGGCACCCTCTCGGGTGCCGCCCATCGGCGTTGCTCAGGAGATCCGATCCGTCAGGATCAGAAGTCCATGTCACCGCCCGGCATGCCGCCGCCGGCCGGCGCGGCGGCCTTCTCCGGCTTGTCGGCGATGACGGCCTCGGTGGTGAGGAACAGGGCCGCGATGGAGGACGCGTTCTGCAGCGCGGAACGGGTCACCTTGGCGGGGTCGATGATGCCCTCGGCGATCATGTCGACGTACTCACCGGTCGCGGCGTTCAGGCCGTGGCCGACGGGCAGGTTGCGCACCTTCTCGACGATGACGCCGCCCTCGAGACCACCGTTGACGGCGATCTGCTTCAGCGGGGCCTCCAGGGCCAGCTTGACGATGTTGGCACCGGTGGCCTCGTCGCCGTCCAGCTCGAGCTTCTCGAAGACGGAGGAGGCCTGCAGCAGGGCCACGCCACCGCCGGCGACGATGCCCTCCTCGACGGCCGCCTTCGCGTTGCGCACGGCGTCCTCGATGCGGTGCTTGCGCTCCTTCAGCTCGACCTCGGTCGCGGCACCGGCCTTGATGACGGCGACGCCACCGGCGAGCTTCGCCAGGCGCTCCTGGAGCTTCTCGCGGTCGTAGTCCGAGTCGGAGTTCTCGATCTCGGCGCGGATCTGGTTCACGCGACCCGCGACCTGCTCGCTGTCACCGGCACCGTCGACGATGGTGGTCTCGTCCTTGGTGATGACGACCTTGCGGGCGCGGCCCAGCAGGTCCAGGCCGGCGTTCTCGAGCTTGAGGCCGACCTCCTCGGAGATGACCGTGCCGCCGGTGAGGATGGCGATGTCGTTCAGCATGGCCTTGCGGCGGTCGCCGAAGCCCGGGGCCTTGACGGCGACGGACTTGAAGGTGCCGCGGATCTTGTTGACGACCAGGGTCGACAGGGCCTCGCCCTCGACGTCCTCGGCGATGATCAGCAGCGGCTTGCCCGACTGCATGACCTTCTCGAGGAGCGGGAGCAGGTCCTTCACCGAGGAGACCTTGGAGTTGACGATGAGGATGTACGGGTCCTCGAGCGCGGCCTCCATGCGCTCCATGTCGGTCGCGAAGTACGCCGAGATGTAGCCCTTGTCGAAGCGCATGCCCTCGGTGAGCTCCAGCTCCAGACCGAAGGTCTGGGACTCCTCGACGGTGATGACGCCTTCCTTGCCGACCTTGTCCATGGCCTCGGCGATGAGCTCGCCGATCTGGGTGTCGGCGGCGGAGATGGAGGCGGTGGAGGCGATCTGCTCCTTGGTCTCGACCTCCTTGGCCTGGTCGAGCAGCGCACCGGAGACGGCCTCGACGGCCTTCTCGATGCCGCGCTTCAGGGCCATGGGGTTGGCGCCGGCGGCAACGTTGCGGAGGCCCTCACGGACCAGGGCCTGGGCGAGGACGGTGGCGGTGGTCGTACCGTCGCCGGCGACGTCGTCCGTCTTCTTGGCGACTTCCTTGACCAGCTCGGCGCCGATCTTCTCGTACGGGTCCTCGAGCTCGATTTCCTTGGCGATGGAGACACCATCGTTGGTGATCGTGGGGGCGCCCCACTTCTTCTCGAGGACGACGTTGCGGCCCTTGGGGCCGAGGGTGACCTTGACGGCGTCAGCGAGCTGGTTCATGCCGCGCTCGAGACCGCGCCGGGCCTCCTCGTCGAACGCGATGATCTTGGCCATGTGAAGTGGTCCTCCCGGACATGGGGTGGATAACGCTCCTGGACCGCGCCGACGCCCGCGACGGACGGCCCGCGCTCCTCGTGGTTCCTTCCCCACTCGGTCCGCGACCTCGTCTGCCCGATCCTCGTAAGCACTCTCACCTTCAGAGTGCTAACGCCAATGATTAGCACTCGCCCTAGGAGAGTGCAAGCGACTCCCGCAGATCGAGCACCCCTGGGGTACCCCGCTCCCGGCCCGCACGGGAACGCGCGAGGGGCCCGCATCCCGGTCAGGATGCGGGCCCCTCGACGGAAGTGCGTCGGTGGCCGATCGCGCCGCGCTCAGACGGCGAGCTTGACCATGTCCGCCTGCGGACCCTTCTGGCCCTGCGAGATCTCGAACTCGACCCGCTGACCCTCTTCGAGGGTGCGGTACCCGTCCATCTGGATCGCGCTGTAGTGGACGAAAACATCCGCACCACCGTCGACCGCGATGAAGCCGTAGCCCTTCTCCGCGTTGAACCACTTGACGGTGCCCTGAGCCATGCCTAACTCCCCTATTACTGGCCCTTGCGCGGGACCGCACTTCGCGGACCCGGGTCAGACCCTGCGCCGGAACGCGTCGACCGCGGCTGAATGTATCTGCCCAACTGCCCTCTGCAACAGGTCAATCGGACGAGAATTCTGGGCAGCCCGGAAAGGGGAATTGGGGAGAATCCCCAGGATTACGGGACAAGTCGGGCCCGGCAAAAAGCGCAGAAGGTACACAAGGCACGGGCACTTTGGCTGCTTCTTGTCGTGCGCAGACGCATTCTCATATGCGTCTGGCATGAGCAGCGGAGGGGACTTCCCCAACTCTACCGCGCTCAACCATGCAGAATTGCCCCTTCCGCTTTCTCTCGCGGAAGGGGCAATTCAGATATCTCAGGTACCCGCGGGTAGGGCTCAGCAGCCGCCGGCGACCGCCGGGATGATCGAGACGCCCGCGCCGTCCGGCGTCGCCGTCTCCAGGCCCTGCTCGAAGCGCACGTCGTCGTCGTTCACGTACACGTTGACGAAGCGGCGCAGCTTGCCCTGGTCGTCCAGGACGCGGGCGGCGATGCCGGTGTGGTTCTTCTCCAGGTCGGCGATGACCTCGGCGAGGGTCGCGCCCTCGGCGGGCACCTCGGCCTGGCCGCCCGTGTAGGTGCGGAGGATGGTGGGGATGCGGACGTTCACGGCCATGGCTGTCTTCGTACCTCTCGGATTCAGTGGGCCAGGCCCGCGTCGCGGAACGCGTCCAGGCTCGGGCGGATGGTGGCGGTCGCCTGCGAGCTGTCGGCCACGGCGTCCAGGGTCTTGAGGCCGTCGCCGGTGTTGAGGACGACCGTGGTCAGCGTGGGGTCGAGCAGACCGTTCTCGACGAGCTTGCGCGTCACGCCGACGGTCACGCCGCCCGCCGTCTCGGCGAAGATGCCCTCGGTACGGGCGAGGACCTTGATCGCGTCGACGACCTGCTCGTCGTTCACGTCCTCCACGGCGCCGCCCGTGCGGCGCGCGATGTCGAGGACGTACGGGCCGTCGGCCGGGTTGCCGATGGCCAGCGACTTGGCGATGGTGTTCGGCTTCTGGGGGCGCACCACGTCGTGGCCGGCCTTGAAGGCGGCCGACACCGGGGAGCAGCCCTCGGCCTGGGCACCGAAGATCTTGTACGGCTTGTCCTCGACCAGACCGAGCTTGACGAGCTCCTGCAGACCCTTGTCGATCTTCGTGAGCTGGGAGCCGGAGGCGATCGGGATGACCAGCTGGTCCGGGATGACCCAGCCGAGCTGCTCGCAGATCTCGTACGCGAGCGTCTTCGAGCCCTCGCCGTAGTACGGACGGAGGTTGACGTTGACGAAGCCCCAGCCCTCGCCGAGCGGGTCGCCGATGAGCTCCGAGCAGAAGCGGTTCACGTCGTCGTAGTTGCCCTCGATGGCGACGAGGTCGCCGCCGTACACGCCGGCCATGACGACCTTGCCCTGCTCCAGGTCGTGCGGGATGAACACGCAGGAGCGGAAGCCGGCCCGGGCGGCGGCGGCGCCGACGGCGCCGGCCAGGTTGCCGGTGGAGGAGCAGGAGAGGGTGGTGAAGCCGAAGGCGCGGGCGGCCTCGATGGCCTGGGCGACGACCCGGTCCTTGAAGGAGTGGGTCGGGTTTCCGGAGTCGTCCTTGACGAACAGCTTGCCGGGCTCGACGCCGATCTCGCGGGCGAGGTTGTCGGCCTGGACGAGCTTGGTCCAGCCCGGGTTCAGGTTGGGCTTCTCGGCGACGTCGGCCGGGACGGGCAGCAGCGGGGCGTAGCGCCAGATGTTGGCGGGGCCGGCCTCGATCTGCTTGCGCAGCGCCTCGGGGTCGCCGGTCGGCAGGTCGTAGGCGACTTCGAGCGGGCCGAAACACAGCTCGCAGGCGAAGATCGGGCCGAGCGCGAACGTCTCGCCGCATTCGCGGCAGGAGAGGCCGGACGCGGGACCGAGGTCGACGGTGGTACCGGGAGCGGTGGTTCCGGAAGCGGGTGCGACGGTCTGTACAGCCATTGGAGGCGAGGCCCTTTCTCCTCATCTTCCTCATGACGCATTTCGCCATGAGACGGATTTGGCACCTTCCCTAGTCGGGGACCTCGCTGGAGGACGAGTAGTGACCGACTGGAGGGTTGCCGGGGCTTCAACGGGCCGTTTCCCTCTGCCCCTCTGGATGAGCGGTATTCGATTGTGAGACGCGGGCGGCACCCCGACATGCATCAGGCATCCGCGTTGTTCAAGACTGTAACCGAAGCCCTGGACGGGCGAGACGGTCGTCCGATCCTCGAGATGGAGATCACGTTGCTGGAAGAAGTGGAGCGCTGGCTGGCCCGGCGGTCCTGGTCCGTGGCCGACCGTCCGCTGGAGCGGGTCCTCGCCGCCAAGCGCGGGACGAAGGTCAGCGTGGTGCTGCCCGCGCTGAACGAGGAGGCGACGGTCGGCGCGATCGTCTCCGTGATCCGCCGCGAGCTGATGACGGAGGCCGTGCCGCTGGTGGACGAGCTGCTGGTGATCGACTCGGGCTCCACGGACCGTACGGCGGAGGTGGCCGCGGCGGCCGGCGCGCGGGTGGTGGCGCGGGACGCGATCCTGCCGCGGATACCGGCGGTGCCCGGCAAGGGCGAGGTCCTCTGGCGGTCACTGCTGGTGACGAGCGGGGACGTCATCTGCTTCGTGGACGCGGATCTCCGGGACTTCTCGGCGGACTTCGTGACGGGCATCGTCGGCCCGCTGCTCACCGACCCGGACGTGGACTTCGTGAAGGCGATGTACGACCGCCCGCTCGGCGACGCGCCAGGTCAGGGCGGGCGGGTGACGGAGCTGGTGGCCCGGCCGCTGCTCAACCTGCACTGGCCGCGCCTCGCGGGCTTCGTGCAGCCGCTGGGCGGCGAGTACGCGGCGCGGCGCTCCCTCCTGGAGCGGCTGCCGTTCCCGGTCGGTTACGGGGTGGAGCTGGGTCTGCTCGTGGACGCGCTGCACACGGTCGGCCTGGACGCGCTCGCACAGGTGGACGTGGGAGTGCGCAAGCACCGCCACCAGGACGGCCAGGCCCTGGGCCGGATGGCGGCGGCGATCTACCGGACGGCGCAGCTGCGGCTCTCGCGCGGCCACCTCGTACGGCCGCGGCTGACCCAGTTCGAGCGGGGCGAGGACGGCTTCGCGCCGCGCACGTACCCGGTGGACACGGAGGAGCGCCCGCCGATGACGGAGATCGCGGAGTACACGGAGCGCCGCCGCGTGGCGTAACACCCGATAATGAGCCTTTCTGCCTAAATTTCCGTTTCATGCGGTTCAAGACTGAAACGGGAATCCTGTCGGCCGTTCTGGGTCTCGTGGCCGGGGTGCTGTCCTTCGCCGGAGCGGGCCCGGCCGCCGCCGATGTCGCCGAGCCCTTCGGCAGGCGCGAAGCCGGCGTGTACGTCGGCGACACCAGGACCGACCTCGGCGAGGCCGGCCCGACGGCCCCGAAGAACACGTACACCTGGTCCCCTGCGCACACGCCGTCCGCGCTTCCGCGCCTCGGCCCGCACGGCGGCAGCGGTGGCGCGATGGCGGAGGCCGACGCCGGCACCGAGCGCCTGTGGCTGCTGGGCGCGCTGGGCCTGGCGCTCGCGGCGACGGGCGTGGTGGCCGTGGCGGCGATGCGAGGCCGCGGGGACTACTGAGAGGGCGGAGGAACGCGCGGAGGGCCTTTCCCGTGGGGAAAGGCCCTCCGTCTCACGGCAGGTGTTCCTGTCAGCCGGTGTAGTAGCCGGCCATGTCGGCGACGAGGTCGACGGACCCGCTCCGGTTGTAGAAGGTGATCTTCCCGTCCCTGACCGGGACGACGACCATGTTCGCCACCGTCTGCCCGGCGACGAAGTTGAGGTTGGACGCCGCGGTGCGGGTCGTGCCGTACGGGTACACCGACACGAAGCCGGTCGCCGTCGGGTTCGTCGCGGTGACGTTGAGGACCACGGCCTTGTACTGGTCACCGACCGTGAGGCTCACCGTCTGACCCGCGCCGACCTTCGCCTGAGGCACACCGACACCCGCACCCGTGCGGGTGTCCATCACGCGCTTCGGCTTCGTTCCGGTGAAGACCGAGCCGGTGCCCTGCTTGAAGTAGCCGGCGACATCGGCGATGACGTCCACCGAACCGGCCCGGTTGTAGAAGGTGATCTTCCCGTCCCTGACCGGGACGACGACCATGTTGGGCACGGTCCGGCCGGCCGGGAAGTTGACGTTCGAGACGTTCGGCCGGGCGGTGCCGTACGGGTAGACCGACACGAAGCCCGGTGACGTCGCGTTCGTCGCCGTCACGTTGAGGGCCACCGCGGTGGCTCCCGGTTCGGTCACCGGCAGCGTCACCGTCCCGCCGCCCGGGATCTTCGCCTGCGGCACTCCGGTGCCGTCGCGGGTGTCCATCAGGCGCGTCGGCGTCACCGGCTGGTACGCCGAGGCCTCGGTGCCGGCGGTGTAGTAGCCGGCGACGTCGGCGATCAGGTCGACGGATCCGTTCTTGTTGTAGAAGTTCACGAAGCCGTTGACGACCGGCACGGTCACGAGGTTGGAGACCGTCTGGCCGGCCGCGAAGTTGAGGCTGGAGGCGGATGTCCGGTAGGTGCTCGTCGGGTAGACGGAGACGAAGCCGCCCGCCGTCGCGTTGGTCGCCGTGACGTTGAGGACCACCGCCGTCAGGCCGCTCCTCGGCACGCCGCCGGCCCCGGCCACCTCGAGGGAACGTGTCTCCCCCGGGCCGACCTTCCCCTTCCAGGTGCCGAGACCGTTGCGGGTGTCCATGAGCCGGGCGGGCGTCAGGGGCGTGTACGTGCCCGGCAGCGTGCTGAGCCCGACGTCGAACGACTCGATGCTTCCGGTGGACCGCAGAGCGGCGCCCGTGCCGTCGGCGGGCTGCGCCGTCATGACGTACGTGTAGGTGGCGTCCTCCAGGCCCCGGCCGAGCTGGTCCCTGCTGTCCCAGTCGATCGCGACGCCGGCGCCGTTGCCCCGCGCTCCCTGGTAGGTGCGGACGACGGTGCCGGAGGCCTCCCGGATCTCGACCTTCCAGGCGCCGACGGAGCGGGAGGTCCGCCAGCGCAGCTGGGTCGTGCCGCCGCTGATCCTGCGCTCGAACGTGTCGAGCATGACGAACGGCTGCGGGGCCACGGGCACCCGCTTGACGTGGATGTTCTGCTCGGCGTCGACGAAGGCGACGTTGGCGCCGAACTTGTCCACGGTCCAGGCGCCGCCCCGGCCGTCCGCATCCGCCCAGGCGGGCACAGTGGCGAGGTCGCTGGTCTGCCCGGTGGCCGCGTTCGTCAGCAGCAGCTTGTGCGCGGTCCGGTCGTGGCGTACGACGAAGCCGTCGCCGAGCAGCGACTCTCCCGCTGTCACGGGCACGTTCTTCTTCAGGGTCCGGTCGTAGACACCGGCCTTGTCGGCCCCGCAGGCCCAGTACAGCCAGCGGCCGACGGCCTGGAGCTCGGTGGGCCGGCAGCCGGAGCCCAGCTCGACGGGCGCCGAGGTGGCCCCGCTCTTGAGGTCGTAGGCGTTGACCTGGCCGGTGGAGGTGGCCGTGGCGGGCTTCCAGACCTGGCTGCCCCACAGGGCTGCCGCCGACTTGTTCAGGGTGAGCCGGACCTCGTTCTGGTTCAGGTTGTCGAGGTCGAGGTCGACGGCGTAGGTCGTGTCACCGTTCCTGGCCAGGACGTAGCGGCCGGCGGCGTCCACGACGGTGCTCTGCGCAGGCAGGTCCGTGTAGCGGTAGGAGTCGTCCGTGGGTGCCTCGACGGCCGTCCCGGCTCCGTACACCGAGTTGCCGTCGCCCAGCGACCGCAGCCCGTGCGGCGTCTGCCACAGACGGTGGCGCAGCTCGGGCGCGGTCGCGGCCGGCGTGCCGGTCGCGGTCGTGTCGACGTCGAACAGAGCGGGGGTCCCGGGCTTCAGGGCCGAGGTCGAGTCGGAGAGATAGCTCAGTCGGCCGCCGCCCAGCGCCAGACCGCTGTACGTGGCGGGGACCTGGGGCACCTTCCGCACGACCTCGGTCACGGGGGCGCCGCCGTCCCCGGGAGAGACGCGGTGAACCGCCCAGTCGGTGGCGCTGGTGCCGCCGACGACGAGGACGCTGCCGTCCGGGGCCGTGACGAAGCCCTTCGCGCCGGCGGGCAGCAGATCGCGGACGGGGCCGCCGCCGAGCGGGACCTCCTGGAGCTTCTGCCGCAGCACGCCGTCCGCGTCGTAGGACGCGGCGGAGTGGACGTAGACGACGTGACCGCCGACCACGGCGAACTCCGGGTACTCGGAGGTGGCGTACGGCCTGGCGACGCCCGTGCGCACGGGCGTGGCCGCGGCGTCCGAGCGGGGCACGGTGTACAGGCTGCTGCTACCGCCCGACCAGCCCAGGACGTGCTCGGCGCCGAGCCGGAGATTCGCCGTCCCGGGGAACGCTCCGGAGAGCCGGACGAGCGTGGCGGTCCCGTAGTCGAGGTAGAAGCGCGCCGAGCCGTCGGCGCTGAAGCGGATGATCGCCCCTCGGGTGTCCTGGGTGACGGTCACGGCCAGGCCCAGGTCCGTGGGGACGCCGGTGACCGGGGTCTCCGTGGTGCCGCCGTCCGCCAGGCGTACCAGGGTGAGCGCCGACGTCACGCCGTCCTGATCGGTGCGGGCGACCACCGTGTCGGCGGTGTAGGTGTTGAGCCAGCTCCGGCCCGCGGGGAGGGGGATCTCGGTCACGGCTCGGGTGGCGACGTCGACGATCCGGGCAGTGCCGGCCTCATAGGAGGCGTAGAGCCCGGAGTGCCCGTACTGGGCCGCCAGGGGCTGCGCCGTCGAGGCTCCGGTGGCCGTGTCCGTCCACAGCAGGTCGTTCACGCCCTCCTGCCGGTGGAGGTAGCCGGTGGTCCCGGCGCTGATCAGCCGTTCCAGGCGGGGCTGGTGGCGGCCCGGGTCCGGCACGACGACCTCGTCGGCCGGCAGGGTGTCGGCGGCGAGCGCCGGGGTGGTGAGCGCGGCGGACAGGCCGACGGTCATGCCGACGGCGGTCACGAACGCGAGCGCACCGCGAGTGCGTAGGTACAAGGAAGTCCCCTCCATGAGCCTGTTCCTCAGGCATCGGGCGGGTGACCAGTGCTCGCGCGTCCCGCGCGGCCCCCTCCGGTGCTTCCCGTCCGAGGCGGTGATCGTAACAGCGGGATTCCGGCCACCTCCCGGTGGTTCCGACCTGGTTCAGGCCGTGCGTCGGCTCGATGACCAGCGGTCCGCGCCCCCCTTCGCGGCCGTGTGCCCCCGCACCCGCGACGTCTGGAATCCGTACGTTTGAGCGTTTACCGGACGGGCTAGGTTCGCCGTATGGCTTCCGTCCTCCTGGCATCGAACCGCGGCCCCGTCTCGTACAGCGTGCGCGACGACGGGACGCTCGACACCCGGCGGGGCGGCGGCGGGCTCGTCTCGGGTCTGAGCGCCGTCTCGTCGCAGGGCTCCGCCGACGACACCCTGTGGGTGTGCGCGGCGCTCGGCGACGGCGACCGCGAGGCCGTGCGCCGCGGGGTCGCCGAGCCGGGCGTGCGGATGCTGGACATCGACCCGGAGGTGTACGCGGACGCGTACAACGGCATCGCGAACTCGGTGCTGTGGTTCCTCCACCACCATCTGTACGAGATCCCGCGCGAGCCCGTCTTCGACGCGGAGTTCCGCCGCCGCTGGGAGTCCTACCGCGGCTACAACCGCGCCTTCGCCGAAGCCCTCGCGGAGGCCGCCGACGAGGGCGCGGCGGTGCTGGTGCAGGACTACCACCTGGCTCTGGTCCCGGGGATGCTCCGCGAGCTGCGCCCGGACCTCCGGATCGGCCACTTCACGCACACGCCGTGGGCGGATCCGGCCTATCTGCGCATGCTGCCGCAGGACATCCGGGAAGAGCTGGTGTGGGGCATGCTCGGCGCGGACGAGCTGGGCTTCCACACCGCCCTGTGGAGCGGCGCCTTCATGCAGAGCACGTCCATGGACAACGCGTCGGGGACCGCCGTGCCCTCCTTCCCCGCGGGAAGCCCCCGGCGGGGCGTGGAGCACCGGCGCGGCGGCGGCCCCGGGCCGAAGCGCACCACCGACGTCGCCGTCCGCCCCCTCGGCGTCGACGGCGACGAGCTGCGGGCCCTCGCCCACCGCCCCCAGGTGGACGACCGCCTGGCCCGGCTCCGCGAGGAGGTCGGGGACCGGAAGACCATCGTCCGCGTCGACCGCACCGAACTCTCGAAGAACATCCTGCGCGGCCTGCTCGCCTACCGGGAGCTGCTCACCGCCCACCCCGAGTGGCGCGACCGGGTGGTCCACCTGGCCTCCGCCTATCCGTCCCGCCAGGACCTGGAGTCGTACCGCGCGTACACGGCCTCCGTCGTCGCCCTGGCCGAGGAGATCAACGCCGAGTTCGGCACGGCGGACTGGCGGCCGGTCCTGGTCTCGGTCGAGGACGACTTCACCCGCTCCCTCGCCGCCTACCGCCTGGCCGACGTGGCGCTGGTCAACCCGGTCCGCGACGGCATGAACCTGGTCGCCAAGGAGATCCCGGTGGTCTCCGAGGCGGGCTGCGCCCTGGTGCTCTCCCGCGAGGCCGGCGCGTACATGGAGCTGAGCCAGGACGCGCTCACGGTGAACCCCTTCGACGTCACCGAGACCGCCGACGCCCTCCACCGCGCCCTGTCGATGCCCGCCGCCGAGCGCGCCGAACGCACCAAGCGCCTCGCCGCCGCGGCCACGGCCCTGCCGCCGCAGCGCTGGTTCCTGGACCAGCTGGAGGCGCTGCGGTCCCTGTGACCCCGAAGCGGCTCAGGAGCGGCGGCGGACGAGCGCCGTGAGGATGCGGGGCGCGCCGCTCCCCGCCGCTTCCGGCGCGGGGGCGCGCCGCTCCCCGCCGCTTCCGGCGCGTTCTCCGGGCCGCTCCCCCGCCACCCCTACCCCTCCCCCCGCTGCTCCCCTGTATCGGGACGGAAATTCTTCGGGGTCTCCCCCTCCTCCCGGCAGGGTCTTCCGTGTCAGACTCTGCGACCGATCGTTCCCCCAGGCGATCCGTAACCCCCGACGGAATCACGCGCACCATGCGTCACCCACGCATGCGAGCGAAGGGATCGCGAACAACGTGAAAAAAATTGTTGTGGGCATGACCCTCGGGTCAGCGCTCACCGCACTCCTCGCAGCGGGGCTCACCCCGGCCGCCGCCGCGCAGGAAGCACGGGACGCCGGCAGCGGCGCCGGCGCGGCGCACCGGGAGGACAACCGCCCCGGACCGCTCACCAAGCAGCGCACCGAACTGCGCAAGCAGGCGATCGACCTGGTCGCCAAGGGCAAGGCCAAGGCGAACGCCAAGGGCGTCGTCGAGGTCGCGCCCGGCAAGTTCGCGGAGACCGAGACCACCACCGCCACCCGCCAGGAGAAGATCTTCACGATCCTCTCCGAGTTCGGCACGGAGGGCTCCGGCAAGCTCGGCACCGTCCCCGGTCCGCTCCACAACGAGATACCCCAGCCGGACCGCAGCGTCGACAACTCCAACGCCTGGAGCGCCGACTTCAACAAGGCGCACTACGAGAACCTCTTCAACGGTTCCGGCGAGTCCATGCGGACCTACTACGAGAAGCTGTCGAGCGGCGCCTACTCGGTCACCAACGTGGTCGAGGACTGGGTCAAGGTCCCCGGCAACGCCTCCACGTACGGCGACAACGCCGTCGAGGACAACGGCGGCTCCTGGGCCTTCATCCAGGACACCGGCGACGCCTGGTGGAACGCGCAGATCGCGGCCGGCAAGACGCCCGCCGAGATCGACGCCTACCTCGCCCAGTTCGACGTCTGGGACCGCAACGACTGGGACCACGACGGCAACTTCGACGAGGCCGACGGCTACATCGACCACTTCCAGGCCGTGCACGCCGGCATGGGCGAGGACGCGGGCGGCGGCGCGCAGGGCGAGGACGCCATCTGGTCGCACCGCTGGTACGTCAACGGTGACGACTTCGGTCTCACCGGCCCCCTCGTCGCCGGCACCCAGAACAAGGCGGGCGGCGCCCGCATCGGCCAGTCGAAGTACTGGCTCGGCGACTACACCACCGAGGGCGAGAACGGCGGACTCGGCGTCTTCTGCCACGAGTTCGGCCACGACCTCGGCCTGCCGGACTTCTACGACACCGACGGCGGCGAGAACTCGACCGCCTTCTGGACCCTGATGAGCTCCGGCTCCTGGCTCGGCCACGGCGCCGCCGCGAACGAGGGCATCGGCACCCTGCCGGGCCTGATGGGCGCGGAGGAGAAGCTGTTCCTCGGCTGGCTGGACTACGCCGACGCGCCGCTCGGCGCCTCCGGCACGTACACCCTGAACCCGGCGCAGCTCCAGGTCACCGGCAAGGAGCAGGCGGTCCGCATCGCGCTGCCCGACAAGACGAGCAGCACCACCTACGCGACGCCCGTCTCGGGCAGCCACGCCTGGTGGACCGGCTCGGCGGACGGCCTCAACCAGTCCCTCACCCGCTCCGTGCCCGCCGCCTCGCGGGTCACGGTCAAGGCGAGCGCCTGGTACGAGATCGAGGCGGACTTCGACTACCTCTTCGCCGAGTACTCGCTCGACAACGGCGCCACCTGGCAGCGCGCCGGCTCGGCCGTGGACGGCTCCTCGGCGGGCAAGTGGACGACGCTGCGCTACTCCTACGCCGCCGGCGGCAAGAACTCGCTCTTCCGCTTCCGCTACCAGACGGACGGCGGCGTGCACTTCGCCGGCGCGTTCCTCGACGACATCACGATCGCCACGGGCAGCACCACCGCGCTGGCCGACGACGTCGAGCAGGGCGTGAACGGCTGGACGGCGCAGGGCCGCTGGAAGATCTCCACGGGCACGGAGACGGCCACGTCCCCGCGCTTCTACCTGGTGGAGAACCGCGAGTACGTCGGCAGCGACGCGCTCCTCGCGGAGGGCCCGTACCAGTTCAGCAAGGGCATCACCGCCCCGGACTGGGTGGAGTTCTTCAAGTACCAGAACGGCATGCTGGTCTGGTACGTGGACCGCTCCTACGACGACAACAACGTCAGCGCCCACGCGGGTGCCGGCTCGGCGATGGTGGTCGACGCCCGCCCGACGCCGTTCCGCTACGACGACGGCACCGCCCCGAGCAACCGTCGCCAGCCCTTCGACGCCACCTTCGGCCTCGAGCCGACGGACGCGACCTGCCTCCACAAGGAGGTCCTGGTCGGCAAGGGCGGCAGCCAGACCGTCGCGACGAAGGCGGCCTGCGCGCCGTCCGTCCCGGGCATGCCGGTCTTCGACGACACCGACCCGAACGCCTACTACGACCCGACGGCCCCGCAGGCCAGCGTGAAGGTCGCGGGCCACGGCGTGAAGGTCACGGTGACGGGCGACGCGGGCGACGACCTGACGATCAGCGTGGTCAACCCGTCGTAATCCCGACCTCGTTCAAAGAGGGGCGCCCCGGCAGACCGGGGCGCCCCTTCCTGCTGTTACGCCGACGTGCAGGGGTTCTACGCCCTCTGATCCAGCTCCCCCGCCAGCCCGGCGAGCAGTTCCACGACCGCCGCCGGGCCCGGGACCGTGAGGTCGGCGCGGGTGGCGAGGTCGGGGACGGCGGCGGATTCGGCGGCGGAGCAGACGAGGAGGCCGGGGGTGCCGTCGGAGCGGAGTTTCTCGACGGCGGCGTACGCGGGGAGGTCGCCCAGGTCGTCGCCCGCGTACAGGACGGAGCCCGCGCCGGTCTCGCGGAGGAAGCCGGCGAGGGCGACGCCCTTGTCCATGCCCGGCGGGCGGAGCTCCAGGACCATCCGGCCCGGTTCGAGGACCAGGCCGTGGTGGGCCGCGAGATCCCCGAGCGGGCCCTTCAGGGCCTCGAAGGCACCCTGCGGGTCCTCGGCGCGGCGGGTGTGGACGGCGACCGCGCGGCCCTTCTCCTCGATCCACGTGCCGGGCCAGGCCCCGATCCGGTCGAGGAAGCCGGGAAGCTCGGCGCGCACCGACGCCACGCCCGGGTGCGGGGCCGCGGCCTGCACGGTGCCGCTGACCGCGTCCCAGCGCTCGGCGCCGTAGTGGCCGAGGACCACCAGGTGGGCGAGGCCCGGGACGCCGGCGAAGCCTCCGTACCGTACGGCCACTCCGGCGGGGCGGCCGGTGACCACCACGACGGCGGCCAGGTGCGGGGCGAGGGCGGACAGGGCGGGGACGGCGCCGGGGTGGGCGCGGGCCTGCTCCGGATCGGGGACGATCTCGGCGAGCGTCCCGTCGAAGTCGAGGGCGACGACGGCCTTCTCGGGCCGCGCGAGGAGCGCGGCGAGGCCGTCGCGGCCGGCGGCGGTGGTCGGGTGCGGAAGGCTGCTGACCATGTCCACGACCCTACCGAGGGATGGCCGCGGCGTCAGCGGCGCTGCTGCCGTTCGGCGCGGACCCGGCGCAGCCGGTTGACCGTGACCGGGTCGTGGGCGAGGGCGCGCGGGTCGTCGAGGAGCGCGTTGAGCAGCTGGTAGTAGCGGGTGGCGGACAGGCCGAGCTGTTCGCGCACGGCCCGCTCCTTGGCGCCGGGGCCGGGCCAGGAGCGGCGTTCCATGGCGAGGACGGCCTGCTCGCGCTCGCCGAGGACGGCCGTGGACGGCCCTTCGGCGGCCCGCCCCGGCTCCCCGAGTTCACTGGTCATACAGACCAACTTATGCCGCGCCGGTCATTCCGCGCTCTCGGCCGCCGTGGCCTGGCGGGCCAGCCGGCCGAGGACGTCGCCGGGCCTGGCGCCGGGCTGCACGGCCTTGCCGATGTCCTGCTTCACCTTGCTGCTGACCTGCGCCCAGGAGGTCTTGCCGACGGGCGGCAGCTGGGAGTCGGGCAGGGCCTCCAGGAACTCGCGGAGGTGCGCGGACTTCGGGTCGGACTGCATGGTCGCGGAGGCGGTGACGGTGGCGGGCAGCAGGTCGTTGTCGCCCGCGAACTTCAGCACGTTCTCGTCGGCGAAGACGAAGTCGAGGAAGGCGCCGATCTCCTTGCGGTGACCGTTCTGCTTGAAGCCCATGATCCAGTCGGCGACGCCCATCGTGGCCTTGGCCCTGCCGTCGGCGCCGGGCAGCGCGACCTTGCCGACCTTCACGCCCTTCTTCTCGGCCTCCTGCATGAGGGACGGGTGGCCGTTGAGCATGCCGACCTCGCCGCGCGCGAAGGCGGCGAAGGCCTCCTTGCGGTCGAGCTCGGCGGGGGCGGTGGGGCCGGTGAGGCCCTTGGCCACGAGGTTGTCGCGCAGCCAGCCGAAGGTGCGGACGTTGGCGTCGGAGTCGAGGTCGTAGTGCCCGGTGCCGTCGGTGTAGCCGCCGCCACCGCTGAGCAGCCACATCATCGTCTCGGCCTGGGCCTCCTCGGGCCCGAGCGGCAGCGCGAAGGGGTAGGTGACGCCCTCCTTGTCCAGCTTCTTCGCGGCGGCGGCGAGCTCGTCCCAGGTGGTCGGAGGCCCGTCGACGCCAGCCTTGTCGAACAGCTCCTCGTTGTAGAAGAGCAGCCGGGTGGAGGCGACGAAGGGCAGGCCGTACTGGGTGCGCTTGTACTCGCCTGCGTCGACCAGCGGGGCCAGGAAGTTGGCCTGGACGGGGATGGAGAGCAGGTCGTCGGCCGAGTACAGCTGGTCGGCCGCCGCGTAGTCCGCGTAGGCGCCGATCTGCGCGATGTCGGGGGCCTGGCCGGCCTTGACGAGCTCGGCGACCTTGCGGTCCACGTCGTTCCAGGACTCGATCCGGACCTGGACCTTCACTCCGGGGTTCTTGGCCTCGAAGGCGGCGACCAGGCCGTCCCAGTACCGCTTCGTGGTGTCGCCGCCGGTGAGGTCGTAGTCGGCGGCCACCAGCGTGAGGGTGACGTCGCCGTCGCCGCCGCCGAGCGTGCCGCAGCCGGAGAGGCCGGCGGTCAGTCCGAGTGCGGTGGCCGCCGCGGCCAGTCCCAGGAATCGTCGCCGCTGCACAGCCGTAACCCACCCTTTGCTCTTCGTCGAGACAGTGTTCGGCCGTAAGTTTCTCCCGGGTAGTCACAGGAGGTCTACACCAGTCGCGTATCGCTTCTGCAACGCATTGCCGCGCGGCGCGGCGCACTGCTATGCACGAGGTGGCAGTACCCGGCAGTACTTTCCCGGATTCCCCGCTGGTCTGGACCATTAGGAGCCGCCGCGCATGTCCCGCACCTCCGGCCACACCTCCGACGCCCGCACCTCCGACGCCCGCACGCCCGCCTCCCGCACCTCCGTCGAGATCGCCTCCCAGCCCGCCGCCTGGCGCCGTGCCGCCGAGGCCGCGGCCGGCTTCGACGGGCTGCCCGCCCCCGGGGAGCGGGTCGCCGTGACCGGCTGCGGCACCTCCTGGTTCATGGCGCTCGCGTACGCGGCGCTGCGGGAGGCCGCCGGGCTCGGCGAGACCGACGCCTTCGCCGCCTCGGAGTTCCCGGCCGGCCGGAGGTACGACCGGGTCGTGGCCGTCACCCGCTCCGGCACCACCACCGAGGTCCTCGACCTGCTCGGCGCCCTCAGGGGACGCCTTCCCACCACCGCGCTCACCGCCGACCCGAAGACCCCGGTCATGACGGCGGCGGACACGGTCGCCGTGCTCGACTGGGCGGACGAGGAGTCGGTCGTCCAGACCCGCTTCGCCACCACCGCGCTCGCCTTCCTGCGCGCCGGACTGGGCGACCTGTCCGGCGGCCCGTCCGGCCGGCTGCCCGGCGGACAGCCCGGCCTGAAGAGCGTCGCCGACGCCGCCGTCGACGCCGAGCTCGCGCTCACCGAGCCGCTGCCCGAGGCGGTCCTCGGTGCCGACCAGTGGACGTTCCTCGGCCGTGGCTGGACCTACGGACTCGCCCTGGAGGCCGCGCTGAAGATGCGCGAGGCCGCCGGGGCGTGGACCGAGGCGTATCCGGCGATGGAGTACCGCCACGGCCCGATCGCCGTCACCGCGCCCGGCCGCGTCACCTGGGTCCTCGGCCCGCTCCCCGAGGGCCTGGCCGGCGACGTCGCGCGGGTGGGCGGCACCCTCGTCTCCCGCCCCGGCACCGAGCCGCTCGCCGACCTCGTGCGCGCCCAGCGGCTCGCGGTCACCGTCGCCGAGTCCCGCGGCCTGGACCCGGACCGCCCCCGCGGCCTCACGCGCAGCGTGATCCTTTCGCCGTGAGCGGGGACGGGATCGCGCGCGGAGCCACGCGGCGGACCACGCGCGAAGCCGTCCCCGCCCGGATTTGTATCCGACCGCAACAATCCTCAGCAGTGGACTAGACCTTTCGGGTGCGGACGCGCGAGACTGTCCTCCGTGAGACACGTCATCGCCCTCGATGTGGGCGGCACCGGCATGAAGGCCGCCCTCGTCGGGGCGGACGGCACCCTGCTCCACGAGGCCCGCCGCGCCACCGGACGCGAGCGCGGACCCGAGGCCGTCGTCGAGACGATCCTCGGGTTCGCCGAGGACCTGCGGGCGCTCGGCCAGGAGCGGTACGGCGAGCCCGCCGCGGCCGCCGGAGTCGCCGTACCCGGAATCGTCGACGCCGCGAACGGCATCGCCGTCTACGCCGCCAACCTCGGCTGGCGCGACGTCCCGATGCGCGCCCTGCTCAGCGAACGCCTCGGCGGCATCCCCGTGGCCCTGGGCCACGACGTGCGCACCGGCGGCCTCGCCGAGGGCCGGATCGGGGCCGGCAACGGCGCCGACCGCTTCCTCTTCGTGCCGCTCGGCACCGGCATCGCCGGCGCCATCGGCATCGGCGGCGAGATCGAGGCCGGCGCCCACGGCTACGCGGGCGAGATCGGCCACATTGTCGTCCGCCCGGGCGGTACGGAGTGCGGCTGCGGCCAGCGCGGCTGCCTGGAGCGGTACGCCTCCGCCTCCGCCGTCTCGCTCGCCTGGGCGGAGGCCTCCGGCGACCCGGAGGCGGACGCCGCCGACTGCGCCAAGGCCGTCGAGTCCGGCGACCCCCGGGCCGTACGCGTGTGGCAGGACGCCGTCGACGCCCTCGCGGACGGCCTGGTCACCGCGCTCACCCTGCTGGACCCCCGCACGCTCATCATCGGTGGCGGTCTCGCCGAGGCCGGGGAAACCTTGTTCACACCCCTTCGGGCCGCCGTGGAGCAGCGCGTCACCTTCCAGAAGCTGCCCGCCGTCGTCCCGGCGGCGCTCGGAGACACCGCCGGGTGCCTGGGCGCGGGCCTCCTGGCCTGGGACCTGCTCGGCGACTCGACCGACCGACAGCCCACCGACCGACAGCCCACCGACCGACAGTCCACCGACCGACAGTCCCCCGCCCCGCAGCAGAACGCCCCGCAGCCGACCGGCTCCACCGACCGCCCCACCGCCCCGGAGGTATCCGCCTGATGGCCGTTTCCACAGTTCTCGCCGGGGCCCGCGTGGTGCTGCCGACCGGGATCGTCGAGAACGGACGAGTGATCGTCGAGAACGGCCGCATCGCGGGAGCCGCCCCCGAGCACGTCCCCACGCTCGACCTCACCGGCCACTGGCTGGTGCCCGGCTTCGTCGACATGCACAACCACGGCGGCGGCGGCGCCTCCTTCACCTCCGGCACCGTCGACGAGGTCCTCACCGGCGTCCGCACCCACCGGCAGCACGGCACGACCACCGTCGTCGCCTCCTTCGTCACCGGCGAGATGGACTTCCTCACCCGGCGCGCGGGCCTGCTGTCCGAGCTCGCCGAGCAGGGCGACATCGCCGGCATCCACTTCGAGGGCCCGTTCATCTCGCCCTGCCGCAAGGGCGCCCACGACGAGACGCTGCTGCGCGACCCCGAACCGGCCGAGGTGCGCAAGCTGATCGACGCCGCGCGCGGCCAGGCCCGCATGGTCACCCTCGCCACCGAGCTGCCCGGCGGCATCGACTCCGTACGGCTGCTCGCCGAACACGGCGTGATCGCCGCGATCGGCCACACCGACGCCACGTACGAGCAGACGCGGGCCGCGATCGACGCGGGCGCCACCGTCGCCACCCACCTCTTCAACGCGATGCCCGGCCTCGGCCACCGCGCGCCCGGCCCCATCGCCGCGCTCCTGGAGGACGAGCGGATCACCGTCGAGCTCATCAACGACGGCACCCACCTCCACCCGGCCGCCCTGGAGCTCGCGTTCCACCACGCCGGCCCGGCGCGGGCCGCCTTCATCACCGACGCGATGGACGCCGCCGGCTTCGGCGACGGCCGCTACATGCTCGGCCCGCTGGAGGTCGAGGTGAAGGACAGCGTCGCGCGGCTCGTCGAGGGCGGCTCCATCGCCGGCTCGACGCTCACCCTCGACCGGGCGTTCAAGCGCGCGGCGACCGTCGACGGGCTGCCCGTCGAATCCGTCGTCCAGGCGATCTCCGCGAACCCCGCGAAGCTGCTCGGCGTGTACGACCGGGTCGGCTCCCTGGAGCCGGGCAAGGACGCCGACCTCGTGGTCCTCGACGAGGACTTCGAGCTCAAGGGCGTGATGCACAAGGGCGCGTGGGTGGTTGAGCCGCAAGTGGGCTGATTTCCCCACACGTTGCGTGACGGCGGTCGGCCCGGGGTCTGGGCCAACCGCCGTCTCTTTGGCATGATCAGGGCGCTACCGGCGGTGACACGGGACGACAGGGGGTGGGTCAGGTGATTCTCACGGTCACCCTCAACACGGCGCTGGACCTCACCTACCGCGTCCCGGCCCTCACCCCGCACGCCTCGCACCGCGTCACCCAGGTCATCGAACGCCCCGGCGGCAAGGGCCTCAACGTCGCCCGCGTGCTCGGCGCCCTCGGCCACGAGACCGTCGTCACCGGCTTCGCGGGCGGCGCCACCGGCGAGACGCTCCGCTCGCTGCTCGCGGCCACCACCGCCGGCCACCCGGTCCACGACCGGCTGGTCCCCATCAGCGGCGCCACCCGCCGCACCGTCGCCGTCGTCGACGCCGCGAGCGGCGACACCACGCAGCTCAACGAGCCCGGGCCGGCCATCACCCCCGGCGAATGGGCCGCGTTCACCGCCCGCTTCACCGAACTCCTCGACGGGGCACGGGCCGTGGCCCTGTGCGGCAGCCTGCCGCCCGGCATCCACGTCGGCGCGTACGCGGAACTCGTCCGGCTCGCCCGCGCGGCCGGCGTCCCCGCCCTGCTCGACACCAGCGGCGAACCGCTGCGCCGCGGCATCGCCGCCCGCCCCGACATCGTCAAGCCCAACGCGACGGAACTCGCCCAGCTCACCGGCTCCCGCGAACCGCACCGCGCCACCCGCGACGCCCGCCGCCGCGGCGCGCACGCCGTCGTCACCTCCCTCGGCCCCGACGGCGTCCTCGCCGCCACCCCGGAAGGCCTCTGGCAGGCGGCCCCGCCCGCCCCGGTGAAGGGCAACCCGACCGGCGCCGGCGACTCGGCCGTCGCCGCGCTCCTCGCCGGCCTGGTCGACGGCGCCGACTGGCCCACCCGGCTCGCCCACGCCGTCGCCCTGTCGGCCGCGACGGTCCTCTCCCCGGTCGCCGGCGAGTTCGACGAGACCGCCTACGAGTCCCTGCTCCCCCGCGTCACCGTCCAGGACCGAGCGGCGGCGGCGTGACCGGCAGGACGGCGCCCCTGGCCCACGCGCAACCGGCCGACGCGCAACCCGCCGGCACGTAACCGGACCGGCACGTAACCGGACCGGCGCAACCGGACCGGCGCAACCGGACCGGCGCGCAACCGGCTCGCACGCAACGGAGGATCCGCATGCTCGTCCGCACCGCCGACCTCGTCACCGACGCCCGCGCCGCCGGCACCGGCCTCGCCGCCTTCAACGTCATCACCCTCGAACACGCCGAGGCCATCGCCGCCGGCGCCGAACGGGCCGGCCGCCCCGCGATCCTCCAGATCTCCGAGAACGCCGTGAAGTTCCACGGCGGCCGGCTCTCCGCCGTCGCCGCCGCCACGACCGCCGTCGCCCGCGCCGCCGACGCGCCGCTCGCCCTCCACCTCGACCACGTCGAATCCGTCGACCTGCTCCGCCAGGCACACGCCGAGGGCTTCGGCAGCGTCATGTTCGACGCGAGCAGGCTGACGCACGGCGACAACGTGAAGGCCACCGCCGAGGCCGTCCGCTGGGGGCACGAGCGCGGCATCTGGGTCGAGGCCGAGCTGGGCAGGATCGGCGGCAAGGACGGCGAGCCGCCGCTCGACGCCCACGCACCAGGCGTCCGCACCGACCCGGCCGAGGCCGCCGCGTACGTCGCCGACACCGGCGTCGACGCCCTCGCCGTCGCCGTCGGCTCCACCCACGCGATGACCGAGCGCACCGCGACCCTCGACCACGCCCTGATCGCCCGCCTCAGGGACGCCGTCCCGGTCCCGCTCGTCCTGCACGGCTCCTCCGGCGTCCCGGACACGGAGCTCCGCGCCGCCGTCGCCGCCGGCATGGTCAAGATCAACGTGGGTACGGCCCTGAACACGGCCTACACGGCCGCCGTCCGCGCCTTCCTCACCGAGGACCCGAAGTCCGTCGACCCGCGCAGGTACCTGCGCCCGGCGCGGGAGGCGATGACGGAGACGGTGACGGCGTTCCTGCGGCTGCTCAGCCGCTGAGCTTCGTCTTGCTGATCTTCAGCCAGTCGAAGACCGCGTCACACTGGTTGCCCTGCTCGCAGGACAGCTTGATGGTGTTCTGGCCCTGCTTGAGCTCCACCGGCGCCCAGGTCGTCTGCCAGTTCTTCTCCAGGTTCGGATCCGACGAGGAGATGAAGTTCTTCAGGCCTATCGGGTTGCTGTTGGCCGTGTCGTTGACCGTCAGCGTGGCGTTGGCGTCCTTCGCCGGGATCGCGTACCGCACGTACAGGTAGTAGCTGCCGGCCTCCGGCACGTCCGCCTGCCAGGTCACCGAAGAGCCGATGGCGTTGAACCCGGTGACGTACGCGCCGTCCGCGCCCTGTGCGCCCTTGATGTCCTTCGCCAGCGCCGCCGAGCCGCCCAGCTTCAGCGTCGCCGCGTCCTGCTGCGGCAGTTCCGCCGGAGCCTGCGAGGACTGGCTCGGATCGACCGACGGGGACTCCGACACCTGGGTGGGCGCGCCCGTCGGGTTGCCGCCCGCGTCGTTCGTCTTGTCGCCGCTGTTGCTGATCACGGCGGCGGTGATGCCCGCCACGACCACCGCGACGACCGCCACGGCGCCGATCAGCAGGCCCTTGGTGTTGGGGCCGCGGCCGCCGCGCGGGGCGGGCTGCTGCGGGCCGGGGCGGTGCTGGCCGCCGCCCGGGTATGTCTCCGGCGCCGCGTACTGCGGGTGCGGCTGGCCGTAGCCGGGCTGCTGGCCGTACGCCTGCTGCTGCGGCACCTGCGGCTGCTGCGCGTGGCCGCCGTACTGGCGCTCGCCGACCGTGCGGACCTGGTTGTACGAGGTGCGGGGGACGCCCGGCTGCGCCGCCGGACCCGGGTAGCCGTAGCCGCCGCCCTGGGGCCGCTGTGCCCCCGCCGCCTGTCCGTCCGCGTACAGGTAGCCGAACGGATCGTCGTCCTCGGGCGTGTTCGCGCCGTCGTTACCGGCAGCCATCCGGGTCACTCCTATCCACTGCTCGCCAGCCGTCGCCGACCGGCCGAGCCTACCTCGAACGGCCCTGCCGACGATCCGGTGCCGTGTGTACGAGCGGTGAACGAACCGCCCCAGCGACGGCCCGACCGGGGCGTCCGGCAGGCCCGAGGGGCGACTAGCCGGCCCGCCTGTGCACCTTCGAACGGGACCGCTTCTCGATGTACATCCGCTGGTCGGCGCTGTTCAGGACCTCTTCGACGGTCATGCCGCACTCGGCCCAGCCGATGCCGAAACTGGCCCCGACCCGCACCGCCCGTCCGTCGACCCGGATCGGCGGGATGATCGCGTTCCGCAGCCGGACCGCCAGGTCGGCCGCGTCGGCGGCGCCGAGGCCGTCGGCGAGGACGACGAACTCGTCGCCGCCGAGCCGCGCGACCGTGTCCCCGTCCCGTACGCCCGTGGTCAGCCGGCGGGCGACCTCGATGAGCACGGCGTCGCCGGTGTGGTGCCCGAAGCGGTCGTTGATCGACTTGAAGCCGTCCAGGTCGCAGAAGAGGACCGCCAGCCCCTTCGTCCCGTCGTCGATGTCACCGCCGGTGGGCGCGACCGTGTGCACGTGGTGGTCGTACGGCCCGGCGCCGCCGCCGGCCGGCGAGAAGCCGAAGCCGTGCTCGTGCTCGTAGTCGTACTCGTATTCGTACGGGGGCTCGGAGCCGGGCGGGGTCTCCTCGCGAGCCGCGGCGGCGAAGGGTCGCTCGCAGAGCCGGGCGGAGAGCCGGGAGCGGAGTTCGGCGCTGTTGGGGAGGCCGGTGAGGGCGTCGTGCGAGGCGCGGTGGGCGAGCTGCAGCTCGTGGCGCTTGCGTTCCTCGATGTCCTCGACGTGGGTGAGGAGGAAGCGGGGGCCGTCGGCGGTGTCGGCGACGACGGAGTTGCGCAGGGACACCCAGACGTAGGTGCCGTCGCGGCGGCCGAGGCGGAGCTCGGCGCGCCCGCCTTCGGCGGAGGTGCGGAGCAGGGTGCCTATGTCCTCGGGGTGGACGAGGTCGGCGAAGGAGTAGCGGCGCATCACGGAGGCGGGCCGGCCGAGCAGCCGGCACAGGGCGTCGTTGGTGCGGAGCAGCCTGCCGTGCTGGTCGCCGCCCATCTCGGCGATGGCCATGCCGGAGGGCGCGTACTCGAAGGCCTGCCGGAAGGACTCCTCGCTGGCGCGCAGCGCCTGCTGCTCGCGCTCCAGGCGCACGAGGGCGCGCTGCATGTTGGAGCGGAGCCGGGCGTTGCTGATCGCGATGCCGGCCTGGGAGGCGTACATCTGCAGGGCCTCGCGGCCCCAGGGGCCGGGGTGGCGGCCGTTGCGCGGGCGGTCGACGGAGATCACGCCGAGCAGCTCACGGCCGGAGCCCGGAGGTCCCCCCGGGTGGGCGGAGCGGGCTCCGGGGGAGTACATCGGCGCGTAGAGCCGGTCGTGCGGGTGCCACTCGTCCTCGAAGCGGGGCGCGGGGCCCTCGGTGTGCCACTGCGGGACGTCGTCCTCGATGAGCACCCAGCCCTCGGTGTGCGGGATGAAGCGCAGGTCGCCCCAGGCCTGGCCCATGGCGAGGCGGCGGTCCCAGGAGGCGCGGGAGCCGACCCGGCCGGTGATCAGGGCCTCGGCGGCGGGGCTGCCGGCGAAGGCGGCGACGACCAGGTCACCGTCGGGGCGCACGAGGTTGACGCAGGCCAGCTCATAGTTGAGGCCCGCGACGACGCCGTCCGCGACGGCCTGCAGGGTGTCCGCAAGGCTGCGGGCGGTGTTGAGGTCCGCCACGACCTGATGCAGCTGCCGCAGGGTCGCAAGACGGACGTACGGCTCCGACTCGGTCTCCATCGCTCGCTCTCCCCGAGACCTCGACAGCTGACTCCTGGGTTCTCATCGGCTTCATGGGCTTCGTGGTGCACTGTCTCCGCCACTGAATCACAGCGAGCTGTGCACCCGGTACACAGGGTCAACAAATACTGCCGTCTGTGACTCAAGTCACAAGCCCTTGCGGGGCTTCAGGCCTCTAGCCGGAAAGCGCCCCCAACGCGCCCCGGCGCACTCCCGGGTCCTAGGACCCACGAGGGAAGCCGGGTGGTCCCGGGGCCCGATGCCGCCGCACCGTGGCGCGGACTAGCGTGCGGGCGTGCTGCAGAAGACGCCCGCCTCACGGACCACCGCCGTCGACCTGGCCATCCCTCATGCTGAGGGGGTGAGCAACGACGCGTTCAAGGCCGCCATGTCCCGCCTCGCCTCGGGCGTGGTGCTGGTGACGGCCCACGACCCGGACGACGGCCCGCACGGCGAGGACGTCGGCATGACCGCCACCGCCTTCCTCTCCGTCTCCCTCGACCCGCCGCTGGTCCTGGTCAGCCTGCGCAACGGCTCGCGCATGGACGACCTGCTCGCCGAGGTCCCCGTGTGGGCGGTCTCGCTGCTCTCCGAGAGCCAGCGGCACGTCGCCGGCCGCTTCGCGATGAAGGGCCGCGTGAGCGACCGGCTGCTCTTCGCCGACCTCCCGTACACGCGCGGCACGCACAGCGACGCCCCGCTGATGGGCGGCGCGCTCGCCACCCTGGAGTGCCGTACGGAGAACCGTGTCCTGGCGGGCGACCACACCCTCGTCATCGGCCGCGTCCTCGACACGCGGCTGCCGTCGGCGGAGGGCGGCCCGCTGACGTACTTCCGCGGCAGGTACCGCACGCTGGGCTAGCGCCGTACGACTCCGAACCCGAGCCGATCCCGGGCCTGCCCCGGCCCGACCCCGAACCGATCCCGGCCCGATCCCGGCCCGAACCCGGCCCGACCCCGGGCAGGCGCCGGCCCGCCTCCGGCGCGGCTCAGCCCCAGTCGCGGCCCTGGCGGCCGCGCTTGGTCTCCGCGCGCTGCTTCTTCTCCCGCAGCCGGCGCTCGTTGATGCCGCGCGGGATCCTCGTCGCACGGCGCGGCTTCGGCGGCGGGGCCGTGGCCTCCGCGAGGAGCGCGGCGAGCCGGACGGCGGCCGTCTCGCGGTTGCGCCACTGGGAGCGGTGCTCCGAGGCGCGTACGGTGACGACCCCGTTCACGAGGCGCGACGCGAGCCGCTCCAGGGCGCGCGCCTTCCACACCTCCGGCAGGGCCTCGGTCGCCGCCAGGTCGAAGCGGAGCTCCACCTGCGAGTCGCTGGTGTTGACGTGCTGGCCGCCCGGCCCGGACGACCGCGAGAAACGCCACATGAGCTCGGCCTCGGGCAGCGAGACGGAGCCGCGGATCGGATAGGGACCGGACATGCCTTCCATGTTCCCCGCCGGGCCCGCCGTGCGTCACCCTGTTTTCGCACTGGAACCACCCGGCCGCCGTACGCGTTATCGGGTACGAACACACCGCGATGAAAGGGACTTCCCATGGCTGTAAGCCTCTCCAAGGGCGGCAACGTCTCCCTGACCAAGGAGGCCCCGGGCCTCACCGCCGTCACCGTGGGCCTCGGCTGGGACGTCCGGACGACCACCGGCACGGACTTCGACCTCGACGCGTCCGCCATCGGCGTGGACGCCACCGGCAAGGTCGTCTCCGACGGCCACTTCGTCTTCTTCAACAACAAGTCCACGCCGGACCAGACCATCGTCCACACCGGTGACAACCGCACCGGCGAGGGCGGCGGCGACGACGAGCAGATCAACGTGAACCTGGCGGGCCTCCCGGCCGGCGTCGACAAGATCGTCTTCCCGGTCTCCATCTACGACGCGGTCAACCGATCGCAGAACTTCGGCCAGGTCCGCAACGCCTACATCCGCATCGTCAACCAGGCCGGCGGCGCCGAGATCGCCCGCTACGACCTGTCGGAGGACGCCGCCGTGGAGACCGCCATGGTCTTCGGCGAGCTGTACCGCAACGGCGCCGAGTGGAAGTTCCGCGCGGTCGGCCAGGGCTACGCCTCCGGCCTCGAGGGCATCGCCCGCGACTTCGGCGTCAGCATCTGACGTACGGAAGGCATTGAGCCCCGCGGATCGGCGGCCCCGACGATCCGCGCCGGAGCCCCGGCGCGTCCCGCGCCGGGGCTCTACGCTTGCGCGGGTGATCGTCGAACCGCTGACCGCCAGGGACCCGCACGACATCCCCGGCCCGCTCCTGACCGAACTCACCGAGCTGTACGCGTCGAACGAGGAGTTCCAGCAGCTCAGCGGCGACTTCCCGGACCCGGACCGGATCCTGCCCGAGCAGGTCGCCGCCGCCCTCGCCGACGAGCTCGCGCTGCCCACCGCCGAGGTGCTGCTCGCCCGTTCCGCCGGCCGCCTCGTCGCGATCGCCGTCACCCTCGGCCGGCACCCCGACCCGGCCGAACCCGAGCCGTGGCTCGGCCTGTTGATGGTCCACGCGGCCGGGCACCGCGCGGGCCACGGCCGCCGCCTCGCCGGGTACGTCGAGGAGGGCTTCCGGTCCCAGGGCCGTACGGGCCTGCGCCTGGCCGTCCTGGAGAACAACCCGCGCGCCCTCGCGTTCTGGACCTCGCTCGGCTACGAGGAGACCGCGCGCCGCCCGGACCTGGCCCACGGCCGGCCGTGCGTCGTGATGCGGAAGGCCCTCCAGAGCCCGTAGGCCCCGGTCCGCGGCTCCCGGGGCCCGGTCCGCGGCCCTACGGCTTCTCCGGACGCCCGTCCCCGTACAGCCACACGTCCCACAGCTCGCTCAGGTCCCGGTCCGCGACCGACTCCACGTACTCCGTGAAGTCCTCGGTGCCGGCCGTGCCGTGACGGTACTTCGCCGACCAGCCCGCGAGGATCTCGTAGAAGGCCTCGTCGCCGAGGGTCTGGCGGATCTTGTGCAGGACCATCGCCCCGCGCTGGTACACGGGCGCGCCGAACAGGTCCTCGGCACCGGGCGGTTCGGCCGGGGCGAAGGCCCACGGGGCGTCGTCCGCGAAGGCCTTCTCGAAGCTCTTCTGCGCCGGGAAGTCCTCGAAGTCCTCCTTGTACAGCCACTCCGCGTACGTCGCGAAGCCCTCGTTCAGCCACATGTCCTTCCAGGTCGCGGGCGACACGGAGTCGCCGTACCACTGGTGGGCCAGTTCGTGGACGAGGGTGGTGGTGTCGAAGGAGCCGGCGGGGAAGACGGGCCGGGTCTGGGTCTCGAGGGCATAGCCGACGTCGTCGTCGCGGTCGACGATCGCCCCGGCGGCGGCGAACGGGTAGGGACCGAAGTTCTCCTGCTGCCATTCCAGGAGTTCCGGGATCCGGGCGCGCAGCGCGGCGGTCCGCGCGGCCACCACCGGGTCGGCGGCGGTGAGGACGGGCACCTTGCCGAGCGCGGTCGTCGTGGCCGTGTCGTAGCGGCCGATCGCGAGGGTCGCGAGATAGCTCGCCATCGGCTCGGCGGCGTGCCAGACGGAGGTGGTGCGGCCGTCGGCGGTCCTGCGCTCGGCGGTGAGCACACCGTTGGAGAGGGCCTTGAGCCCGGCCGGGACGGTGACGGTGATGTCGTACGCGGCCTTGTCGGAGGGGTGGTGGTTGCCCGGGAACCAGGCCATGGAGCCGGTCGGTTCGCCGAGCGCGAGCGCGCCGTCGGCGGTCTTCAGCCAGCCCTCCTCGGCGCCGTCCGAGTCGGTGATGGTCTCCGGGACGCCGTCGTACGTGACGACGGTGCGGAACTCCGCGCCCTCGTCGATGTCGTCGCGCGGGCGCACGGTCAGCTCGTTCCCGGCCCGGTTGACGGCGGCCGGTGCCCCGCCGACGGTGGCGCCGCGGACGGTGAGCCCGGCCAGGTCGAGATTGAAGGCGCTGAGGTCCTGGGTGGCCTTCGCGGTGATCTCGGCACGGCCGTCGAGCCGGCCGGTGGCGGGGTCGTAGGAGAGGGTGAGCGCGTAGCGGCTGACGTCGTAGCCGCCGTTGCCGAGCTTGGGGAAGTACGGGTCGCGCAGGCCGGCCGCGCCGGGCGTGCCGCGCACGCCGCCGCCGGAGCCGCCCGCGGTGCAGGCCGCGGCGAACAGGGCGAGGGCGAGGGCCAGGGCTCCGGTCCTGACGCGACGGCGGCGGCTGCGGGTGTTCACGAACCGATCCTAAGCAGACATACGAAAACAGTCGTACGAATGCGCCGACGGCGCCCGGCGGGGGTCCGGGCGCCGTCGGGGACCGTCGGCCCGGCGTCAGTCGTCAGTCCTCAGTCCTCAGTCGTCGAGCGACGCCACGCCCGCCTGGGCGAACTTCTCGTCCAGGTCGCCGGAGGGCGCGCCGGCCACGCCGATGCCGGCGATCGGGGCGCCGTTCGCGGTGACGGGCGCGCCACCGGCCAGGAAGAGGGTGCCGGGGATGTCCTTCAGGTTCGGGGCCTGGGCGAGGCGGCCCGCGAGGACGGAGGTCGGCGCGTTCCAGGAGACGGCGGTGAACGCCTTGCGCTCGGCCGACTCGTAGGACTGCGGGCCGGCGCCGTCGCCGCGCAGGGTGACGAGGGTGTTGCCGTTGCGGTCGACGACGGCGACGGAGACGCGCTGGTTCTCCTTCTCGGCGGCCTTGAGGCTGGCCTGGGCGGCCTTCGTCGCGGCCTCGATCGTCAGGTGGGTGTCCTGGCGCAGGTTGTCGCTGCCCGCGTCGGCCTTCTTGGCGACGGCGGCCGGGGCGGCCTGCGGGGCGGAGGAGGCGTTGGCGGAGACGGCGCCGAAGGTACCGGCCGCGAGGACGACGGCGGCGGTGGTGCCGAGGAGGAACTTCTTCTTCATTGCGGGCTCCAGTGGTTCGGGACGGTGTTCCGTTCGCTCTGCATCGATCCTCCGCCCGGAGCCGGGGCGCGCCGGTCGACGTTCCGGCTGGGTCCGGCGCGCACAGTGGATGACGGGGGTGTCAGCCGATCGGTTGATGCCGCCCTGGTCCTCCTGGGTCAGGATGGACACGTATCCCCAGGTCAGATGCGCTGTGCGGCAGAAGCGAAACGAAGCAGGTGAACGATGGACCGGACGACGGACCGGGCCATGACCCCGGCCCCGGAGCGGGACCCGGACCGCGACCCGGACGCCCGCTGGCTGGCGCGGGTCATGCACGTGGCCTTCTTCCTCCTCCTCGGCGCGTCCCTCGTCCGCTTCCTGCTGCGCCATCCGTGGGAGGACCGCAGCCCCTGGATCGTCGCGCTGTCCGGCGCCCTGGCGTCCCTCTACCTCCTCGGCCCCGTCCTCGGCACCCGCGCCACGCCTCGCAGGATCGCGTGGCTGGGCACGGTCGTCGCCGTCTGGATGGTCCTCGTGGTGCTCGCGCCGAGCTTCGCCTGGTGCGCGGTGCCGCTGTTCTACACGGGCCTGCGCACGCTTCCGTCACGCGCCGCGCTCGGCCTGGTCGCGCTGCTCACGGTGTTCGTCGTGGCCGCGCAGGTGCAGCTGTCCGAGGGCGGCTTCGACCCGAACCTGGTGATCGCCCCGCCGGCCGTCGCCGCCATCGCCACGGCCGTCTTCGTGCACGCCGACCGGCAGGCCGCGCGGCAGCGGACGCTCATCGAGGACCTGATCCGCACCCGCCGCGAGCTGGCGGCGACCGAGCGCCGCGAGGGCACCCTGGCCGAGCGGCAGCGGCTCTCCATGGAGATCCACGACACCCTCGCGCAGGGCCTGTCCAGCCAGCAGATGCTGCTCCAGGCCGCCGACCGCACCTGGGACGCCGACCCGGCGACCGCCCGCCGCCACGTCCGTACGGCCGCGTCGATCGCGGAGCGCAACCTCGCCGAGGCCCGCCGCTTCGTCCACGACCTCGCGCCGGCCGATCTCGCCGAGGGCGGCGGTCTGGAGGAGGCGCTGCGCGGGCTCGCGACCCGCGAGTCGGCGGTGTTCCGGGTCGACGGGGCGGCGGTGCCGCTGCCGGACCGGGTGCAGTCGGCGCTGCTGCGGATCGCGCAGGGCGCGCTCGCCAACATCCGCGAGCACGCCGGGGCCTCCTCGGCCGCGCTCACCCTGACCTACCTGGACGACCAGGTCGTCCTCGACGTCGCCGACGACGGCCGCGGCTTCGACCCGGCGGCCTCGCGGGCCGACGACGGGGTGCGCGGCCACGGGCTGCCCGCGATGCGGGTGCGCGCCCGGCAGCTGGGCGGCACGCTGACGATCGAGTCCACCCCGGGCGAGGGCACCGTGCTCTCGGCCGCGATCCCGTTGGAGGTACGACAGTGAGCGCGCCCGCGGCGCCCGTACGGATCCTGCTCTGCGACGACCACGCGGTGGTCCGCGCGGGGCTGCTCGCGCTGCTCGGCAGCGCTCCCGGCATCGAGGTGGTCGGCGAGGCCGGCAGCGGCGAGGAGGCCGTCGCGATGGCCTCCCACCTGCGGCCGGACGTGGTCCTGATGGACCTCCAGCTCGGCCCGGGCATCGACGGCGTCGAGGCGACCCGGCGGATCGCGCCGACCGGCGTCCACGTCCTCGTCCTCACCACGTACGACACGGACGCGGACATCACCCGGGCCATCGAGGCGGGCGCGACGGGCTACCTGCTGAAGGCCGAGCGCCCGGAGGAGCTGTTCGCCGCGATCCACTCGGCCGCGCAGGGCCGTACGACGCTGTCGCCGCCGGTCGCCAGCCGGGTGATGGACCGGATGCGGGGCGCGGCGGGCCCGTCCCTCACCGACCGGGAGCGCGACATCCTCGGGCAGCTCGCGCACGGCCTGGGCAACCGCGAGATCGCCCGCGCGCTGTTCATCAGCGAGGCCACGGTCAAGACCCACCTGGGCCGGATCTACGCGAAGCTCGGCGTCGACACGCGGGCGGGCGCGGTGGCGGTGGCGAAGGAGCGGCGCCTGCTGCCGTAGGGGTACGGGGAGGGGTCCTTCACCCGGGCGGGCGGACCGGGCCCGGCTTTCCGCTCGCCACGACGCCCGCGCTGCTACCGTGCGTTGCCACTTCAGCGCACTGTGTCATGTTCTCGTGGGAGCACCCGTGAAGATCACCATCGTCGGCGGCGGGCCCGGCGGCCTCTACTTCTCGATCCTGATGAAGCGCCAGGACCCCTCCCACGACATCACCGTGTACGAGCGGAACCCGGAGGGCTCCACCTACGGCTGGGGCGTCACCTACTGGGCCGGGCTCCTCGACAAGCTGCGCGCGGGCGACCCGGAGTCGGCGGAGGCGATCGCCGCCGCGTCGGTCACCTGGACCGACGGCGTGGCGATCGTCCGCGACGAGCGGACCGTCCACCGCGGTGACGCGGGCTTCGGCATCGGGCGCCGCCGGATGCTCGCGCTGCTCGCCGACCGGGCCCGGGAGCTGGGCGTACGGGTCGAGCACGAGCACGCCGTCGACGGCCCCGAGGCGCCCGAGCTCGCGGACGCCGACCTCGTCGTGGCCGCCGACGGCGTGAACAGCGCGCTGCGCGAGGCACACGCCGACCGCTTCGGCACCGAGGTCACCAGCGGCCGCAACCACTACGTCTGGCTCGGCACGACGAAGGTCTTCGACTCCTTCAGCTTCGCCTTCAAGGAGACCGAGCACGGCTGGATCTGGTGCTACGCCTACGGGTTCAGCGGCGAGCAGTCGACGTGCGTGGTGGAGTGCGGCCCGGAGACCTGGTCGGGCCTCGGGCTGGACCGGCTGAACGAGGCCGACAGCCTGAACCTGCTGGAGAAGCTGTTCTCCGACCTGCTCGACGGCGAGCCGCTGATCGGCCGCGAGCAGCACGGTGACGGCGCCCCGGCCCAGTGGCTGCACTTCCGCACCCTCACCAACCGGGTCTGGCACCACGACAGGACGGTGCTGCTCGGCGACGCGGCCCACACCACCCACTACTCGATCGGCGCGGGCACCACCCTGGCCCTGGAGGACGCGCTCGCCCTCGCCGCGGCCCTGCGCGACCCGTCGGTCCCCGTGCCCGCGGCCCTCGCCGCGTACGGGCGGCGGCGCCGCTCGGAGCTGGTGTCGGCGCAGAGCGCGGCCCGCTACAGCGCCCAGTGGTACGAGAACCTGCCCCGCTACATGCGCCTGGAGCCGGCGCAGATGTTCGCCCTGCTCGGCCAGCGCCACTCCCCGCTGCTCCCGCACGTCCCGCCCCAGCTCTACTACCGTCTCGACCGCGCCGCGGAACAGCTGGAACCCCTGCGCCGCCTCAAGCGCTGGCTGGGCCCACGGGTGGCGAGGGCGGTCCACCGGGGCTGAGGGAAACCGGCGGCGGCCGGGCATGGGACCATCGACCCGTGCTCGACATCGGCTACTCGCTCTCCCGCCGCTTCCCGGACCCCCCGCAGACCGACTACCGGGCCGTGGACGTCCACACCCTGCGCCACGACCTGTTCTGCGGCGACGTGTACCTCGCGGACACGGAGAAGGACGAGGAGCTGTCCACGGCCTGGGGATGGGTGCCGGTCCTCGACTTCGCGTGGGCGCTGTGCGACATCGTCGAGCAGATCGACCGCGACCCGCGCGGCAGCCGCGCCGCCCGGCCCCAGTACGCGGAGCTGGACTTCACGGAGTCGTCGGACGTCATGATCTTCGAGCGCCGCTTCGGGTGGGTGGACGTCGAGGCCGACTGGATGCCGGGCGACCAGCCGCCGCTCACCTTCAGCCACACCGAACTGCGCCGCGAGGCCCGCGACTTCCTCCACGACCTGATCGCCGACCTCACGGACATGCACGAGGGCCTGGCCGACAACCCGGCGATCTGGGACCTCCAGGCCCGCTTCCCCCGCGTGTCCTAGCCGGCCGCGCGCCCGGGCCGAGGCCCGCGCGTCCTGGCCAGGGGCGCATGCCCTGGCCAAGGTGCGTGCCTGCCCCAGACCCGCGCTTCCTGCCGCCGACCCGCGTCTCCCGCCCACACCCCCGGCCCCCGGCTCAGGCAGGATCCTCCACCCGCACCCCCAACTGCGCCGCGAACACCGGCGCCAGGTCGAGCAGCTGCGCCGTGGAGATCACCGCGCCCGCCAGGGCGTCGACCCCCCGCGCGATCTCCAGCCGCTGGATCGTCCGCAGGTCGACGTCCTTCAGCTTCGCCCGGCTGAAGTCCGCCCCCGTCACCACGCAGTCCCGGAACTCCACCCGCTCCAGGACCGCGCCCCCGAAGTCCGGCTCGCTCAGCACGCACCCCTCGAAGAGGACGTCCCGCAGCTCGGCCATCCGCAGGTTCAGGTAGTCGATCTTCCCGCCCCGCACCCACACCCGCTCGAGCACCGCCCCGTGCAGCTGCGTCCCGCCCAGCCGCGCGTCCACCAGCTCCACGTCGCGCAGCTGCGCCCCGGCCAGATCGGTGCCCACGCCCCGTACGCCCTCCAGGACCGAATCGAGGAAGCGGGCGGACTTCAGCCGCGCCTCGTCGAGCCCGCAGTCGCGCACCGCGCAGTCCAGGAACCGCGCCCCCGCGCCGTTCCCCCCGGCCAGGTCCAGGCCGGCCAGCTCCAGGCCGTCGTAGTCGCCGTCCGGCTCCAGGCCGCCCTCGTACGCCTCCAGCGGAGGCAGCCGCACCTCTGCCCGCCGCACCTTGGCGACCGTCCTCTTCCTCGTACTCATGGCGGCCATGGTGACGCACGCCACTGACAATCCCCCGCCGGCGATGTCACGAACGCGCCGGGGCCGCTCGTCCCCTCCGTGAAACCCGACAACGAGGGAGCCGGACAGATGCGGAAGATCACGATCGTCGGCGGCGGCTTCGCCGGACTCACCGCGGCCGTCACCGCCGCCGAGGCGGGCGCCAAGGTGACCCTGTACGAGTCGCACCACACCCTCGGCGGGCGCGCCCGCACCGCCGAAGGCCCGTACCTGACCAACGAGGGCCCGCACGCCCTCTACGACGGCGGCCCGCACTGGACCTGGCTGAAGCAGCGCGGTCTGCTCGGCGAGCTCGCCCCGCTGCCGTTGCGGGAGGCGGCGAAGCTGCGCTTCCACCACAAGGGCGCGCTGCGCCGCGTCCCGCCGCTGGGCTTCCTGCGGCAGTCGCTCCGTACGGCGGAACAGGCGCCGGTGGACGAGGACTTCCGCACCTGGGCGACCCGGCTCGCCGGGCCGGACGCCGCGCGGGCGGCCGCCTCGTACAGCGGTGTCGCGCTGTACCACCACGACCCGGGCGCGCTGTCGGCCCGCTTCGTGCAGGAGCGGCTGCACCGGGCCGCGTCGGTGCCGCCGGAGGCGCACTTCGTCAAGGGCGGCTGGGGCAGGCTGATCGAGCGGATGGCGGCGCGCGCGTGGGAGACGGGCGTCCGGATCGAGACCTCGTCGCGCGTCGACAGCCTCGACGACCTGCCGCGCGGCGCGGGCCCGGTGGTGGTGGCGACCTCGCTGGCCGCCGCCGCGCGGCTGCTCGGCGACCCGTCGCTGTCCTGGGAGTCGGGCCGTACGGTCCTGTTCGACCTGGCGCTGCGGAGCCGCAAGGGCGATCCGTTCGCCGTCTCCGACCTGGACGCGCCCGGCTGGGTCGAGCGCTTCACCACGCAGGACCCGAGCCTCGCGCCGGCGGGCCAGGAGCTGATCCAGGCGCAGCTGCCGATCGGTCCCGGCGAGGGGAAGGCGGACGGGGTGGCGCACGCGGAGCGGCTGCTCGACCTGGGCTTCGCGGGCTGGCGCGAGCGGGCGGTGTGGCGGCGCGAGGCGGTCTCCCACGGCCGTACGGGCGCGGTGGACCGCCCCGGCACCACCTGGCGCGACCGGCCGGCGATCGACCGGGGCGACGGCGTGTACCTGGCGGGCGACCAGGTGGCGGCGCCGGGCGTGCTCGCGGAGGTGTCGTTCACGAGCGCGGTGGAGGCGGTGTCGCTGGCGATGCGGGCGGATCTGCGGACGAAGCCACTTGACCTCAAGCGCGCTTGAGGTCGGAGGCTGGTCCCGCCGCACGAGATCACCGGGCCCGACGGGCCCGGCCGACCATCCGACCGGTCCCGTCGACCGACGATCCAGGGGAGCCCGCCATGCACGCCATCCGCCTCCACGCCTTCGGCCCCGCCGAGAACCTGACGTACGAGGAGGTCGCGGACCCGGTACCGGGCCCCGGCCAGGTCCGCGTCAAGGTGACGGCCGCCGGCGTCCACCTCCTCGACACGGTGCTGCGCGAGGGCGGGACGGGCCCCTTCCCCGCGCCCGCCGAACTGCCCACGGTCCCCGGCCGCGAGGTCGCCGGCACGGTGGACGCGCTCGGCGAGGGCACCGACCCGGCGTGGCTCGGCAAGCGGGTGGTCGCCCACCTGGGCATGGCGCCGGGCGGCTACGCCGAGTTCGCCGTCACCGACGCCGGCCGCCTCCACGCCCTCCCCGACCACGTCGGCGAGGCGGAGGCGGTCGCGATGATCGGCACGGGCCGCACGACCCTCGGGATCCTGCAGTTCACCGAGCTCGGCCCGGACTCGGTCGCGATCGTCCCGGCCGCGGCGGGCGGCATCGGCACCCTCCTCGTGCAGTACGCGAAGAACGCCGGCGCCACCGTGATCGGCCTGGCGGGCGGCGAGGAGAAGGTGGCCCGGGTGAAGGAGAACGGCGCGGACCTGGCGGTCGACTACACGGCACCGGACTGGGCGCAGCAGGTCGCCGCGTACCTCGACGCGCTCGGGCGCAGGGCGACCGTCGTCTTCGACTCGGTGGGCGGGGCGACCGCCCGCGCCGCGGTGGACCTGCTCGGCGCGGGCGGACAGCACGTCGTCTTCGGCTGGTCGGGCGGCGAGGAACTCACCTTCACCCAGGAGGAGCTCACGGCCCGGGGCATCACGTCGGCTTCCGTCCTGGGCCCGGTGATGATCCAGAAGGCGGGCGGCGACATCCGCAACCTCGAACTCGCCGCCCTGGCCGCGCTCTCCGCCGGCACCCTCCGCCCGGCGGTCCACCGCTTCCCCCTCGCGGAGGCGGCGGCGGCCCACCGCGCCCTGGAGACCCGGGGCACCATGGGCAAGGTGGTCCTGGTCCCCTGACGGGCCGTCCGGGCTCAGATCCCGAGCACGTCCCAGGAGTGCCCCTTGAACTCCTTCCGGAAGTCCGGGTGGTCCTCCCACATCCGGGCGATGGAGCGCAGCACGTCCCAGTTGTGCTCCAGCGCCTGGTCCACGACCTGCCGCAGCTCCGGCGCCGAGGCCCGCTTCTCCAGCAGCCCGTTCACCGCCGAAGCGGCCTGCACGGTGTAGCGCAGCGCCCGCAGCGCCCGGGAGGTGTCGTCCATCCCGAAGCCGTGGTCGCTCCCGTTCTCGGGGTCGAAGAGCGGTGTGAGCCGCGCCTCGACGAAGGCCGTGATCCGCTCGAACCGCTGCTGAATGTCCTTGTCCATGCCCCCTTCCTACCTTCTCCCGCCCCCGCCCAGCGACTTCAGGGCCCCGTCCGTCAGGCGGTACACCGTCCACTCGTCCTGCGGGCGGGCTCCCAGGGACTCGTAGAAGTCGATGGACGGCTTGTTCCAGTCGAGGACGGACCACTCCAGGCGCTCGTAGCCGCGCTCCACGCAGAGGCGGGCGAGTTCGGTGAGGAGGGCCCTGCCGTGGCCGCCTCCGCGCATCTCGGGGCGGACGTAGAGGTCTTCCAGGTAGATGCCGTGGACGCCGCGCCACGTCGAGAAGTTGAGGAACCAGAGGGCGAAGCCCGCGACCTCTCCGTCGGCGGTCTCGGCGATGTGGGCGTAGGCGGCGGGGCGGTCGCCGAACAGGGCGTCGTGGAGCTGTTCGGGGGTCGCGCGGGCCTCGTCGAGGGCCTTCTCGTACTCCGCGAGGTCGCGGACGAGCTGGTGGATCACGGGGACGTCGGCAGGCGTGGCGGTACGGATCATGAGGTCAGGGTGCACCCCCTCAGGGGCGCCTGGCCAGCAGGTTCCGAGCGATGGACACCTGGTCCGGGTCGAGGGCCGGTTCGCCGTCCGCCACGTCCCACAGACCGTTCTGGAGCACGCGGGCGAGGGTCCAGGCCCGGGCCCGGGCGCGGTCCAGGCCCAGGCGCTCGGTGAGGAGGTCGAAGCGCCACGAGGTCTCGGCCGGGTCCGGGTCCCACAGGTTGGTGAGGGCCGGCAGCAGCTCGAAGCCCGGGTCGCCGGCCAGGGGCTTCGGGTCGATGGCCAGCCAGGGCTCGCGTTCGGACGCCAGGATGTTGTCGTAGTGCAGGTCCCAGTGGAGCAGCCGGTCGCCGGGCTCGCCCATGACCTCCCGCACCGCCGCCGCGCAGTCCTTCAGGAGCGTCGCGTCGTCCGGGTCCGCCAGCCGCCCGGCCGCCTCCGGCGCCGCCGCCACCATGCGCGCCGCGATGTCCCCCAGGGACCGCAGGCCCTGCGGCGCCGGGACCGCGACGAGGCGGGCCAGGAGGTCCGCGAGGACGCGTACGGCCCCGCGCGCGTCGCCCGATCCCGACAGGTGACGGGTCTCGTCGGCCCGCTCCAGGAGCAACGTGCCGGTCTCCCGGTCGTGTTCGAGGAGGCGTACGGCTCCGTCCCCCGCCCACGTCCGCAGCGCGGCCGGCTCGCCCTCGCTCTCCTCGTCCACGAGTTGGAGCTTGAGCGCCGCCCTGGTCCCGTCGGCCCGCGACACCGGCAGCACCAGCGACGCCGCCCCGTGCATCGACGGACCGGTCGGCCGCAGCTCCCAGCGGTCCAGGAACTCCTCCGCCCTGCCCGGCAGCGCGGCGATGAACGCCCTTCCCGCCGCGCCGTTGTACTCCGCCTGCGACTCCGCCAGTTCCGCCGGGATCTCGATCACCCGACCGACCTTAGACACCCGCGTCGCGCAGCGCCTTCGAGAATTCCGGCGCGTCGTGGAAGCCGTTCCCCGCCGCCAGTGGTGCCCCGTCGACCAGGACGGTCGGCGTGCCGCCGGACGCCCGAGTCCTCGGCGCGGCCGGTCCCACTTACGCGCATGGGAAGAGTCCTTGCCGAGCGACGAAATCCGTACGTCCGACGCCAGGCGCGCCGCCGCCGGGGAAGCGGCGCCGAAGGACCCGTATCCACGGGACCCAGGCCCCCGGTAGCCTCCCGCGCACGGCCCCGGAAGGACCCGGAAGAGGGATGGACATGAGCACGATCGGCACGGTCAACGGCGGCATCTCGTTCTGGTACGCGCAGGACGGCGCCCCCGCCCCGCGCGAGCCGCTGCCCGGCGACACGACGGCCGACGTCTGCATCGTCGGCGGCGGCTACACCGGCCTGTGGACCGCGTACTACCTCAAGAAGGCCGTGCCCTTCCTCGACATCACCGTCCTGGAGGCCGCCTTCTGCGGCTACGGCGCCTCCGGCCGCAACGGCGGCTGGCTCTACAACGGCATCGCCGGCCGCGACCGCTACGCACGGCAGCACGGCCACGAGGCCGCCGTACGCCTCCAGCACGCCATGAACGACACCGTCACCGAGGTCGTCGACGTCTGCGCCGCCGAGGGCATCGACGCCGACATCCACCGCGGCGGCGTCCTGGAGGTCGCCACCTCACCCGCCCAGCTCGCCCGCCTCAAGGACTTCCACGCCGTCGAGATCGCCTTCGGCGAGAAGGAGCGCGAGCTGTACGGGGCACGGGAGACCGCCGAGCGCATCCGCGTCACCGGCGCCGTCGGCTCCTCCTGGACCCCGCACGGCGCCCGGCTCCACCCGGTCAAGCTGGTCAAGGGCCTGGCCGCGGCCGTCGAGGCGCTCGGCGTCACCATCCACGAGTCCACGCCGGTGACGGAGATCCGGCCCAAGCACGCGGTCACGCCGTACGGCACGGTCCGCGCCCCCTATGTGCTGCGCTGCACCGAGGGCTTCACCGCCTCGCTCGCGGGCCAGCGCCGCACCTGGCTCCCCATGAACTCCTCCATGATCGCCACCGAACCGCTGACCGACGCCCAGTGGGACGCCATCGGCTGGGACGGGCTGGAGACCCTCGGCGACATGGCGCACGCCTACATGTACGCCCAGCGCACCGCCGACGGCCGCATCGCGCTCGGCGGCCGGGGCGTCCCGTACCGCTACGGCTCGAAGGCCGCCACCGCCAGGAACGCAGACCGCACCCAGCCGCAGACCGTCGAGGCCCTGCGCGAGATCCTGATCCGCTTCTTCCCGCAGCTCGCGGGCGTCGGCATCGCCCACGCCTGGTCCGGCGTCCTCGGCGTGCCGCGCGACTGGTGCGCGACGGTCACCCTGGACCGCTCCACCGGACTCGGCTGGGCGGGCGGTTACGTCGGCTCCGGCGTCGCCACCACCAACCTGGCCGCCCGCACCCTGCGCGACCTCATCCGGCAGGACTCCGGCCAGTCGGGCCCGACGGACCTGACCACCCTGCCCTGGGTCAACCACCGCGTCCGCAAGTGGGAGCCGGAGCCGTTGCGCTGGCTCGGCGTCCAGACCATGTACGCCGCCTTCCGCGGCGCCGACCGCCGCGAGTCCACCGCCCGCACGGCCGCGACGGACCGCGTCGCGGTCCTCGCGAACAAGCTCAGCGGCCGCTGACGGCCGAGTGCTCGGACCTCGGCGACCCGCTGAGGCCGAGCACTCCGGAACCACTCCCGCCTCAGCCGAGGCCGCTCAGTCCCTGCATCGCCGAAAGCGCCCACTCCTGGGCCCCGACCGTCGTCCCGGCCGCCACCCCCGTCGCGACCGGGGCGAGCGCGCCCCGGAGCATGGTGAGGGCGCGCCGCAGCCTGCCGGGCTCGGGCTCCTCGGTGCCGCTGATGGCGGCGAGGACCTCGCCGGCCGCGGCCTCGGTGTCCTCGCGCTCCTGCGCGCCGAGGCCCTGCTCGGGCAGCCGCGCCAGCAGCTCCCGTACGAGGCCGGCGAGTTCGGTGTAACCGGGGGCGACCGCCGCCGGGGTGTGGTTGATCTGGTTCTGGGTGACCTGCTCGTTGCCCACGGCGATCTGGGAACCGGTCACCGGGCCGTGGATGTGGAGCCCCGAACCCTGGTGCTCCGGGGTGCCGTGCTGGGGACCGTTCATGCGGGAGATCCGTCCTCGTCGGTGTGCGGCGTCTGCCGGCTGTCGATGCGCTGGTTCATGTCGACCCGCTCGTTGCCCACGGCGAGCTGGGAGTCCCTCACGCCTCCGTGGATGGTCACGTTGTTGTAGGTGACGTGCGTCGGCGGCGGCTGGTTCGCCTCGTCCTTCCACTCCTCCACCGACAGCGAGCTCCGCAGCGACGGCATCGACACCAGGCCGTTGTGCCGCACGCCCGCCGCGCCCGTCCCCGACACCGCGCAGCCCACGAAGAGCCCGCCCGCCTGGTCCCGGAAGAACGCACCCACCGATGCGCAGTCGGTGAACTCGCTGTCGTGGACCTCCAGTCTCGACTGGTCCTGGGCGAGGAGACCGAGCGACTCCGATCCGGCCACCCTGAGCCGCCGGGCGACGAGCCGCCCCTTCCCGAGGGCCGCGGCCCCCGCCGACGTCACCGCCCGCGCGTCGCAGTCGGTCAGGAAGAGCTGGGCCTCCTCCGCGACGGCGAAGCCCACCGTGCCGCGCTCCGCGGTGACCTGGCGCAGGGTGACCCGGGAGGTACCGAGGACCTCCGCGGCCGACATCGAGAAGTCCGTGAACACCCCGCCGTCCACCTCCGCGGTCGTGCCCGCGTCGCCACGCGACTCCAGATGGGTCACGCAGCGCTCCACCCGCACGTCCCGGAAGACGGCCTTGCCGCCCTCGTACGCCCGGAGCGCGACGCTCGTCAGATCCGCGACCCGCACCCCGTGGAAGGCGCCCCGAGAGCCCGTGCCGGTGACGACGACGCCGACGTTGCCGCCGGCGACCCGGAGGCCGTGCACCTCCGGGGCACCGCGCTCGGACACGAACACCGCGACGTTGCCTGCCTCCGCGACCTCGCAGTCCTCGAACCGGCCGCGCCCCGCCCGTACGGTGATCCCGGTGTCCCGGCAGCCGGTGAAGACACAGCCGCGCACCACGGGGTCGGAGCCCTCCGCGACCGCGATGCCGTGCTCGGAGCCGGTGACGCGGACCCGGTCCACGGTCCCACGGGAGTGCTGGAGGTATCCGACGGCCTCCGCGCCCACGTCGGCGATGGTGCAGTCGGCCACCGCCAGCCAGGCCTGCGTGTCCGCGAACAGCGCGGCCAGCCCGGTCCCGGTGAGCTCGCAGCCGGTCACCTCGGCCTGCGCGCCGCTGACCCTGACGCCGTGGATCCGGGCACCCGTGAACCGGCTGTCCCTCACGGACACCCGAGCGCCCTCGATCGCCGCGAGCGCGTTGTCCGCGGCGTCGGTGAACCGGCACCGCTCGACGTGCCCGCCGGCCCCGGAGAAGAGCACCCGGCCGTGCCGGAAGGCGCTGTCCCTGAGCGTCACCGCGGTGCCGGGCGTCGCGTGCACGCAGACGCCGGCCGGCGCCCGTACCTCCGTGTGCTCCAGTGTGAGCGTGCCCGCAGCGCAGCGGACGACGTCCGCGTCACGGGAGGCAAGGACGAGTCCGCGGGCCAGGACGGTCCCGGCCGTCTCCAGCGCGGTGCCGCTCGGCAGGATCACCGTGACCGAACCGGGCTCGCCCGTCGCGACCAGCTCGACCTCGCCCCGGACGAGGAGCGGCTCCGCGTAGTGCCCGGGCGCGATCTCGATCCGGGCCGGCCGGTTCTTGCGGGCCGCCGCGGCGAGCGCGGACGCGATGTCGCGGTGGACGCCCATGCCGCCGCGCGGCGACACGCGGTACCTCGCGGCCAAGGCGGCCACCTCCCCGTCAGCTTCCGCCCGTACCCAGAACCGAGGCCCTGCCGCCCGCACGGACGACAGGGCCTCGGACCTGGTGCTGTTTCAGAGAGCCCCCTGTCGGGTTCGAACCGACGACCCCCGCTTTACAAGAGCGGTGCTCTGGCCAGCTGAGCTAAGGAGGCAGCGAATGCAGTGTAACGAACGCCCGCCCGCCCCAGGTCGGAAATCTCACGCATCCCGTAGCACCCGGACTGCTGACAGATCCCGCGCCGCCGGGTAGCGTCACTCCGAGTTCACCCAGGTGGACTAGACCTCAATCCTTCCTTTACTCGGATCGTCCGGCACGTTCCTGCCGGTGAAGGGACACATCACCATGGCTTCCGTCACCTACGACAAGGCGACCCTGGTCTACCCCGGCGCCGAAAAGCCCTCCGTCAACGAGCTGGAGATCGAGATCGCCGACGGCGAGTTCCTCGTCCTCGTCGGCCCCTCCGGCTGTGGCAAGTCGACCTCGCTGCGCATGCTGGCCGGTCTGGAGGACGTCACCTCCGGCTCCATCCGCATCGGCGACCGCGACGTCACGCACCTGCCGCCGAAGGACCGGGACATCGCCATGGTGTTCCAGAACTACGCGCTCTACCCGCACATGACCGTCGCCGACAACATGGGCTTCGCCCTCAAGATCGCCGGCGTGAACAAGAGCGAGATCCGCGCCAAGGTCGAGGAGGCGGCGAAGATCCTCGACCTCACCGAGTACCTGGACCGCAAGCCGAAGGCGCTCTCCGGCGGTCAGCGCCAGCGCGTCGCCATGGGCCGCGCCATCGTCCGCGAGCCGCAGGTCTTCCTCATGGACGAGCCGCTGTCGAACCTCGACGCCAAGCTCCGCGTCTCGACCCGTACCCAGATCGCGAGCCTCCAGCGCCGCCTGGGCATCACGACCGTGTACGTGACGCACGACCAGACCGAGGCCCTCACCATGGGCGACCGGGTCGCGGTCCTCAAGGACGGTCTGCTCCAGCAGGTCGACACCCCGCGCAACATGTACGACAAGCCCGCCAACCTCTTCGTCGCCGGCTTCATCGGCTCCCCCGCCATGAACCTGATCGAGGTCCCGATCACCGACGGCGGCGTGAAGTTCGGCGCGAGCGTCGTCCCGGTCTCCCGCGAGGCCATCGCCGCCGCGGCCGCCAAGGGCGACACCACCGTCACCGTCGGCGTCCGCCCCGAGCACTTCGACGTGTCGGGCCCCACGGGCAAGGACGGCCTGGCCGTGACCGTGAACGTGGTCGAGGAGCTCGGCTCCGACGGCTTCGTGTACGGCTCCACCCGCGTCGGCGGCGAGGACAAGGACGTCGTGGTCCGCGTCGGCGGCCGCGAGGTCCCGGCCAAGGGCTCCACGCTGCACGTCGTGCCGCGCTCGGCCGAGCTGCACGTCTTCTCGACCTCGACGGGCGAGCGTCTCTCCGACTGACGCCGGCCCGCGCCGCCCGGCGCACGCGCTCCGCTCCGTACGGCTCCGTCCCCGCTTGCGGGGGCGGGGCCGTTCGCGTACAGGAGGCATGAATCCCCGACTCGGCGAAAACCCCGGCAGAACTGGGCAAACAGACACCCGGCCTCTCCCCCGCGTCAACACGGGATTCGAAAAGCCGCCTCGAACCATCCCTCGCGAGAGTGACTAAATGTCGCCATATCACTACCGGCCGCTACGCTCGCCTGCGTGACGCATACTGCCCGCCGAATCGGCCGCTCTCTCGCCCTCGTCCTGCCCGTCGTCCTGGTGCTCTCCGGAACGCTCGCGGTATCCGCCGTTCCGTGGGCCGGCCAGAGCCACGGAACCCAGATGCTGACCGCGTCGTCCGCCTCGTCGACGGACGTCTCCACCCGCGCCAAGTCCCGCGCCCCGCAGGATATTCTGCGCGACCAGCTCCTCGCAGAGCTTCAGGAGAAGGACCCCGGGGTCGCCCTCACCCACCTCCAGCGCGAAGTGGAGAACCGGCCCTCGCTCGCCCGGCACTGCATGTCCATCGCCCGCGCCCTCGGCGCCGCCGCGGTCGAGCGCTTCGGCCCGACGCGCGCCCAGTCCTACTCCCGCCCGGTCTGCGACACGTCCTTCGCGACCGGCGTCATGAACGCCGCCTGAGCCGGGCCCGGTAGGCCCGCCGTTCACCGCATATCGTTCCCGGTATGCACACTTCCCCGACGCAGGCCGTGGTCCTGGCGGGCGGCCAGGGCTCGCGGCTGCGCCCGTACACCGACGACCGCCCCAAGCCGATGGTCGAGATCCCGGGCACCGGGACCCCGATCATCGGCCATCAGCTGTCCTGGCTCGCCGCCGAGGGAGTGACGGACGCCGTCGTCTCCTGCGGCCACCTCGCCGAGGTGCTCCAGGAGTGGCTGGAGACCGCCGACCTGCCGCTGAAGGTGACCACGGTCGTCGAGTCCGAGCCGCTGGGCCGCGGCGGCGGCCTCAAGTACGCGGCGACGCACCTGCCCGAGCCCGGAAAGCCCTGGTACGCCACCAACGGCGACATCTGGACCCGCTTCTCGCTGCGCGAGATGGCCGAGTTCCACACCGAGCGCGACGCCACCGCGACCCTCGCGCTGGCCCGCCCGCGCATCCCGTGGGGCGCCGTCGAGACCGACGCCTTCGGCCACATCACCGACTTCATCGAGTCGCCGCCGTCCCCGTACCTCATCAACGCGGGCGTGTACGTCTTCTCCGCGGCCTTCACCGAGCTGCTGCCCGAGCGCGGCGACCACGAGCGCACCACCTTCCCGCGCCTCGCGCGGGAACGCCGCCTGGCGGGCTTCCCGCTGCCGCAGGGCGCGTACTGGCGGGCCATCGACACCGCCAAGGACCTGACGGAGGCGGCGAAGGAACTCGCCGCCCAGGCGTAGCCGGCGACGCACGGCGGGCGCGGCCCGCGGCGCACGGGTGGGCGCAGCCCGCGGCGCACGGGTGGGCGCAGCCCGCGGCGCACGGACGGGCCCAAACCGCGGCGCACGCGCAGCCCGCGGCGTACGGACGAGCCCAGACCCGCAGCGCACGGGCGGCCCAAACCGCGGCGCAGGCGCAACCCGCGGCGCACGGGCTTCGCCCGCCGCCCCGCCCAGGCGTGGGTCCAGGAAGCCGACGAAGGCGGCACCACGACTCGTGGTGCCGCCTTCTCGCGCTCCGGCGGCCCTGGCCGCCTTCTCGCGCTTCGGCGGCCCGGCTCCTCTCGCGGTGCCTCGCACCGGCCGGGTGGAGCGCCGGCCACGCGAGAGGGGCCCCGGTGTCCGCATGGACACCGGGGCCCTCAGGAAGTCGGGCCGCCCGGCCGGCAGGGCCGCCCGGCCTCAGCCCAGCAGGCCACCGATCGGGTTGCGCGCGCCGCCCGACGTCGAGCCGCCGTCCGACGAGCCGGTGCTGCTCCCGCTCGACGGGGTGCCGCTCGTGCCGCCCGACGTGGAGTCGCTCGTCGAGGACGACGGAGCCGTCGTGCGGGTCTGGCTCGGGCTCCGCGTGGTCGTCGCCGACGGGCTCGTACGGTCGCTGCGCCGGGTCTCCCGCGCCGACTCCGTCGGCTTCGCCTCGTCCTCGTCCTGCTCGCTCGTGCCGCTCGCCCCGGTCGTCGCCGTGGGCTTCGGGCTCTTCGTGGCCTTCCGGGACGGGCTGCTCGCGCCCGGTTCCTGCGGCAGCGGCTGCCCCGGCAGGTGGTTGATCGGGTCGTCGTTCGGCCCCGGCACCGTGACCATCTGCGAGGAGCGCACCGCGCCGCCGAGCATCGAGCCGACGAGCAGCGTGAGTCCGACGACCACCGCGGCCACCACCGTGCCGCGCCGCAGCACCCGGCGGCGCAGCTCCCACAGCTCCGAGCGCGGCCCGAGGGTCCGCCACGCCTCGCCCGCCAGCCGGCCGTCGATCGAGTACACCGGGGCGCCCGCGATGATCAGCGGCGACCACGCGGCCAGGTAGATGATGTCCGGCGCGTCGTAGACCGGGACGGTCTTCCAGCTGACGGTCAGGATCAGCGCCGCCGACAGCAGCGCGCCCACCACGGCCGCGACCCGCTGCCACAGGCCGAGCACGGTGAGGACGCCGACGACGACCTGGAGGAACGCGACGGTGAGGCCCGCGCCGACCGGGTGCTGCAGCGCGAAGTCGCGCAGCGGCTCGGCCAGCGCCCACGGGTGCAGCGAGTGCAGCCACTTGACCATGGAGCCGCGCTCGCCGCCGTCGAAGTAGACGGGGTCGCAGAGCTTGCCCATGCCCGCGTAGATGGAGATGAAGCCGAGGAAGACGCGCAGCGGCAGGAGCACCACGCCCAGGTTCATCCGGCGGCCCGGGTAGTACGCGTGCCGGACGGCGTCCGCGCCGTGCCGCTGCCCGCGGGCCTGCGGATCGGCGCCCTCGTCGTACGCGTCGGGCGCCATCTCGTACACGTCGTCGTACGCGCCCTCGGCGCGCCGCATCGGCGGCAGCAGCGGGGCGGGCGGCCCGGCCGCCGGCACCACCGGGGTGGGCATCGTGTCGTCGATGCGCGGGATGGTCTGGGTCGTCGGCTCCAGAGTGGAGACGGCGCCCGCGGCCGACGAGTCGCGGACCGCCTGGAGCAGCCCGGTGGCGCCCGGCGCGGACTTGCCGCTCCACACGACGGGCCGGCGGCGGGCCTGGCCGGCTCCCGCGCCGGCGACAGCGCCGACACCCGCCGCGGCTCCGGCGAGCGCGGCGATACGGGGAGCGACCTTCGTCTCCTTGGCCGGCGCGAGCCGCACACGGAAGCTGGCGTGGTTCACGATCACCTGGGCGGGATCGGAATCCACCTTGACCATGCTCAGCGCGGGCTGATCGTCGAACCCCGGCCGGGGCGTTCTGGTGTCCACACTCATCTAACCGAGTGATGCGCGGTTAGGACACTGCCTTGACGGACCCGAAATGTCGGAGGTCCGTCAAGATCACGGCCGGGGCGCGTCCCCCGTTCGGGTCAGCCCGTACGGGGGACGGATCAGCGCATGCGGCGGCGGGCCGCCTCGTAGAGCACCACGCCCGCCGCGACACCGGCGTTCAGCGACTCGGCGCCACCGGGCATCGGGATGCGGACGAGGAAGTCGCAGGTCTCACCGACCAGTCGGGACAGGCCCTTGCCCTCGGAGCCGACGACGACGACGACCGGGCCGGACAGCGCCTCCAGCTCGTGCACCTCGGTGTCGCCGTCCGCGGACAGGCCGACGACCGTCAGGCCCGCCTTCTGGTACTGCTCCAGGCAGCGGGTCAGGTTGGTGGCGCGGGCCACCGGCGTACGGGCGGCGGTACCGGCCGAGGTCTTCCAGGCGCCGGCGGTCATGCCGGCCGCGCGCCGCTCCGGCACGACCACGCCGTGGCCGCCGAAGGCGGAGACCGACCGCACGACGGCGCCCAGGTTGCGCGGGTCGGTGACGCCGTCGAGGGCGACGATCAGCGGGTCCTCGTGGTCGTCGTAGGCCGCCTCGGCCAGGTCCTCGGGGTGCGCGTACTCGTACGGCGGGACCTGGAGGACGAGGCCCTGGTGGTTGAGCCCGTTGGTCATCCGGTCGAGCTCGGGGCGCGGCGCCTCCATGATGTTGATGTTGCCGCGGCCGGTGGCGAGGTTCAGCGCCTCGCGCACGCGCTCGTCGTTGTCGATGAACTGCTGGACGTAGAGCGTGGTGGCGGGCACGCCGTCGCGCAGCGCCTCGAAGACCGGGTTGCGGCCGACGACCATCTCCGACTGGCCCTTGCCGCCGCGGCGGGCGACAGGCTTGCGCTTGGCCGCGTTGCGGGCCATCGCGTTGGAGACGCGGTACGCCTTGTGGCCCTTGCGGTTCTCGGCCTTGGGCGTCGGGCCCTTGCCTTCGAGGCCCTTGCGCCGCTGGCCACCGCTGCCGACCGTCGCGCCCTTCTTGTTGGACGTGCGACGTCCCCTGCGCTGGCTGTTCCCGGCCATGACTGCTACCTGTTTCCTCTACCTGCGTGCGTATGAAGTCTGTAAGTGAAGTGTGCCGCCCGGAGGCCCGGACGGCACACGCGTCGTCTTGCTAGCGGTTGGCGAGGGTCCAGCGCGGACCGTCCGGGCTGTCCTCGATGGCGAGGCCGGACTGCGTGAGCTGGTCACGGATGGCGTCCGCGGTCGCCCAGTCCTTCCGTTCACGGGCGGACTCGCGCTGCTGGAGCACCAGCCGTACGAGGGTGTCGACCACGCCGTGCAGCTCCTCGCCGCCACCGGTCTCCTCGGCCCAGTGGGGGTCGAGCGGGTCGAGACCGAGGACGCCGAGCATGGCGCGCACCTCGGCGAGGCGGGCGATGGCCTCGTCCTTGTCGTCGGCGGCCAGCGCGCTGTTGCCCTGGCGGACGGTGGTGTGGATGATCGCCAGCGCGTGCGGCACGCCCAGGTCGTCGTCCATGGCCTCGGCGAAGGCCGGCGGCACCTCGGCGGCGGGGGCGACGGGCGACCCGGCCTTCTCGGTGGCGCGCTGCACGAAGCCCTCGATGCGGCCGAAGGCGGCCTCGGCCTCGCGCAGGGACTCCTCGCTGTACTCGATCATCGAGCGGTAGTGCGGGGTGCCCAGGTAGTAACGCAGGACGATCGGGCGCCAGTTCTTCACCATCTCGGAGACGAGGACGCTGTTGCCCAGCGACTTCGACATCTTCTCGCCGCTCATGGTGACCCAGGCGTTGTGCACCCAGTACGAGGCGAAGTCGTCGCCGAAGGCCTTGGCCTGGGCGATCTCGTTCTCGTGGTGGGGGAAGATCAGGTCGAGACCGCCGCCGTGGATGTCGAAGGCGGAGCCCAGGTACTTGTGCGCCATCGCCGAGCACTCCAGGTGCCAGCCGGGACGGCCGCGGCCCCACGGGGTCTCCCAGTCGGGCTCGCCCGGCTTGGTCGCCTTCCACATGGCGAAGTCGCGCGGGTCGCGCTTGCCGGTGATGCCTTCCTCGGCCGGCTGGCGCAGGTCGTCGATGTCCTGGTTGGACAGCGCCAGGTAGTCCGGGAAGGAGCGCACGTCGAAGTAGACGCTGCCGTCGGCGACGTAGGCGTGGCCGCGCTCGACGAGGCCGCGCATCATCTCGACCATCTCGGTGACGTGGCCGGTGGCGCGCGGCTCGTAGGTGGGCGGCAGGCAACCGAGGGCGTGGTAGCCGTCGTTGAAGGCGCGCTCGTTCTCGTAGCCGATGGACCACCAGGGGCGGCCCTGCTCGGCGCCCTTCTTGATGATCTTGTCGTCGATGTCGGTGACGTTGCGGACGAACGTGACGTCGTAGCCGCGGTACGCGAACCAGCGGCGCATGATGTCGAAGTTCAGGCCCGAGCGGATGTGCCCGATGTGCGGGGCGGCCTGCACGGTCGCGCCACACAGGTAGATCGAGACACAGCCCGGCTTGATCGGGGTGAAGTCACGGATCTGCCGGGCGCTGGTGTCGTACAGGCGAATAGTCACCACACCAGGGTAGTGGGCGGGGGGCAGTGCCCCGCGACCCTTTGCGGGTCGCGGGTGACACTTTTCCCACTCGGCTTCCCGCTCGGCTTCCCGCCGGGCGTTCCCCGGGTGGGGACCCGGCCGGGATCCGGCCCGGCGACGGGATGCCGCCAGGCCTTCTCTTTCGGACCGGCCGAGATCCGGAAGAGGCGGCCTAGGCGCGGGCCACCGGGTAGACGAGAGCGGTCGCGAGGGCGGCCAGGCCCTCGGCGCGGCCGGTGAGGCCGAGGCCGTCGGTGGTGGTGCCGGAGACGGACACGGGGGCGCCGGCCGCCTCGCTCAGGGCCTTCTGGGCCTCGTCGCGGCGCTTGCCGATCTTGGGGCGGACGCCGACGACCTGGACGGCGATGTTGCCGATCTCGTAGCCCTCGGCCCGGACGATGCGGGCGGCCTCGGCGAGCAGGGTGACGCCGGAGGCGCCGGACCACTCGGGGCGCGAGGTCCCGAAGTGGGCGCCGAGGTCGCCGATGCCGGCGGCGGAGAACAGCGCGTCGCAGGCGGCGTGGGCGGCCACGTCACCGTCGGAGTGCCCGGCGAGCCCGTACCCGTCGCTGTCGGGGCCCTCCCACAGGAGACCGGCGCACCACAGCTCGCGCCCCTTCTCGAAGGCGTGGACGTCGGTGCCGATGCCGGTACGGGGCAGCGGCACGGAGGCGGGGGCGGGGGCCTGGGAGAACTCAGAAGCCATCGTTGGCCCTCCTGCGGGCGAGTACGGCCTCGGCGAGGACGAGGTCGAGGGGGCGGGTCACCTTGAAGGCCTCTTCGTGACCGGGCACGACGACGACGGGCGCGCCGAGCTTCTCGACCATGCCGGCGTCGTCGGTGGCGCCCTCTCCGGTGAGGGCGACGGTGGCGTGGGCGTTGACGAGGGTCTCGCGGTCGAAGCCCTGCGGGGTCTGTACGGCGCGGAGGCGGGCGCGGACCGGGGTGGCGACGACCTGCTCGGGGCCGCCGGGCCGCTCGGCCGGCTCGACCTCCTTGACGGTGTCGGCGACGGGCAGCGCGGGGACGACGGCGACGGCTCCGTCCCGTACCGCCTCGATGACGGCGTCGACGGTGTCGACGGGCACGAGCGGGCGGGCGGCGTCGTGCACCAGGACGGTGGTGACGTCGTCGGGGATCGCCTTGAGGCCGAGGTGGACGGACTCCTGGCGGGTGTCGCCGCCGGGCACGACCACGTAGTCGGTCCGCTCGGGCAGGGCGTGGGCGTCGAGGAGGTTCTTGACCTCGGCGGCGCCGTCGGACGGCGCGACCACGACGACGAGGGAGACGGCGCGGGAGGCGGCCATCGCCCGGACGGCGTGGATGAGCATGGGGGTGCCGTTCAGCGCGCGCAGCGCCTTGGGGGCGCCCGGGCCGAGGCGCACGCCCCGGCCGGCCGCGGGGATCACCACGGCGGTGCGAGTAGGACGCGCTTCGTCTGTCATCGGTTGCACTCCGGCAGGTTTGTTTCCGCGGGCGACGTGGGTATGGCGTCAGCAGGCTTGCCGCGACGCCTCGACCGGGCCCTTTCCGTGACGACGGTCGAGGCGTCGCCGTGCGAGCCGCCGTGATCGTCGTGTGGGGTGCCGAGGTCGGCAGGGGGTCGGGAAAAGAGAGACGAACATGCCGCAGTGCCCGGCGACGGCACTGTGGAATCACTGGGATTCACAGCGCGTCAGCGGGCACCGCGGCATTGTGCGTGGCATGCATGTGCGTGACATGGCATGAGCGCCAGGCGTCGGATGGCATCAGACGGCAGGCGTCAGGACGCGAGCACCTCGTCGAGAAGCGCCTCGGCCTTGTCCTCGTTGGTGTTCTCCGCGAGGGCCAGCTCGCTCACCAGGATCTGGCGTGCCTTGGCGAGCATGCGCTTCTCACCGGCGGAGAGACCGCGCTCGCGCTCACGGCGCCACAGGTCGCGCACCACTTCGGCGACCTTGATGACGTCGCCCGACGCGAGCTTCTCCAGATTCGCCTTGTAGCGACGGGACCAGTTGGTCGGCTCCTCGGCGTACGGCGCGCGCAGCACCTCGAAGACCCGGTCCAGCCCGTCCTGACCGACCACGTCGCGAACACCGACGAACTCCGCATTGTCCGCCGGCACACGAACCGTCAGGTCGCCCTGCGCGACCTTGAGCACCAAGTAGGTCTTGTCCACGCCTTTGATCTGGCGAGTTTCGATGGCCTCGATCAGCGCGGCCCCGTGATGGGGATAGACCACGGTGTCGCCAACCTTGAACGTCATGTGACAGGTACCCCTTCCGTGGCTATCCAGAGTAACACGGATACGGCTTCTTCTGAATGGCGTTTTCGCAGGTCAGGGCATATCTCGGGGCTTGACAACAGCGCCGCGGACGTGCTGCGGAGGCCTTCCGGAAGGCGGTATTCGCAGGTCGGAGCGGCTGCGTGGACGCAGAGAAACACCCACGTTACAGGCTCCGAGGGTGGTGCGAGAGAGGGGTGATGTCCAGGTTTGCCGGGTTCGGTGTGGCGCTCTTCACGTAGTCCGTTCGAGGATCGACCACCCGTACGGGCGGATTCTCGAATTGATCACGGAGGGATTCCCGAATGGCGCGGAGGGGTGGTGCACGGGTAATGCGCGGCCGGCGGCCGAATTGATCACGGCGCTTATGTGAACGGCGCGTCAATGGGGCGTGATCCGGCCATGACGGCGAGTTCCCGACGGAGGCGGGGGGGCGGAGGGCCGCGGCGGTGCGGCGGGCGGGGGTGGCGGGCGGGGCGGGCGCGGGGGTGGCGGGCGGGGCGGGCGCGGGGGTGTGGTGGGCGGGCGGCTGGTGGCGGGCCCGGTACGCGACCGGGGTGCGGCCGGTACGCGACCGGTGCGCGGCCGGTACGCGACCGGTTACGCGTTGGGGGCGGGTCGGGTGCGGGACGGAGAGTGCGGCTCGGTAACCTAAGCGCGCTGACACACCTTTAGCCGTTACTTAGCCCGTCCGTACGTCCTAGGAGTTGCCGCCGCCGTGAGCCGCAGCCTTCGACGCGGCGCCCTCGCCGCCACCGCCATCGTGATCTCGATCGCCTCGCTGTCCGCCTGTGGTGCGGGCAACGACGCACAGACGCTCGGCGTCCGGCCGGACAACGCCGCCGTCACGGTGGACGACGTCAAGATCCAGAACGCGCTCGTGATCACCCAGCCGGACCCGGGTGCCGTCGGCCCGGCCGTCGTCTCCGCCACCGTCTTCAACAACGGCCGGACGCAGCAGACCCTCGAGTCGATCGCCCTGCCGGGCACCGTCGGCACCGTGAAGCTCAAGGCGGCCGAGGGCGACGGCCCGATCGTCGTCCCCGCCGGCGGCTCCGTCGTGATCGGCGGCGCCGGCAACGCGACCGCCACGATCGAGGGCGGCCTGCGGGAGGCCAGGAACGGCGACGCGCAGAAGGTCGTCTTCAAGCTGAGCAAGACCGGCGAGGTGTCGCTCGACGCGTTCGTCGTCCCGGCGCAGGGCTACTTCAAGGAGTACGGCCCCGCCGAGATCCCGAAGCCGCCGGCCACCACGCCGACCACGGGCGCCACCGCCACCGCCTCCCCGACCGGTGAGGCCGGCCACGGCGCCACCCCGTCGGGCACGGCGACCCCGACCGGCACGGCCACGCCGACCGGCGAGGCCGGCCACGCGGCCGGCCACTGAGCCCGGACACAGGCAAGCCGAAAGGGCGCCCCCTCCGAGGAGGGGGCGCCCTTTCGCACAGGCGCTGACGCGGCGCCGTCGGCCTACGGCTCGAACTTGTAGCCCAGACCCCGCACCGTCACCAGGTAGCGCGGCGCACCGGGGTCCGGCTCGAGCCCCCTGCCACACCGCGCCCCTCGCACCGCTCGACCCCAGGGGGCCTCCCGGGCTTCGGGACGCCGCGCCGGACTCCGTCCGGCGGTGATGGGCCGCGGGTCGCGTCCTACGGCTCGAACTTGTAGCCCAGACCCCGCACCGTCACCAGGTAGCGCGGCGCACCGGGGTCCGGCTCGATCTTGGCGCGGAGGCGCTTCACGTGGACGTCGAGGGTCTTCGTGTCGCCGACGTAGTCGGCGCCCCAGACCCGGTCGATGAGCTGCATGCGGGTGAGGACGCGGCCCGCGTTGCGGAGCAGCATCTCCAGGAGGTCGAACTCCTTCAGCGGCAGGTCGACCTTGCCGCCCGCGACGGTGACCACGTGGCGGTCGACGTCCATGCGGACCGGGCCGGCCTCCAGGGCGGCGGGCGTGACCTCCTCCGGCTCTCCGCGGCGGCGCAGCACCGCGCGGATGCGGGCCACCAGCTCACGCGAGGAGAAGGGCTTGGTCACGTAGTCGTCGGCTCCTATTTCCAGCCCGACGACCTTGTCGATCTCGCTGTCCTTGGCGGTCACCATGATCACCGGGACGTTGGAGCGGCCGCGCAGCTGCCGGCACACCTCCGTACCGGGCAGGCCCGGCAGCATCAGGTCGAGGAGGACGAGATCCGCTCCGTTGCGCTCGAACTCGTCGAGGCCGTCGGGCCCGGTCGCCGCGACGGCGACCTCGAAGCCCTCCTTGCGGAGCATGTACGACAGGGCGTCGCTGAAGGATTCCTCATCCTCGACGACAAGCACTCGGGTCACGGAAGGACCTCCGGGGCAGGGAGTGGTTCGGTCATGAGATCGGGGGTGGTGGAGGTGGAGGTGGACGCGGAGAGGGAAGGCGAGTCGGAGCCGAGCCCGGGACCGTGGCCCGAGCCCGAGCCCGAGCCGTTGCCGGCGCCCGAGCCGGGAGCGTGACCCGAGCCGTAACCGTGGCCGGCGCCCGAGCCGGGACCGTGGCCCGGGCCGGAGCTCTGGCCGTGGCCCTGGCTGTGACCCTGGCCGGAGGCCGAAGCGTGGCCGTGGTCGGGACCGAGCCGGCCGTCGAGGCCCGGGGCGTCGAGACCCGGGGCGTCGTCGTGACCGAGGTCGTGGTCATGGCCGAGGTCGTGGTCGTGGCCGGGTTCGTCGTCGTGGTCGTGGTCGCCCGCCGTGCCGTTCTGCTCGGCGCGGCGGTTCCGCCCCGCGCGCGCCTCGGGCAGCCGCAGGGTGAAGGTCGAGCCCTGGCCCTCGGTGCTCCACACCGTGACCTCCCCGCCGTGCGAGGCGGCCACGTGCTTGACGATGGCCAGGCCGAGGCCCGTACCGCCGGTGGCGCGGGAGCGGGCCGGGTCGACCCGGTAGAAGCGTTCGAAGATCCGCTCGCGGTCCTTCTCCGAGATGCCGATGCCCTGGTCGGTCACCGCTATCTCGATCAGGTCGCCGCCGGGTGCCGCGACGCGGCGGGCGGCGATGCCGACCCGCGTACGGGCCGGCGAGTAGTTGACGGCGTTCTCGACGAGGTTGCCGAGGGCGGCGGCGAGCTGGCCGCGGCTGCCCCAGACATACAGGTCGGCGGTGCCTCCGGACGCCATCGTGATCTGCTTGGTGGAGGCGGTGTGCCGCGAACGGTCGATCGCCTCGGCGACCAGCTCGTCCACGCGCACCGGCTCGGAGTCCTCCAGCGGGTCGTCGTTCTGCACCCGCGAGAGGTCGATGAGCTCCTGCACCAGGTTGGTGAGGCGGGTCGCCTCGATCTGCATCCGGCCCGCGAAGCGGGTGACCGCCTCGGGGTCGTCCGAGGCGTCCATGACGGCCTCGGAGAGCAGGGAGAGCGCGCCGGTGGGCGTCTTCAGCTCGTGGCTCACGTTGGCGACGAAGTCGCGCCGTACCGCTTCGATCCGGCGGGCCTCCGTCAGGTCCTCGACGAGCAGCAGCACGAGCCGCGACCCCAGCGGCGCGACCCGGGCGGAGACCGCCAGGGCCTCGCCGCGGCCGGTGCCGCGCCGTGGCAGGTCGAGCTCCACCTGGCGTATCTCTCCGTCGCGGCGGGTGTCGCGGGCCATGTTGAGCATGGGCTCGACGGCCAGCTTCCCGCCGCGGACCAGGCCGAGCGCGTACGCCGCCGAGCTGGCCTTGACCACCGAGTCGCTCTCGTCGAGGACGACGGCGGAGGAGCGCAGCACGGACAGCACGGTGTCGACGCCGGGCGGGAGCACGGCATCGGTGTGCAGGGAGGTACGGGTGGGTCGCGCCTGGTCGCGCTCGCTCCAGCGGAATGCCAGCATGGCGATCACGCCGGTGCACACGCCGGCGATAGCGGCCAATGCGGCGACCGCCGCGTTCACGTCCATGCCATCCAGGTTATGCGGGTCGAATGACACTCTCCCAGCCGTCCGGGTGGCTCCTCGAACAGTCGTCGCCCAGAGTTCACCGAGGAGACGGGGCTGGTTCATTTGCCCTGGTGGACCCTGCGGCGTGCGTTGCCCAGAGTTCACCTGGGTGACAGGGGTGGTTCACGTGAGGGGGTGGAGCCCGACGCGTACGGGCCCGAACGTGGGAGCGTGGGGGCACGGACCGACCCGGGACCCGGGGTCCGGGCCCCGAGGCATTTACGGAGCGCGTAGAGAGGGACGACATCGATGCGGGACGCGTACCACGAGGAACTTGACTCGATCGGCGAGGGCCTGGTCGAGATGGCCCGTCTGGTCGGGTCGGCGATCGGGCGCGCCACGACGGCGATGCTGGACGCCGACCTGAAGCTCGCGGAGAGCGTCATCGCCGCGGACCAGAAGATCGACGACCTCCAGCACGACCTGGAGGCGCGGGCGATAGCGCTGCTCGCCCGGCAGCAGCCGGTGGCGACCGACCTGCGGATCGTGGTCACCTCGCTGCGCATGAGCGCCGACCTGGAGCGCTCGGGCGACCTCGCCCAACACGTCGCCAAGCTGACCCGGCTGCGCTTCCCGGACCGGGCGGTGCCGAACGACCTGCACGCCACCATCCTCCAGATGGGGCAGCTGGCGCAGCGGCTGATGGCGAAGGCGGCCGAGGTGATCATCACCAAGGACGTCGACCTCGCGCTGCAGCTGGAGCAGGACGACGACGAGATGGACCTGCTGCACCGCACGCTCTTCCAGCACCTGATGGACGACCGCTGGAAGCACGGCATCGAGACGGCCGTGGACGTGACGCTTCTCGGCCGCTACTACGAGCGGTTCGCCGACCACGCGGTGTCGGTCGCGAAGCGCGTCGTGTACCTGGTGACGGGTGAGCACGCGGACGAGCTCCAGCCGGCGGAGGCGCCGGTCGAGGGCGCGTAGGCGCTCCGGGGCGGACGGCCGGGCGGCGGCCGCACGGCCGTCGCACACCTGTGCGCCGTTGATGCGCCTCGGTGACTGGGCATGCAATGGGGGGAGGCGAGGTACGCCTCTCAGGGAGGGACCCCATGGCCGAATCCGCTCCGATCACCGACCCTCAGCAGGAGAGCGCGCTCCCGCGCGACGCGACGTTCCTGCCCGTCCTCGGCGCCTGCGGGTGCGGCTCGGGCTGCGGCTGCGGCTGCCAGTCCGGCGGGCCGTGCCAGTGCGGAGGCTGCTCCGGCTGACCGGCACGACACCTCGGTACGGGCTCCGCCCGGCTCTCGGGCGGAGCCCCTACTGCCGCGCGCGATCGCGGTCCGGGAGGCTCGACCCGGGCCGTAGGCCCTACGGGACCTACTCGCGCCTGTAGGCCTACAAGCCGTACAGGCCCTACAAGCAGCCCTACAAGCCGTACAGGCCCTACAAGCCGTACAGCCCTACTGGCCCCTACGAGATGTCCAGGACGCCGACCGTCTGGTCGCCGGCCAGTTCGCCGGTCTCTCGGAAGCCGAGCCGGCGGTAGAAGTCGCCGGGGCCGTGCTCGCCCTGGTGCCAGCTCACGTACATCTCGGTCGCCCCGCGCCGCCGCAGCTCCTCGCGTACGGCGTCGACGGCGAAGCGCCCGTACCCCCTGCCCTGCTGCTCGCCGCTGATGTTCAGCCGCCAGAGCCCGCTGCGCCGGTCGTCCGGGTCCTGCTCCGCGTTCCACTGGATGTCGACGAAGGCCATCAGGAAGCCGACCGGCTCGTCGCCGTCGAAGATCAGCCGTGGCCAGGCGGTCTCGCCGAACGCGTAGGCCTCGGCGAGCGAACGGACCACGGGCGCGACGTTGTCCTGCTGGTGGGGACGGACACTCAGTCCGAGGGCGGCGTCGATGTTCGCGGGGGTGACCGGCTCAAGACGCGGTGACGTGCTCATGGCCGGGACGGTAGACGAAGGCGATGATCAGCGCGCGCGAATTCGGAGGGGCGCGGACGCGGCCGGCTGCGCCAGGATGGCCCGCATGCCGACCACGCCCGCGCTGCTCCGCCGTACCGTCCTCGCCCAGGCGACCGCTCCCGGGGAGGTGAGCCCGGAGCTGCGCCGACGGCTGATCGACTGCTGGATCGCGGTCACCAACGCGGGCGGTGCCGCCGGTTTCCCGTTCCCGCCGGTCACGGAGGTGGACGTCGCGCCGGTGACGGACGCGCTCCTCGCCCGTCTCGCACCGGACGGCCACCGGCTGGTCACCGCGACGGTCGGCACGCGACTGGCCGGCTGGGTGGTGCTCGGCCACGAGCCGAACCCGCTGGTCGCCCACTGGGGAACGGTCCACCACCTCCAGACCCACCCCGACTTCCGCGGCCTGGGCCTGGGCAGGGCCCTGATGCGCGAACTCCACCGCATAGCCCGCGACGAACTCTCCCTCACCCACCTCCGCCTCGCCGCCCGCGGCGGCGAGGGCCTGGAGTCCTTCTACGCGTCCCTCGGCTGGACGGAAACCGGCCGCTGGCCCCGCGCCCTGCGCCTGGGCCCGTCGCCGGAGGACACCCGGGACGAGGTCCTGATGGGCCTGGAGCTCCGGCCGGAGGTCAAGCCCTGAGGAAGACCACCGAGCGCAGCTTCAGGCGGTCCGAGGCGGGGCGGCCGTGGGGGCGGAGAGTCCAGCTGTCGCCGGTGCAGTCGGGCTCGGTGAAGACCGTCGCCCACTCGTCGGTGTCGTTGTGCGGGGCGAAGGCCGGGGCGGACGCGTCCGGGTCCGCGACCTCGGGCAGGGTGACGCACTCGCCGCTCGCCGGGTCGTGCAGGGTGACGGCGAGGGGCTGCCCGTCCAGGCCGGTCACGCGGTAGCCGAAGTCGCCGGTGGCGGCGTGGGCGGGGGAGACCATGACGGCGGTGAGGGCGAGGGCACCGCAGGTGGCGGCGAGGGTGTGCCGAAGGCGCACGGGGGTTCTCGTTTCGTGAGGACGACCAAGGTCGTCCTCACTGTGCTCGCCGGCAGCGGCGGCTACGCGCGGCGCCGAAGCCGAAAGCTTTCTTTGTCGCCCGTCCGGGCGACCGCTGCGGGGCGACCGCTGGGGGCGACCACTCGGGCCGGCACCTGCGGCGTACGCCCTCCGGGTGCTCCGGGCGAGCGCTCCCGCCGGGCGACTGCTCGGGGCGGGCGCTCCGGGCGGGGCCCTCCCGCCCGGCCCTCGCGCCCGGCCTTCGCGCCCGGCCCTCGCGCCCGGCCCTCCCGGCCCGAAGCGCCGGCCGGCGACTACGGCGTGAAGACCTGCTCCAGGCGGTGGATCGCCCCGTCGTCGCCCGTCTGGTACTTGAAGACCAGGCCCGAGTCGGGGTGCGCGTTCACCCAGTCGATGAGTTCCTGCACGCCGATCGGGATGTTCTCGGTGCTCGCCACGATCGGGTCGGTGGCGGTGACGTACGCGGCCTGGTCGAGCGCCCAGCGGCTCTCCTCGCCGCTGACGACGAACGGCCCGCCGTCGGTGTCCTTGCCGCCGCAGCCCCAGGCCCCGTGCTGGAGGATGAGATTGACCTTGCCGGTGCTTCCGGGAAGCTCCTCGATGCGGTAGAGGGCGAACTCGTCGGGGTCGTACTCGTCGGGAGTCGGCGCGGTGGTGACGCAGTCGGCACCGGGCGTGCCGCCCGGCTTCGTCGCGGGCTTGGCCGTGGGCTTCGCGGCGGGCTTCGCCGCGGGCTGCGCCGTCTCCTTCGACGGCGTGGCCGCGGGCTTGGCCGCCGGCTTCGCGCTCGCCCCTGACGAGGGATCGGCGGGCGCCGCGGTGGCCGGATCCTGCGCCGGCGCGGACGCGGTGGCACGCGTACCCGGCTGCGCGGCCGCGCCGTCGTCGTTCTGGCAGGCCGTGAGCGAGGCGGCCAGCGCGACGGCGCCGAGCGCGACACCGGCGGATCTGAAGCGCGTGAGGTTCATCCGGGACTCCCCCTTTGTCCGACGGCGGCCGTCCGTAGCCGCGTCCCGTCCGGAACGTAGCAACGCCCCGCGTCCAGGCGCGATATCCGGCCACGCTCTGTCGCACACCCGCGACATTCCCGTCACGCCCTGCGGACGGGGAGGGCCGGTGCGCCGGCGCCGCGGAGGTGCGGGCCCCCGGCCCGCGTGCTGGACTGGAGGGGCCGCTTCCGCCCGTAACGTGAGGTGAAGGCACCATGGAGACCCTCGAAGAGATGGGGCCGGTCGACTACCTGGTCATCGAGTTCCCCGGCAACCGCATGACGGGCGAGGCGTTCCCGCTCCTCGTCGACCTCGTCGACCGCGGCATCATCCGGATCATCGACCTCGCCTTCGTCGGCAAGGACGCCGACGGCTCGGTCGCCGGACTGGAGCTGCAGGACCTGGGCGGCGGCGAGATGGACCTGTCGGTCTTCGACGGAGTGTCGTCCGGAGTACTCGACCAGAGCGACCTGGAGGAGGCGGCCAACGCCCTCGACCCCGGCAACTCGGCCGCCGTGCTGGTCTACGAGAACCTGTGGGCCGCGCCCCTGGCCCGCGCGCTGCGTCGCAGCGGCGCCCAGCTCGTGGCCGGCGGACGCATCCCCGTACAGGCGCTGCTCGCGGCCCTGGACGCCACGGAGAAGACGTCACCGTCCGGCGGCTCCGTGGCCGCCTGATCCGCCACCCGTACGGACACCGACCCATGGGAGATGACCGACCATGCCCGGACTGCTGAGGGGCGTCGCCCGCACGGCCGTCGTCGCCGGAACCGCCACCGCCGTCTCCAACCGCGTCTCACGGCGCCAGGCCGGCCGGTGGGCACGGCAGGACTACGCTCAGCAGGAGCAGTACGCCCAACAGGATCAGTACGCCAGGCAGGAGCAGTACGCCCAGCAGGCACCCCCGCCCCCGGCCGCCCCACCGCCCGCCGGCACGGACGACGACATGACCCGCAAGATCGACCAGCTGAAGCAGCTCGGCGACCTGAAGGCACAGGGCGTCCTGACGGAGGAGGAGTTCGCGGAACAGAAGCGCCGCCTCCTGAGCTGACCGACCGCCGACTCGGCATCAAACGCCGACCCGCGCCGTCGTCCCGAGCGCAACCATCGCCGACGCCGTGCCCGCGCCTCTGGCTAGGCTGCGGGCATGACGGAGCATCTCGGTTTCGGCGCGGTGCTGGGGCGGTTGCTGAAGCACAGAGGACTCGGCGTGCAGGAGCTGGCCGACCGCGCCGGGCTCACCGCCGAGGAGGTCCGAGCGGTGCTCGCGGGCGAGCCTGCCGACGAAGGGCTCCTTCTACGGCTCGCGCCTGCTCTGCATCTCCACGCCGTCGATCTGTTCATCCTCGCAGGGCGGGTGATCCCGGACGACCTGGCGCCGTTGGACGCCACGGCCCGGCCGTGGGTGCCTTACGTCGTGATGAATGCGGCGCACCTTCCGGCGGAGCGGCGCCGTGAGGTCCTGGAGATCGTCCGCTCACTGCCCCAGGAGGAACGGCGCTCCGACGTCACCCCGGAGCGGCTCGCAGCGCCTGCCGGCGGTCCGGGCGGTCGGGTCGTCCGCATGTTCCGGTACCGCAACCTGGACTGGCCGGGCATGGCGAAGACTCTGGCGGTGGTGACGCCCACATATCTGTCGGCACCCACTTACGGGGTGATCGGCGCCGGCCGAAAGCAGCTGACGCCCCGCTTGGTGACGGACTTCGCCGCCTTGCTGGCGATCGACGCCCGCGAACTGGCGGTGCTGACGGACATCGTCCTGCCGGGGACGCCCCCACCTCCGGCCCCGGAGGCGGTGGACTCCGCGGCGCTGCTGTGGGAGGCCCGACGCCTGTCCGCCACCCAGGTACGCCATGTCGCCGAGCTCGCGCGTTCCATGCGCGGGGACTCCGGCACCGGCTACATCGTGAACCTGCCTGGATCATGACATCCGCCGGCCGGACAGAAGGAGGGCGAAGATGGCCGACGACGAGTCCACCGAGTACTTCACGCTGCTCTGCGACGACCCGTCCCACGAGGTCGTGCTCCTCGACTGCGGGCCACGCGGAAAGGATGTGACCCTGGCGGTGCGCAAGGTGACCGGGCTGAGTCTGTGGCAGAGCCGGCTCCTGGCGCGGCAAGCCCCCGTCACCGTCGTGGGAGGGCTGTCCGCGTTCCGGGCCCAGTCCGCCGTCTCGGTGCTCCAGAGCGCCGGCGCCACAGCGGAGTGGAGGCAGGAGCCGGAGCCGGAGCCGGTGGAGCGCGCGGTCCAGCCCCTCTGACGGCCCACAGACGCCCCCCGGCACGAAGAAGCCCCCTCCCTGCGGGGAAACCGCAGGTCGGGGGCTCTTTCGTGGGTAAGGGTTACTTCTTGCCCTGGTTCTTCACGGCCTCGATGGCCGCCGCCGCGGCCTCCGGGTCGAGGTAGGTGCCGCCGGGCTTGAGCGGCTTGAAGTTCTCGTCGAGCTCGTAGGCCAGCGGGATGCCGGTCGGGATGTTGAGGCCCGCGATGTCGGCGTCCGAGATGCCGTCGAGGTGCTTGACGAGGGCGCGGAGGCTGTTGCCGTGGGCGGCGACGAGGACCGTGCGGCCGGCCAGGAGGTCCGGGACGATGCCGTCGTACCAGTACGGGAGCATCCGCTGGACGACGTCCTTCAGGCACTCGGTGTCCGGGCGCAGCTCCGGCGGGATCGTCGCGTAGCGGGCGTCGTGCGCCTGGGAGAACTCGCTGTCCTCGGCGAGCGCCGGCGGCGGGGTGTCGTAGGAGCGGCGCCACAGCATGAACTGCTCCTCGCCGAACTCGGCGAGGGTCTGCGCCTTGTCCTTGCCCTGCAGCGCGCCGTAGTGGCGCTCGTTCAGACGCCAGGAGCGGTGGACCGGGATCCAGTGGCGGTCGGCGGCCTCGAGGGCCAGCTGCGCCGTGCGGATCGCGCGCTTCTGCAGCGAGGTGTGGACCACGTCCGGGAGCAGACCGGCGGCCTCGAGCAGCTCACCGCCGCGCGCCGCCTCCTTCTCGCCCTTCGCGGTGAGGTTGACGTCCACCCAGCCGGTGAACAGGTTCTTCTCGTTCCATTCGCTCTCGCCGTGGCGGAGGAGGATCAGCTTGTACGGTGCGTCGGCCATGCCTCCGAGACTAGACGACGGCCGACGATTGACGCGCACCGTCAATTCGCTGGCGTCCGGCGTATGAGATCCGTAAGTTACGGGAGCGGATAGCGGGACTTACAGATCACCAGGGGGCGGCCACACATGTCCATCGACTCACTCAGACGATCGGCGCGTGCCACCGTCTCGGGACTTCCCGGCGGCTTCTGGTGGCTCTGGCTGTCGACCCTGGTCAACCGGACCGGGGCCTTCGTCCTCACCTTCCTCTCCCTCTACCTCACCCAGGAGCTCGGGCACTCCGCCTGGTTCGCCGGACTCGTCGTCGCCCTCCACGGCCTCGGCGGCGTCGCCGGCTCGCCGCTCGGCGGCATGCTGACCGATCGCTGGGGCCGCCGCCCCACCATGGTCACGATGCACCTGGCGGCCGCCACCTGCGCCGTCCTGCTCGCGCTGGTCACCAGCGCCTGGGGCGTCGCCCTCGTCGTGCTCCTCATGGGCGTCGCCATGCAGGCCGTCCGGCCCTCCATCAACGCCACCATCGCCGACCTGGTGCCCGCCCACGAGGTCCGCCGCGCCTACGCCCTCAACTACTGGGCCCTCAACCTCGGCTTCGCCATCGCCGCCATCGGCGGCGGCGCCGCGATCGTCTTCGGCTACCGCACCCTCTTCCTCGTCGACGCCGCCGCGACCGCGCTGTGCGCCCTCATCGTCTTCCTCCGCCTGCCCGAGACCCGGCCGGACGCCAAGGTCGACCACGTCACCGGCGAGACCCTCGCGGACGAGAAGGTCAGCGTCCTCACCGTGCTGCGCGACGCGCCCTTCCGCACCCTGGTGCTGCTCAACCTGCTCGTCTGCCTGGTCTTCACCGCACCGTGGATCGGCCTGCCGCTCACCATGGCCGGCGAAGGCCTCGAGCCCTCCGCGTACGGTGCCGTCATCGCCGTCAACGGTGTCGTCATCGTCGGCTTCCAGCTGCTCGTCAACAAGGTCACCGACAAGCGCTCGCCGGTGATGCTGCTGACCGTCTCCTCCCTCCTCTTCGCCCTCGGCACCGGCGCCACCGCGCTCGCCGGCAGCTCCGTCGCCTTCGGCGCGACCGTCGTCGTCTGGACGATCGGCGAGATGGTCCACGTCCCGACCAACGCCGCCGCCACCGCCCGGCTCGCGCCGGAGCACGCCCGCGGTCGCTACCAGGGCGTGATGGGCATGTCCTGGGCGGTGGCCGGTTTCGTCGCGCCGATCCTGGCCGGCTGGGTCGTCGACGGACCCGGGCCTGACGTCCTGTGGATCGCCTGCGCGGTGATCGGCGCCGTCGCGGCCATCGGCTACCAGACGCGGCTGCGGTCCGCCCTGCGCGAGGCGGAGCCGGAGGAGGAGCTCGGGGACGAGACCGAGGCGGAGAGCAAGGCGGTTGCCAAGGCGGTTGCCGAGTCGGCAACCGAGGCGGAGACGAAGGGGGAGCCTCTGGCCGCCCAGGTTTCGACGGCCAAGGCGGCCACCCCCGCCGTCCAGAGCGTCAGCTCCTCCTGAAGCCCGAGGGGCCCCCGAAGTCCGGGGGCCCCTGAACCGCTTCTGTGCCTCGTACAGGTCCCGGGGGCGTACGGCGTCCGGTGCGCCGTACGCCCCCGTGCGTGTGTGGAGGTCGCCCGCGAAGTCCGGCACGTCGATCTGGTCGAACCTCGCGGACCTCAGGGATGGCGTCAGCCGGAGGGCGTCAGCGGGCGGCGTCCGTGGAAGGCGTCCGAGAAGGCGTCAGTTCGACGGCTTCTGGGTCAGGTTCTTGAACGCGTCGAGATTGCGCGTCGACTCCCCGCGCGACACCCGCCACGCGTACTCCCGGCGGATCGCCGTCGCGAAGCCCAGTTCGAGCAGCGTGTTGAAGTCGCCGTCCGCCGCCTCCAGGACGGACCCGAGGAGCCGGTCCAGCTCCTCCGGCGTGACCGCCGCCAGGGGCAGCTTGCCGGCCAGATAGATGTCGCCGAGGTGGTCGATCGCGTAACCGACCCCGTACAGCCGGAGGTTGCGCTCCAGGAGCCAGCGGTGGACGCCGGCCTCGTTCTCGTCGGGGTGGCGGATGACGAAGGCGTTGAGGGAGAGCGAGTGGCGGCCCACGCGCAGCGACAGCGTGGTGAACAGCTTCCGCGTGCCCGGCAGCTTGACCACGTAGGAGCCCGGTTCGGTGGACTCCCACTCCAGTTCCGCGTCCTTGAAGGTGTCCTCGACGATCCGCCGGACGCTCTCTGCCTCGACCTCAGCCATGGAGCGAGCGTACGCGACGGCGATGATCACGCGCCCGGAGGTCGTGCGTGCGGTGCCTGTGGTCGTGCATCGCGGCCGTGTACACGTCCGCCGTCCCGGACGCCGCCGTGTCCCAGCCGAACGAGCCGGCGTGCCGCGCCGCCGCCGCGCCCATCCGGTCGGAGAGCCGCGGATCGTCGACGAAGCGCGCGAGCGCGCGGGCGTAGTCCGCCGGGTCGTGCCCCTGCACGAGGAAGCCGGTGACGTCGTCCCGTACGGCCACGGGCAGACCGCCCACCGCGGCGGCGACGACCGGCGTGCCGGCCGCCTGCGCCTCGATGGCGACCAGACCGAAGGACTCGCTGTACGAGGGGACGACGAGCACGCTGGCGGCCCGGAACCAGTCCGCGAGCCGGTCCTGCCCCACCGGCGGGTGGAAGCGGACGACATCCGAGATGCCCAGCCTGGCCGCCAGCTTCTGCAGGCCCTCCGGCTTGGCGAGGCCGCTGCCGCTCGGCCCGCCGACCACCGGCACCACCATGCGCGAGCGCAGCAAGGGGTCACGGTCGATGAGCAGGGCCGCCGCGCGCAGCAGGATGTCCGGGGCCTTCAGCGGCTGTATCCGGCCGGCGAAGGCGGGGATGAACGCGTCCTGGGGCAGGCCGAGCCGGGCCCGGGCGGCGGCGCGGCCGTCGGCGGGCCGGAAGTGGTCCAGGTTGACGCCCGGGTGCACGACGGCGATCTTGGCCGGATCGGCGTCGTAGAAACGGGAGAGCTCGTCGGCCTCCTCGGCCGTGTTGGCGATCAGCCGGTCGGCCGCCTCGACGATCTGGGTCTCGCCGATGACCCGGGCCGCGGGCTCGGGCGTGTCGCCCTCGGCGAGCGCCGCGTTCTTGACCTTGGCCATGGTGTGCATGGTGTGGACGAGCGGAACGCCCCAGCGCTCGGCGGCGAGCCAGCCGACGTGGCCGGACAGCCAGTAGTGGGAGTGCACCAGGTCGTAGTGGCCGGACCGGTGGCCCGCCCAGGCCTGCATCACCCCGTGCGTGAAGGCGCAGAGCTGGGCCGGCAGCTCCTCCTTGGCCAGCCCCTCGTACGGACCGGCGTCGACGTGCCGGACGAGCACGCCGGGCGCGAGCTCGACCACCGGGGCGAGGCCGCCGGTGGTGGCCCGGGTGAAGATCTCGACCTCGACGTTGATCGCGGCGAGCCGCTTGGCCAGCTCCACGATGTAGACGTTCATACCGCCCGCGTCGCCGGTGCCCGGCTGGTGGAGCGGGGAGGTGTGGACACTGAGCATGGCCACGCGGCGCGGGCCACGGTGCCGGCCGGGAAGCCGGAGCCGGGGCGGCGCCGCCAGGGTGCCGGCGAACCGGGACACGTACTGGCTCACGTCGGCGGTCCTTCCGCTGTCGGGCATGACGGGCATGACAGGTATGACAGATGTGGCAGGTCTGGCAGGCATGACAGTGGGAGGGCGGGTCGCACCCTCCGCCCCCGCACAACACCGGAATCCCACTTTTCATTTCCCCGGCGGCCCGCGCTTTGCCAAGTCATTACCGCCGACGCGGCGCACGGCACGGAGGCAAAGCCTCCGCAGTGAACCGGATCGCGCTCGCGGTCGTGGCCGCAGGGGACGGTCGCGGCGGGGCGCGGGGGGCGGTCGCGGTGCGGGGGACGGCCGCGGTGCAGGGGACGGCCGCGGTGCAGGGGACGGCCGCGGTGCGGGGGACGGCCGCGGTGCGGGGGACGGCCGCGGTCGCAGAGGGCGGTCGCGGTCGCAGGGAACGGGCCCGCTCCTCCCTGCCCACTCCCCCGCCGCCACCGCCCCCGCCCCTGCCCCGCCCCTGCCCCCGCCCCGGCCCCGGCCCCGGTCAGCGGCGCTTCCCGACCCCTTACGCTCGTTCCATGGCCCCGCGCACCACACTCCCCGCCGTCGCCCGACCCGTCGGCACGGTCACCCGCGGGACCACCAACCCCAACCGGCTGCGCCGCCAGGACCGCTGGATCGCCGCGGTCCACGGCCCGGCCCTGCGCCGCTCCGGCACCCCGCCGCTCGCCGTCGACCTCGGTTACGGCGCCGCGCCCTGGACCGCGGTCGAGCTGCTCGCCCGACTGCGCGCCGAGGACCCGCGCACCCTGCTGTACGGCATCGAGATCGAGCCGGCCCGGGTCGCCGCGGCGCGGCCGTACGAGCGCGAGGGCCTGGAGTTCCGGCACGGCGGCTTCGAGGTGCCGGTGCCCGGCGAGGTCTCGCTGATCCGGGCCGCGAACGTACTGCGCCAGTACGACGAGGAGCAGGTCGCCGCGGTCTGGGAGCGGCTGTGCCGGCGGCTCGCGCCGGACGGGCTGCTCGTCGAGGGCACCTGCGACGAGATCGGCCGGCGGCACGTGTGGGTCGCGCTGGACCGCTCGGGGCCCCGGACGGTGACCTTCGCGACCCGGCTCGGCTCGCTCGTCCGGCCGTCCGACCTTGCGGAGCGGCTGCCCAAGGCGCTGATCCACCGGAACGTGCCGGGCGAGCCGGTGCACGCGTTCCTGCGGGACTTCGACCGTGCCTGGGCGGCGGCCGCGCCGTTCGCCTCGCTGGGCGCCCGGCAGCGGTGGATCCGTGCCGTACGGGACCTGGCGGCGGACTGGCCGGTGACGGACGGCCCGCGGCGCTGGCGGCAGGGCGAGGTGACGGTGCGCTGGGAGGCCCTGGCCCCGCGCACCTGAGGGTGCGGGCCAGCGGGAGACCCGGGCCGGACCCCGGGTCCGACCCCGACCCTCGGTCCTGATCCCGGGCCGACCCCGACCCTCGGTCCTGATCCCGGGTCCGACCCCCGACCTGACCCCGGGCCTGAACCCCAACCCTTCCCCGGACTTCTCTGAACTTTCCCTGAACTCCCCCTTGTTTTCTCCCGCTCGGGGAACGCGAGCGGCCGAACGCTCGTCCCCCGTGGGGGGAAGTGACCCGACAGGCCCCGCTTTCCCCTGTTGCTTTCGGGTTTCGCATGGCACTATCGCCAAGGTCACGACCAAGTTACTGACGGTAAATCAGATTCGGAACGTACATACGCATGACCGGGTGTCTTGAGGGGGAGCCTGTGAACCGACGCCGCCACGCCATCGCCACGCTCACCGTGGTCTGCGCCCTGACGGTGCTTGCCTCGCCCGCTCTCACCCTCCAGGCCGCCGCGGCCCCGCTCCCGCCCGGGCCGCCGGCGCAGCCGAAGAAGACCCTCGAAGAGGTCCGCAAGGAGATCGACGACCTCTACCGGCAGGCCGCACGGGCCACCGACGCGTACAACCTGGCCGAGGAGAAGGCCAAGGAGCAGTCCGACGAGATCGTGAAGCTGGCCCGGATGATCGTGGCCGGCCAGGAGAAGATCGACGACCTCAAGGCGCGGGCGGGCGCGGCGGCCCGCGCGCAGTACCGCAACGGCGGACTGCCCGACGGCGCCCAGCTGGTCCTCACGAACGACCCTCAGCTCTTCCTCGACAACGCGGGCCGGCTCAAGGAGGGCCAGAAGGCCACCAAGGACCTGCTCGCCGAAATGACGAGCACCCAGGCCCAGTTGACCACGTACGCGAAGGACGCCAGCCTCAACTGGAAGAAGCTGGAGGACAACCGGCTCAAGCAGGCCAAGGCGAAGCAGGAGATCAACGACAAGATCGAGGCCGCGAAGAAGCTGGAGTCACAGCTCGCCGCCGAGGAGCGGGCCCGGCTGCTGCGCCTGGAGGAGCAGGCGCAGTACAAGGCGCAGACCGCCTGGGTCAACTCCGGAGTACTCAAGGGCCTGAGCGAGAAGGCGACGCCCGCGGGCAAGCGGGCGGTGGAGTTCGCGACGGCGCAGATCGGCAAGCCGTACGTGTGGGGAGCCGAGGGCCCTGCCTCGTACGACTGCTCCGGCCTCACCCAGTCGGCCTGGGCGGCGGCCGGCCGCCCGATCCCGCGCACCTCGCAGGAACAGTGGCGGCTCCTCCCGCACGTGGACATCAAGGACATGCGGCCCGGCGACCTGATCGTCTATTACAAGGACGCCAGTCACATCGGGATGTACGTGGGCAACGGGGCGATCGTGCACGCGCCGCGGCCCGGGCGGGACGTGACGATCGCCGGCGCGGGCTCGATGGAGATCCTGGGAGTCGTCCGCCCGGAGTGACCGCAGCGCCCGGAGTGACCAACCGGAGTGGTCGGACCCGACCGGAGTGACAGGTCACAAGTGACGTTTCTCATCGTCCGGAGGCCTTCGCGCGCCGTCGTGGTGGCCTTCTGACGGCGACTACCTCCCCATCCGTGGCATATGCCATACCGCCGTGCCGGTTCACAGCGTGATCGCCATTCCGCTGCGCCACGAGGTACCGCTATGGTCGGTCCCCGGCCCTCGGGGGGAGGGAAGGAAACCCATACCGATGCCCGTACCCGTACCGCGTCAGAGAATCGATTCTCCCGCGGCACCCGGAACGCCCGGCACCGCCCACGCCCACGACCTCACGCTCCTGGTCGTCGAGGACGACCCGGCCGGCGCCCTCGCCGTACCCGAGCTGCTCGACGCGGCCGGGACCCGGGTCCGTATCCGTACCGCCCGCAACCTCACCGAGGCCGAGCGGCTGCTCACCGACGACGTCCACTGCGTCCTCGTCGACCTCGCCCTGCCCGCCCCCCGCGGGGCCGAGGACGAGCCGCTCGCGCCGCTCCAGCACATCCTGCGGCTCGCGCCGCGCCACGCCGTGCTCGCGCTCGCCGCGTCCGCGGACGCCGAGCTCGCGGCCGAGGCGGTACGGGTCGGTGCGCAGGACCACCTCTTCCGGGAGGAGCTCGACGGGCGGCTGCTCAGCCGCGCCATCCGTTACGCGGTCGAGCGCAAGCGCAACGACGTCGTGAAGATCAAGCTGGCCGAGTCGCGGCTGCGCGCCCAGGAGAACGCGCGGCTGGAGCGCGGGCTGCTGCCCACGCCGCTCCTGGAGGGCTCCGACCTGCGGTTCGCCGCCCGCTACCGGCCCGGCCGGTCCCGGGCGCTGCTCGGCGGCGACTTCTACGACACGGTGCGCACGCCCGACGGCACGGTGCACGCGATGATCGGCGACGTCTGCGGCCACGGCCCCGACGAGGCCGCGCTCGGCGTGGAGCTGCGGATCGCCTGGCGGGCGCTGACCTTCGCGGGCCTGTGCGGGGACGAGCTGCTCTCGACGCTCCAGCAGGTCCTGGAGCACGAGCGCGAGAACGACGAGATCTTCGCGACCCTGTGCACCGTCGACATCTCGGCCGACGGCCGCCGGGCCGGCCTGTGCCTGGCCGGCCACCCCACGCCGCTGATCGCCCGGCACGGGCGGGCGGCCGAGCTGCTGCCGTACGAGGACGGCGGCCCGGCCCTCGGCCTGCTGCCGCGCGCCCGCTGGCCCCGCCGGCAGGTGGAGCTGGGCGGTTCGTGGAGCCTCCTGATGTACACCGACGGCCTGATCGAGGGCCGCTCGGCGGGCCCCGGCTCGCCGCGGCTCGGCCAGGACGGGATGCTCGAGATGATCAACCGGCAGCTGGCCTCGGGCCTGCGCGGCGAGGAACTGCTCGACGCGGCGGTGACGGAGGTGCGGTCGCTGAACGGCGGCGAGCTGACGGACGACGTGGCGGTCCTGGCCCTGGAACGGGACAAGACCCGGGCGTAGGCCCGGGCCTTGTCGCCGCGGTGTCGTCTGCCGGCCTCCGCCGGCCTCCGGCTCTGCCGGCTGCCGTTCTCCGTGCCCCTACCGGCCGCCGTTGTACGGGCCGTACGGGCCGTCGCTGCTGGAGCCGCCGCGCCTGCCGCCGCCGGACACCTGCCGGAGCGCGGGGCGGACGTCGACCATGAAGACGATGGCGGCGATGAGCCCGGCGATCTGCAGGAACAGCATGGGCAGGAGCAGGTTCAGGACGAGGTTGATGCCGAGCAGGATCAGCCAGAACTTCTTGGTCTGCTTGTCGGCCGCTCGATACGCGTCCTCGCGCGCCGTGGCGGCGAAGACGAACGCGGCGACGGCGAAGCCGGTGAAGACCAGGAAGGTCACCAGGGACAGGATCGAGTCGAAGCCGTTCGCCAACATGCTGAGCACCGCCTAGGTGTGTGGGTGGAGCGCCTCGCGGCCAAGGTACCCGTTACAACGCTCGGGACACCGGGATTGGTGCCCGGACCGCCGTACGGCTTAGTCCGCCGTGCCCTACTTCTCGGCGCCTTCGGAGGCCGCGGCCTTCTTGGCGGGCGCCTTGCGGGTGGTGGTCTTGCGGCCGGCGGCGGGCTTGGGTGCCCCGTCCGAGGAGTCGTCGGCGGCGGAGGACTCGGTGGCGGAGGACTCGGCCTTCTTCGCCTCCGGCTCGCGCTCGCGCTCCGGCTCGGGCTCGACGACGACGGCGATCTCGGTGATCTCCTCGGCGGCCTCGCCCCGCCAGGCCCGGACGGCCTCCTCGCCCTGCGCGGCGAGCTCCTCGTACTTCTCGCGGGCCTTGACCGCGTACTCGGCGGCGACGCCGACGCCGCGGAGCGCCAGGTCCTGGGCCTGCTCGCCCAGCTTCTTCAGGTCGGTGTCGATGCCGCCGACGAACTCGGCGAACTTGGCCTGCGCCTTCTCCTGCACCGCCTTCGGGTCCGTGTTCTTCACGGCCTCGATCCGGCCGGGCGCCTCGGCGGCGAGCTGCTCGATCAGGCCGGGCACCTTCCTGGCCTGCCGGACGGCGAGGTCGGCGGTGCCGGCGGCGAAGTAGAGGGGCGTGCGGAGTTCGTCGATGATGGCCATGGTCGTGGTCCTCCCGGAGGTTCTACACGTCGGTGGGCTGCGCCTGCTCGGCGGCGTTCTCCTTGCGGAAGGAGTCGTAGATCTGCAGCAGCACCTGCTTCTGCCGCTCGTTGATCGAGGGATCGGCCAGGATGACGGCGCGCGTCTCCAGCTCCTCCCGCTCCTTCTCGTCGAGGATTCCGGCCCGCACGTACAGCGTCTCGGCGGAGATCCGCAGCGCCTTCGCGACCTGCTGCAACACCTCGGCGCTGGGCTTGCGCAGCCCTCGCTCGATCTGACTCAGATACGGATTCGACACCCCCGCGGCCTCGGCGAGCTGCCGCAGTGACAACTGCGCGGTGCGCCGCTGCTCACGGAGGTACTCGCCAAGATTGCCGACGTTGAGTGAAGCCATGCTCCGACCATGCCAGCTGGTGCTAACTATTGCAAGCAGCCGCTTGCAATAGTTCCGTCACACGACCTGGCGTTCCCCGCATGGCGGCACCGGACACGACGGAGACGACAGACATGTCCGGCGAGCAGCTGTCGGCCCTCACGGACGACGTCCGCCATTTCCTCGGCCCCCGAGGACCGGCTCAAGGCTGAACCGGGGTGCGACCGGCTCCGCGACGCCCGCACCGTGGTCCCCGGCTCGACCGGCCGCTGACCGTCGAGGACCTGGCCCGACGGGCCGGGATGAGCAGCCGTCAGCTCGCCCGCCGCTTCCGCGCGGTGACCGGCACCACCCCGCTGCGCCGGCTGCTCGCGCAACGGATCCGGCGCGCCGAGGAGCTCCTGGAGACCACCGACGACGGCATGGCGAGCATCGCGGCGGCCACCGGGATGGGGACCTCCACGACACTGCGCCGGCAGCGCCTCGCGCGGGCGGCTCCGCGGGTGTCTCACGCGCCGACGTACTCCGCGAGGTGCTCCCCCGTGAGGGTCGAGCGGGCCGCGACCAGGTCGGCGGGCGTGCCCTCGAAGACGATCCGGCCGCCGTCGTGGCCGGCTCCCGGGCCGAGGTCGACGATCCAGTCGGCGTGCGCCATCACGGCCTGGTGGTGCTCGACGACGATCACCGACTTGCCCGAGTCGACCAGCCGGTCGAGGAGCCCGAGCAGCTGCTCGACGTCCGCCAGGTGCAGCCCCGCGGTCGGCTCGTCGAGCACGTACACCCCGCCCTTGTCGCCCATGTGCGTCGCCAGCTTGAGCCGCTGCCGCTCGCCGCCGGACAGCGTCGTGAGCGGCTGACCGAGGCTCAGGTAGCCGAGGCCGACGTCGGCGAGCCGCTCCAGGATGCGGTGCGCGGCGGGCGTGCGCGCCTCGCCCGCGCCGAAGAACTGCTCTGCCTCCTGCACGGACATCGCCAGCACCTCTGCGATGTTCCGGCCGCCGAAGTGGTAGTCCAGCACCGCGGCCTGGAACCGCCGGCCCTCGCACTCCTCGCAGACCGTGGCGACCCCGGCCATCATCGCCAGGTCCGTGTAGACCACCCCGGCGCCGTTGCAGGTCGGGCAGGCGCCCTCCGAGTTGGCGCTGAACAGGGCCGGCTTCACGCCGTTGGCCTTGGCGAAGGCCTTCCGGATCGGGTCGAGCAGACCGGTGTACGTCGCCGGGTTGCTGCGCCGCGAGCCGCGGATCGCGGCCTGGTCGACGGAGACCACGCCCGCGCCCGCCGGGATCGACCCGTGCACCAGCGAGCTCTTGCCTGAGCCGGCGACGCCGGTGACGACGGTGAGCACGCCGAGCGGGATGTCGACGTCGACGTCCTGGAGGTTGTTCGTCTTCGCGCCGCGGATCTCCAGGGTGCCGGTGGGCTTGCGCACCGACTCCTTGATCGAGGCCCGGTCGCCGAAGTGCCGGCCCGTGACGGTGCCGCTCTTCCGCAGCCCCGCGACGGTCCCCTCGAAGCACACGCTGCCGCCCGCCGCACCGGCGCCCGGGCCGAGGTCGACGACGTGGTCGGCGACCGCGATCGTCTCCGGCTTGTGCTCCACGACCAGGACCGTGTTGCCCTTGTCGCGCAGTCGCAGCAGCAGGTCGTTCATGCGCCGGATGTCGTGCGGGTGCAGACCGGTGGTCGGCTCGTCGAAGACGTACGTGACGTCGGTGAGCGAGGAACCGAGGTGGCGGATCATCTTGACGCGCTGTGCCTCGCCGCCGGACAGGGTGCCGGAGGGCCGGTCGAGCGCCAGATAGCCGAGGCCGATCTCCACGAACGAGTCGAGGGTCTGCCGGAGCGTGGCGAGCAGCGGCGCGACCGACGGTTCGTCGATGCCGCGCACCCACTCCGCCAGGTCGCTGATCTGCATCGCGCAGGCGTCGGCGATGCTCACCTTGCCGATCTTCGAGGAGCGGGCGCCCTCGTTGAGCCGGGTGCCGTCGCAGTCGGGGCAGGTGGTGAAGGTGACGGCGCGCTCGACGAAGGCGCGGACGTGCGGCTGGAGGGAGTCGACGTCCTTCGACAGCATCGACTTCTGGAGCTTGGGGATCAGGCCCTCGTAGGTGAGGTTGATGCCCTCGACCTTGATCTTGGTCGGCTCGCGGTGGAGCAGGTCGGAGAGCTCGCGCTTGGTGTAGCGGCGGATCGGCTTGTCCATGTCGAAGTAGCCGCTGCCGCTGAAGATCCGGCCGTACCAGCCGTCCATCGTGTAGCCGGGGATGGTCAGCGCGCCCTCGGCGAGCGACTTGGAGTCGTCGTACAGGGCGGTCAGGTCGATGTCGGAGACCGTGCCCCGGCCCTCGCAGCGCGGACACATGCCGCCGGTGACGCTGAAGGAGCGCCGCTCCTTCACGGTCCTCCCACCCTTCTCGTAGGAGACCGCGCCGGCGCCGCTGACGGAGGCGACGTTGAAGGAGAAGGCCTTGGGACCGCCGATGTACGGCTTGCCGAGCCGGCTGAAGAGGATGCGCAGCATCGCGTTGGCGTCGGTCGCGGTGCCGACGGTCGAGCGCGGGTCGCCGCCCATCCGCTGCTGGTCGACCGTGATCGCCGTCGTGAGACCGTCGAGCACGTCGACGTCGGGGCGGGCGAGGGACGGCATGAAGCCCTGCACGAACGCGCTGTACGTCTCGTTGATCAGCCGCTGCGACTCGGCGGCGATCGTGTCGAAGACGAGGGAGCTCTTGCCGGAGCCGGACACTCCGGTGAAGACGGTCAGCCGGCGCTTGGGGAGCTCGATGCTGACGTCCTTGAGATTGTTCTCGCGCGCCCCGTGCACGCGGATCATGTCGTGGCTGTCGGCGGCGTGCGACTTGCTCATGGCTGACATCTCTCCCTGCGATCCCTGCGCTGCTGTCCTGGAAGCCAGGCTAGGCGGGGCGGCACGGCGCTGCTTCTCGATTCCTGCTCACCTGTGGACAACCGGATCGCCTGTGGACAACCGGCCGCGGCGTGGGCGGGCCGTGCCATGCTGGATCCGTGACGCCGCCGACCCTCGACGACCTCGTACGACTGCGCCGCGCGCGGGACATGATCGACCGCGACTACGCGGAGCCGCTGGACGTCCCGGCCCTCGCCCGGGCCGCGCTCATGTCGGCGGGCCATTTCCAGCGCAGCTTCCGCGCCGCGTACGGGGAGACCCCGTACAGCTACCTCATGACCCGCCGCATCGAGCGGGCCAAGACGCTGCTGCGGCGCGGCGACCTGAGTGTGACGGAGGTCTGCTTCGCGGTGGGCTGTACGTCGCTGGGCTCGTTCAGCACGCGCTTCACGGAGCTGGTCGGGGAGAGCCCGTCCGCGTACCGGGCGCGCAACCACGAGGCGGGCGAGCCGATTCCCGCGTGCGTGGCGAAGTTCCTGACCCGCCCGACGCGGGCCGGAGGCGGCAGGGCCGGGACCCCGGCCGCGGAACGGGGCACGACGGAACCCGGCGGGGCGGAACCAGGCGGGGGGCCGGAACCGGGCGCGACGGAACCGGTCAGGAACGGAGAAGCGGAAAGCGCCCCGGCCTCGTAGCGTCGGGGCCATGAACACCACCATCAACCTCGCGCAGTGCTTCATCGCCGTCGACGACCACGACAAGGCGCTCGCCTTCTACCGCGACGCCCTCGGACTGGAGGTCCGCAACGACGTCTCCTTCGAAGGCATGCGGTGGGTGACCGTCGGTTCGCCGACCCAGCCGGACGTCGAGATCGTCCTCGAGCCCCCGCTGGCCGACCCGAACGCCCCGGCCGCCGACCGCCAGGCCGCCGCCGAACTCCTCGCCAAGGGCATGCTGCGCGGCGTCATCTTCCGCACCGACGACGTGGACGCCACCTTCGAGCGCGTCCGCGCGGCCGGCGGCGAGGTCCTCCAGGAGCCCATGGACCAGCCCTACGGCGTCCGCGACTGCGCCTTCCGCGACCCGGCGGGCAACATGCTGCGCTTCAACCAGCCGCGCGGCTAGCCCGCACTCCGCGCCGACCGCGCTCGCGTTCGCCGCGGTCGGCTCACCCCCAGGCCGCGCTCACCCCATCACCCCGCGCCGCGGTCACCTCACCCCCGGGCCGCGTCCACCCGCCCAGGCCGCGACCGCCGCGTAGTCCGCCTCCGTGAGGCCCGTACGCGGATCCACGCGGCGCAGCAACGCGGGTGCGGGGTGGTGGATGCGGGCCCAGGTGCGGTCGGCCGGGGTGATCTCGTCGTCGAGCCAGACGTACGGGCGTCCCGCCGCCCAGGCGGCCAGCGGGCGGGTCTTCCAGTGGAGCCCCGCCCCGGCGCCGGCCGCGGCCACGGCGTCGGACACGGACACGGACACGCCGTCGGACACTGCCCCGGCCGCGGCGTCATCGTCGTCCGGCCAGGCCACCACCGGAAGCGGCGGCAGTCCGAGGCGCGGTGTGAGCACCTCGTTCGCCTCCTCGCCCCAGGTCGTGGCCCAGACGAGCTCGCCACCGAGCGCCGCGAGGGCCGTCAGCCGGGAGCCGTGGGCCGGGTCCACGCGGTGGAGCAGCGGGTGGGCGCCGGGCGGCGGTTCCGGGGCGTGGGCCGGGTAGGGGCCCGGCCCGCCGAACGGGACCAGAGGTCCGTCCACGTCGAGGAAGATCAGGAACCGCATCACCCCAGACTGCCACCGGCGGCCCCGCCGGGGCCACGCTTCGTCCGTTCGCCGATCGTCCGCAACGGAACCGTTCTCGTTACCCTGGCCGCATGACTGCCATGGCGCCCGCCCGCACCGAACCCGACCTCTCCTACCTCCTCGACCACTCCGGTCATGTGCTGCGCACGCAGATGGCCGCCCGGCTCGCCGAGATCGGACTGACCGCCCGTATGCACTGCGTGCTCGTCCACGCCCTGGAGGAGGAGCGGACGCAGGCCCAGCTCGCCGAGATCGGCGACATGGACAAGACCACGATGGTGGTCACCGTGGACGCCCTGGAGAAGGCGGGCCTCGCCGAACGGCGGCCGTCGAGCAGCGACCGGCGGGCGCGGATCATCGCGGTGACCGAGGAGGGCGCGAACGTCGCCGCCCGCAGCCAGAAGATCGTCGACGAGGTGCACGCGAGCGCCCTCGGCTCGCTGCCGGACGCCGAGCGCGAAGCCCTGGTCCGTGCGCTGAACCGACTGGTCACCGGGCATCTGGAGACGCCCGCCGAGGGTGCGCGCACCGCGCGGAGGGCACGCCAGTCCACCAAGTGAGACCGAGATAGATGGTCTGCAACAAAACTATCTGCTAGCGTCCTACCTGTCGCCCACTCGACAGGAGAACCGCCATGCGTACCTCCCGCTGGACCGCCCTCGGCGTCCTCGCCACCGCCATGCTGATGACCGTCCTCGACGGCAGCATCGTCACCGTCGCCATGCCCGCCATCCAGGCCGACCTCGGCTTCACCCCCGTCGGCCTGAGCTGGGTCGTCAACGCCTACCTCATCGCCTTCGGCGCCCTGCTCCTCCTCTCCGGCCGCCTCGGCGACCTCCTCGGACGGAAGCGGATGTTCCTCGCCGGGACCGCCGTCTTCACCGCGGCCTCGCTGCTCGCCGGGATCGCCGGCTCCCCCGGCCTCCTGATCGCCGCCCGCTTCCTCCAGGGCGTCGGCAGCGCGATGGCCTCCGCCGTCAGTCTCGGCATCCTCGTCACGCTCTTCACCGAACCCCGCGAACGCGCCAAGGCGATCGCCGTCTTCAGCTTCACCGGCGCCGCCGGTGCCTCCATCGGCCAGGTCGCCGGCGGTCTCCTCACCGACGCCCTCACCTGGAACTGGATCTTCTTCATCAACCTCCCCATCGGAGCCGCCGCACTCCTCCTCGCGCTCCCCGCCCTCCCCGCCGACCGCCCGGCACAGACCCGCGGCGGCGCGGACGTCATCGGCGCCCTGCTCGTCACCTCCGGCCTGACGACCGGCATCTACGCGGTCGTCAAGATCGAGGAGTACGGGGCCGGTTCGGCGCACACCCTCGGCCTGGGCGCCCTCGCGCTCGCCCTCCTCGCCGGCTTCCTGGTCCGCCAGGCCACCGCCGCCCAGCCCCTGATGCCGCTGCGGATCCTGCGCTCCCGAGCCGTCGCCGGGGCCAACCTGGTCCAGATGCTGATGGTCGCCGCGTTGTTCTCCTTCCAGATCCTGGTCGCGCTCCACCTCCAGAAGGTCCTCGGATACGGCGCCGCCGAGACCGGCCTCGCGATGCTGCCCGCCGCAGCGGTCATCGGCGCCGTCTCGCTCGGCCTCTCGGCCCGCCTCATCGCCCGTTTCGGCGAGCGGAACGTCCTGCTCACCGGCCTCGTACTCCTCGTCGGCGTGCTCGGCCTGCTCGCCCGGGTCCCGGTGCGCGCCTCGTACGCCGTCGACCTGCTGCCCGTGATGCTGCTCGCCGCCGGGTTCGGCCTCGCGCTGCCCGCCCTGACCTCGCTCGCCATGTCGGGCGCGAGGGAGGAGGACGCGGGCCTCGCCTCCGGCCTGTTCAACACGACCCAGCAGATCGGCATGGCCGTCGGCGTCGCCGTGCTCTCCACCCTGGCCGCCGCCCGCACCGAGTCCCTCACCGCGGCGGGCAGGCCCGCCGCCGAAGCCCTGACCGGCGGCTACCACCTCGCCTTCGCCGTCGGCGCCGGGCTCCTCGTCGCCGCCTTCGCGGTCGCCTTCGCCCTGCTCCGTACGCCGAGTAAGGCGGCGCCCCAGGGGCCGGACAGCGAGCAGCGCAGGCCCCAGGTCGCCCTCACCGCGTGAGCGCGGGCGGCAGCGGCTCGCGGTGCACCAGGTCGAGCCGGGACACCGCCCGCGTCAGCACGACGTACAGCCGGTGCAGGCCGCGCGGCTCGGCCGCCACGATCGCCGCGGGCTCGACGACCACGACATGGTCGTACTCCAGGCCCTTGGCGAGGGAGGCGGGCACGACGGAGACCCGGCCGCCGACATGACCACCGTGACGGCCGGACTCCCCGGACCCGCCCGACCCCCCGAACTGGCCGGGCTGGCCGGACTCCCCGGACCCGCCGGACCCGCCGGACCTGCTCGCGCCGTCGGAGCCGTCGGCTTCGCTGGAGCCGTCGGCGCCGTCCAGGCACTCGATGCCCGACTCCCGCAGCCGGCCGGCCAGCGCGTCCGCCGCGATCACGCCCACCGAGCCCTCCTCCGCCAGCGCCGCCCGCACCGCATCGGCCGCGCCCTCCACGAGGTCCGCCACCCGGCGCACGCCCACCGCGCCGCCCGCGCGCAGCGAACGCCCGGCCGGCACTCCGGCTCCGAGGTCCGGCAGGAGCCGGTTGGCGAGGTCCACGACGGCGGCCGGAACCCGGTACCCGGTGGTCAGCGGCACCACCGCCGCGTCCGGCTTGCCCAGGTGCGCCAGCTGCTCGCGCCAGTCGCGCGCCGCCCACGGCGTGGTTCCCTGGGCCAGGTCGCCGAGCACGGTCAGGGAGCCGAAGTCCGCGCGGCGCGCGATGGCCCGGCACTCCATGGGCGAGAGGTCCTGGGCCTCGTCGACGACGAGATGCCCGTATCCCTCGGGCCGCTCGATCAGCCCGGCCAGCTCGTCGAGGAGGACGAGGTCGGCGGCACTCCAGCGGGCACTGCGGTACGAACGCGGGGGCGTGGCCCAGCGGACGGCCGCCCGCTCCGCCGCCGTCAGCAGCTCGTCACCGGGAGCGGGGGCGGCGGGGCCGGTGGCCCCCGGGCCGGTGAGGAAGGCGTCCGGGTCAGTGAGGAAGGCGGCGAGCACCTCCTCCGGAGTGACCTTCGGCCAGCAGGCCTCCACCGCCGCCGACACCGGCCGGGCCCGCTCGATCCGGCGCACCCAGGCGGCGCCCTGCGGCCCGGCGCGCCGCTCGGCCTGGAGCTGGAGGGAGCGGACGATCCGGGCCCGTACCCGTTCGCGGCCGATCGCGTAGGGCGGGGCCTCCTTCCGTACGTCGGCGACGATCGCGGCGAGTTCACCGGCGGGCACGCGCCAGCGGTAGGAGCCGTCGGGCACGGCCAGGTCCTCGGCGGGCGACGGGTCGACCCGCGCGTACAGGGCCCGGCGGAGCACCTCGGCCATCCGCGGGTCGTGCTTGATCCGGGCCGCGGCCTCGCCGTCCTCGGCGCGCACCTCGTGCCGGGCGATCTCCTCGGCGACCGTCGACTGGCGCACTCCGGTCTCGCCGAGGGCGGGCAGCACCTCGGAGATGTAGGAGAGGAAGGTGCGGTTGGGGCCGAGGACGAGGAGTCCGGAGCGCTGGAGGCGCTGCGGGTGGGTGTAGAGGAGGTACGCGGCCCGGTGCAGGCCGACGGCGGTCTTGCCGGTGCCGGGCGCGCCCTGCACGCAGAGGGAGTCGGCGGGCCCGGAGCGCACGAGGTCGTCCTGCTCGGGCTGGAGGGTCGCGGCGATGTCCCGCATGGGGCCGACGCGCGGCCGCTCGATCTCTCCGGCGAGGATCCCGCTCACGCCGGAATCCCCGGCCGCGGAGCCCCCGCCCTCCTCCGCCGGCGGTCCGCCCGTCAGCCGCTCGTCCTCCATCGCGGTCAGGTCCTCGGTCGCGCCGAGACTGCCCGGGGCCCAGCCGAACCGGCGGCGCCGGACGACGCCCTGCGGGTCCTGCGGCCCCGCCTGGTAGTACGCGCGGGAGACGGGCGCCCGCCAGTCGACGACGAGCGGCGGGGCGGACGGGTGCTCGGCGATCCGGCGGCGGCCGATGTGGTGGACCTGCCCGTCCTCGCGGTCGAGGCGGCCGAAGAACAGCGGGCCCGGCGGCATCTCGCGGAAGACCTTGGCGCGGCTGCGCAGGTGGTATCCGAGCGCCTCGGCGTCGGCCCCGGAGGCGGCGGTGTCCTCGCCGACGACGACCTGTTCCTCGACGTCCTCGGTCATGCGGGCGAGGGCGGCGCGGCAGGCGTCGTGGTGTGCGCGTTCCTGGTCGAGGTCATGGCGGAGCGACTGCGGCTTCATGAACCCCAGGATAGACGAAAACGTTACTCGGTTACATTTTTTACGAAGTCACATCGCTCCCTCCGTACGGCAGGCCCTCCGCCAGCCGCCGGAACGCGTCCCGCGTCGCCGCCTCCGCCTCCGGCAACAGCTCCTCGACCTTCTCCCCCGCCGTGATCCGCCGTACGTTCTCGTGCGCGAGGACCCGCAGCACCGCCACGATCTGTGCCGCGGCCAGCCGCGCCACCAACGGGTCGCCACCGCCACGCGGACGGGCCGCGGCGTCCGCCGGCGCACCGGCCGGCGCGGCCGCCAGCGCCTCCGCCAGCGCCGCCTCCGAGCGGCCCTGGTACTCCGACATGCGGGCGACCAGCGCGGGCGTGCCGTACAGGAGGCGCAGGAACGCGAGGACGCCCGGCGCGTCGTTGAGACCCGTCACCGGGTCGCGCCGGGCCAGGCCCGCGAGCACGTGGTCGCGCAGCGCGTCGAGCGGCGCGACGCCGGCCTCCCGCGCGGCGGCCACCACCCGGGCCGGCTCGTCCTCGTGGTCGGCGAACCGGTACAGCGCCAGGTCCTCCTTGGCGGGGAAGTAGCGGAACAGCGTCGGCTTCGACACCTCCGCCGCCGCGGCGACCTCCGCGACCGACACCGCGTCGAAGCCCTTCTCCAGGAAGAGCCCGATGGCCACCTCGGAGAGCGTCTGCCGCGTCCGCTCCTTCTTCAGCTCCCGCAGCCCGCTCACGAAACCCACGCCCTCCTCAGGCACCGCATGCTCCACACGCCCACCACGCCGAGGACGCCCCGCATGTCGCCCATGCTCTCGATCAGAAGATGTCCATGCTCCACGGTCGCCGTGAGGTCCGCAGCAGCAGGTCCGCCCTCGCCGCCGCCCCGGCGACGGACTCGTCGATCCGGCCGAGCGCGGCGAGCCGTACGGCCGACTCGTCACCGAGGGCCAGCGTCGCCAGGTCGGCCACGTCCAGGACGAGGTCGGGCGAGGCGTCGGCCGGCACGCAGGCGCCGCCCTCCGGCGAGGCGTCGAGCCGGAAACGCCCGCCCGCGAACCCGGCCGCGTCCTTCACGTCCAGGACCAGGCTGCCCTCCGTCGCGTACGTGCGCGGTTCCAGCACCTTCGGCACGTCCAGGACCCGCATCCAGACCATGTCCGCGTGCGTCAGGACCGCTGCGGCGCGCGGGTCGGGCAGCAGCAGCGGCACGATGTCGTCCGGTGCGCGGTAGCCGGTCTTCACACGGGTGATCCAGTCGACCGAGCAGACGTAACGCCACAGCGCGCGCTCGGCGGCCGGGGTGACGGCGATGAGGTCGCGCACGCTCGCCGTGTTCACCGGCTGCTTGTTGTCGTTCCACCGGTCGTCCGCCGTGTACGCGACATAGCCCTCGACGTCCCCGGACTCGGAGCGGTAGACGGCGTAGAACGGCTCGTGCCAGGGGTCGGAGGCGTACGCGTTGCCCGTACCGACGTCCCATGCCCGGGCCGTACGGTCCGTGATCCCGGCCCGCTGCACGGCGAGCGCGCGGTGCAGCGCCGGGCCCTCCTTGCGGATCTCGGCGCCGTCGGAGAAGTCGATGCGCCCGCCGCCGTCCTCCGCGGTCGGCCCCGACCAGCGGCGGTCGAACCCGGAGCGCGTCACGTCGATCGCCCACTCGGTGATCCAGCTGGCCGCGCCGAAGCCGTACCGCCCGTAGATCGGGTACTCGGCGGCGATCAGCGTCGCGCACGCGTCGCCCCGCTCCTTCGCGAGCGCCAGGTCGTCGGCCATCATCCGGCTGAGCAGCCCGCGCCTGCGGTGCGTCGGGGCGACCGTGACGCCGGTGACCGCGTCGGCCGCCAGGTCCGCGCCGCCCACCGTGCTCAGCCGCTGGCCGTACGACTGGAAGGTGGCGACCATCCGGCCGCGCTCGAAGGCGCCGTACGTCCGGGAGAGATCGGTGTGCGGCAGCCTGTCCGCGACCTCCTCGTCCGCCACCGCCACGGGAGGCCTGAGGAAGCCCACCCGCCTGACCCGCAGCCATTCGGGGAACTCCGACTCGTCGATCGCGCGCACCTCAAGGCTCATCCTTCGAGGCTATGCGCGAGCGAGCGCGGCCCGCACGCGACTTTCCGCGGGCGCGGACGGGGCGGAGAAGGGCCGCCGGCAGGCGCGGGGGGCGCGAGAGCCACAGGCAGGCGCGGGGCGCCGACGCGGCCCCTCGGCGGCCGGCACCGCACCACGCCCCACCACCTCATGCCAGCAGGTCGTCGACCTGTGCCTCGCCCTCGCGGTAGCGGCGGGCGATCTCCGCGCTGCAGTCGTCGGCGGTCCGCTGGAGCTGCTGCCGACGGCGCGAGACCTGCTGCTCGTAGCCCGCGAGCCGCCCCATCGCCGCGTGCAGCTCCTCGTCCGTACGGGCCGTCAGGTCCGACAGCTCGACCTCCGACAGCATCTCGGCCGCGAGCCGCCGGTACTCCTCGCCGCGCGGCGTCGACAGCGTCACGTGCCGCGCCGAACGCGCCACCGCCCCGGGCCGGGACGGCGTGTCCGCGAGGATCTCCGACAGCCGGTCCAGGACCGGCGCCTCCGGGTCGGTCCGCCGTGCCAGCTCGGCCCGCAGGATGTCGATCCGCCCCTGCAGCATCCGCCGGACGTAGCTGAGGTCGGCCTCGTCGCCCTGCGCGTCACGGCGCAGCGCCCGCAACTCGGGCAGCCGCAGCGCGGCGAGGTCCGGCTCGGGCCGGTCCGGCAGGTCGGGTCCGGCGGTCCGCTGCACGGGCGGGCGCCCGACGGCACGTCCGGCGGCTGCGCCGCCGGCGCGGGTCAGCGGTACGGGACCGGACGGCGTCTGCCCGGCGCCAGGTGCACTCATGTGAATCGTCCCCTCGACCGGTGCGGAACCGCACCGCCTGACACGCATGGTGCCACTCCCGCCCCGGCACACGCAGGCGGTCTGCACCCGTTCGGCCCTCGACATGCCCTCGATGGGTCGGCCGGTGGGACGATCGGTAGGTTGGTCGGTATGCGAGCAGTGGTGCAGCGGGTGGACGGCGCGAGCGTCGTCGTGGCAGGGGAGACGGTCGGCGAGATCGTCGGCGAGGGGCTGTGCGTCCTGGTCGGCGTGACCCACGACGACACTCCCGAGAAGGCCGCGCAATTGGCCAGAAAGCTCTGGTCCGTACGGGTACTGGAGGGCGAGAAGTCCTGCTCCGACGTGAACGCGCCGCTGCTCGTCATCTCCCAGTTCACCCTCTACGGAGACGCCCGCAAGGGCCGCCGCCCCACCTGGAACGCGGCCGCGCCCGGCCCGGTCGCCGAACCGCTCGTCGACGAGGTCGTCGCCCGGCTGCGGCAGCTGGGCGCGCACGTGGAGACGGGCCGGTTCGGAGCGGACATGCGCGTGTCGCTCACGAATCACGGCCCGTTCACGGTGCTGCTGGAGGTCTGAGCCCGGGCCAAGGGCTTCCGCGCCCGGAGCCCCCGGCCCGAGGGCGCGCCGCCCGGGGCGCCCTGGAGCCCCGGGCACTGCGCCCTACGGCTCGACGACGGTCTCCTGCGCCGCGGCCGTCGTCCCCGCGATCAGGTCCGCGTCCACCGGCACGTTCCGCTTCACCAGGCCGAGGGCGATCGGCCCCAGCTCGTGGTGGCGCACCGCCGTCGTGACGAAGCCCAGCTGACGGCCCTCGGGACCGTCCGCGGCGAGCCGCAGCGGCGTGCCGTGCCCCGGCAGGTGCACCTCGCTGCCGTCCAGGTGCAGGAAGACGAGCCGACGCGGCGGCTTGCCCAGGTTGTGCACGCGGGCGACGGTCTCCTGGCCGCGGTAGCAGCCCTTCTGGAGGTGGACGGCGCTGCCGATCAGGCCGATCTCGTGCGGGATGGTCCGGTGGTCGGTCTCGAAACCGAGCCGCGGCCGGTGCGCCTCGACGCGCAGCGCCTCGTACGCCAGGACGCCGGCGGCCGGCCCGTGCGAGGAGGCGAACGCCTCCAGGTCACCGCGCGGCAGGAACAGGTCGCGACCGTGCGGGGTCTCCCGTACGACCACGCCCTCGGGCACCTCGGCGATGGAACCGGCCGGCAGGTGGACGACCGCGAAGTCCTCCGTGCGGTCCGCGACCTCGACCCGGTAGAAGAACTTCATCGACTCCAGGTACGCGACGAGCTCCGCCTGCGTGCCCGGCTCGACGTGCGCCCAGACCGTCTCGCCGTCGTCGACGAGGTACAGCGCGTGCTCGATGTGCCCGTTCGCGGAGAGGATCAGCGCCTCGGTGGCCAGGCCGGCCGGAAGCTCGCTGACGTGCTGGGTGAGCAGCAGGTGCAGCCAGCTCAGCCGGTCGTCACCGGTGACGGTCACGACACCGCGGTGGGAGAGGTCGACGAAACCGGTGCCGTCGGCGAGGGTCCGCTGCTCGCGGAACAGATCGCCGTAGTGCGCGGCGACGCCTTCGTCACGGCCTTCGGCGGGGACGGCGCCGGGCAGGGACAGCAGAGGGCTGAGCTGTGAATGTCGCTGCATGGGAAAAGCCTACGACTCGACGGCTACGACCCGGCGTCGGCGTGCTTCCGCGCGCAGTCCCGGCACCGGCCGAAGATGGCGAAGTGCTTCATGTCGGTCTCGAAGCCGAAGGTCTCGCGGAGCTTCCCGGTGAAGTCGGCGGCCACCTCCACGTCCGCCTCGATGACCTCGGAGCAGTCCCGGCAGACCAGGTGCAGATGGTGGTGCCGGTCGGCGAGGTGATAGGTCGGCGCCCCGTGCCCCAGATGGGCGTGGCTGACCAGACCGAGCTCCTCCAGGAGCTCCAGGGTCCGGTAGACGGTGGAGATGTTCACGCCGGAGGCGGTCTTGCGGACCTCGGCGAGGATGTCGTCCGGGGTGGCGTGCTCCAGCGCGTCCACCGCCTCGAGGACAAGCTGGCGCTGAGGCGTCAGCCGGTAACCCCGCTGCCTCAGATCGCTCTTCCAGTCGGTGCTCACCACGCCCCCAGTCTGACACGGAGCGGGCGTGCCCGAAGGCCCGCAGGCAGTGGCCGGCGGGCCCTCGGGAAGAACGGTCGCCCTACTTGAAGAAGGCGATGCCGTCGTCGGGCATGTCCGGGAGGTTGCGCGCCATCTCGGCGACCTCCTCCGGGGTGACGACCTTCTTCAGGTGCGCCGACATGTAGGGGCGCAGCGGCACCTCGGGGGTGGCCTTCTCGCCGACCCACATCAGGTCGCTCTTGACGTAGCCGTAGAGACGCTTGCCACCGCTGTACGGGCCGGAGGCCTCCGTGCGGGCGACGGCGTCCGTCACGATGTCGATCTGCGGCTTCTGGTCGGCGAGCTCGCCGTACCAGACCTCGACCACGCCCTGGTCACGGACCATGACGACCTCGACCTTGCGGTCCTTGTCGATGCGCCAGTAGCCGCTCTCGCTCTCCAGGGGGCGCACCTTGTTGCCCTCGGCGTCGAGGACCCAGGTCTGCGAGCGGTACTCGAGGAAGTCCCGGCCGTCGTGGCTGAAGGTCACCGACTGGCCGAAGTTGCACTTCTCGGCACCGGGGAAGTCGGAGACGCCCGCGCCCTCCCACGTACCGAGCAGGAACGCGAGGGGGACGAGCCCCGGGTTGAGATCGGACGGAATCTGGATCATGAGCAACTCAGGCGATCTGTGTGGAGGCGATCTGTGGAGGGCGTGCGTTCGGGGAACGCGGTCAGCGCTGGCCCTGGTACAGCTTCTTCACGGTCAGACCGGCGAAGGCGAGCACCGCGACGCAGACCAGCGCGAGCAGGACTTCGAAAAAGACGATCACTTGGTGCTCCTCGGTGAGCGGTGAAGGCGGACGGGCCGGCCCCCAGCTTAGTGGGCGGGGGCCGGACCCTCTCGGTGAGGTGGGCCTCAGCCGAGCAGCTGGTTCTGCAGGGTCACCGTCTGCTGGAAGGGCACGGCCGCGGCCTCGCCCTTGCGGGACTGGACGACGAGGGCGAGGGTGTCGCCCGCCTGGATGTAGGCCCAGCGGGTCTGCTCGGGGCCGTAGGGCTTCTTCTCGGCGACCGCGTACAGCGCCGTGTCCGGGACCCGTACGTCGTCGCCGAGCGGCTCGGTCTCGACGTACTGCACACCGTCCAGGAGCACCGCGTCCGCCGAGCCCGCGTTCAGGGCCTCGTCCTTGAACGTCTCCGAGAAGGCGACCGACTTGAAACGCAGCAGGTAGACGGCGCTCTTGGTGCCGTCCGGCATCGTCCAGGCGCGGGCGGTGACGTGACGCAGCGCCGAGTCGTCCAGCGCCTGCTTCAGGTCGTCGCGCTGGTCCTTCGCGTAGAGGGAGAGGTACTGGTCCACGCCCACCCAGCCGCCGTCCCGCTCGGGGTCGACGGTCGCGCCGGCGGGCGCGGGCAGCAGCAGCTTGTTCAGCTCGGCGTGGTGGACCTCGCCCTCGTTGCCGTCGGTGAAGGGCCGCGGGGACCCTTCGGGCAGCGGCGGCAGGCTCAGCTTCGGGTACGCCCAGCGGCCGTCGCTCTCCGTCGCGAGACCGGGCACGTCGGTGCGCTCCATCGAGGTGATGGCGGCGGCGGTCCCGGCCCCGAGCCCGCCACAGACGACGACGGCGGCGGCCCAGCGGGCGACGGCCCCGAGGACACGGCGGGAGCGGGCGGGGGCGGTCGGTGCCGCCTCCAGGGCGTGAGGGTCGCCGGGCGCGCCGGGCTCGGCGGGCGCGCCGGGCGCGGCGGGTGCGGCGGGCTCGCCGGGCCCGGCGGGTGCGGCGGGTGCGGCGGGCGCCACGGGTGGCCTCGCCTCCGCCGTCACCTTCCCGGGCGTGACCTCGGGCGTCGCCTCGGCCGTCGCCTCCCCGGGCGTCGCCTCGGGCGTCGTGCCGTCCGTCGGCTCGGTCACGGTCATACGTACTCCCCCGGGGACTTGATGTGGTCGAGCTGCTTCTTCACCAGCTCGGCGACGGCGGACCTGTCGAAGGGCCGGGTGCCAGAGGCGGTGACGGTGACGGAGTACTCGGAGTCGTGCGCGGAGCAGACCATGCCGTCGAGGCTGTTCTCCCGCTCCTCCTCGTCCCCGCCCTTCGGCTGCGGCATCACCCAGCAGGCGGCGTTCTTGTGGCCGTCGATCCTCGGCCCCTTGGGGAACTTCAGGATGCCGGCGACCTCGGAGCGCAGCTCGTGCATCTCGGCGCCGAACTTCTTGTTCTTGAGGTGCACCACCTGGATGTCGACGACGACGGTGGCCTCCTCCGCCTCGTAGGAGCGCATGGCGATGCCCTGGATGCCGAGCTTGTCGACGCGCTTCTCGAAGTCGCGGCGCTTCTTGCCGGTCAGGCCCTTGCCCGCCTGCTTGAGCAGGGCGCGGGCATCGCGTGCGCTGACCTCGCCGTCGTTGCCGTACTGCTCGATGTCGGGCCCGAGCTCGTAGTCCTCGGGCACCGGGAGCAGCAGCTTGCTCAGCGGCGTGGTGGCCCGCCCCTTGCCGAGGTTCTCGGCGGCCGGGTCCTTGCTCGGGTCGTCCGGCTCCTCCCAGGCGACGGTGGGCGCGGTGCGGTCGGCCCCGGCGACGGTGACACCGGTGAAGGTCGCGCCGGCGCCGACGCCGAGGACGAGGACTCCGGTGAGGACGTACGGGAGGATCCGGCGCGGGGTGCGCGGCACGGCGGCCGGGGTGGCGTCGGTGTCGGGAACGTTCTGCTCGTCCATGGTGGTGCTCTCCTCGCTCACAGACGCCCCAGCTGCCGCTCGGCCAGCGAGGAGATCTCCTTCTGGCTGATCTTCTTGGTGTCGCTCACGAAGATCTCGACCATGACGTCACCACGGTGGAAGATCGCGCGGGCCACGTAGAGGTCGAGGTAGCCCTCCTCGCGTTCCACGGGGAGCAGGTACGTGCGCCCCTCGCCGCTGCCCTTGATCGGCGTGCCGTAGCCGGCGTCGTCGGCCAGGAACTGACGCTGCTCCGAGGCGGTCTCGGCGGCGTGCGCCCCGTACTCGGGACGGAACTGCACGAGGTTGATCTGGACCGACTTGTACCGACCGGTCTGCCAGCCGGTGGTGGCCACCCGGCGTACGCCGTCGCCGATCAGCTCCTCGAACGCGCCTGCCGGATGCTCGTATTCACCGGCGTACGAGGCGACGCTCATCCAGTGGTCCTCGGGGACGAAGTCCGCGTCCTTCGCCCCGGCCGGCTTGGGCAGCAGCAGCTTGCGCAGGTCGCCGTCGGTCTTCAGTCCGCGGTCCTCGGCCGCGGACAGCGCGGCCGGCTCCTGGCCCTTCGGCGCGGGCTTGGCCGGGTAGGCGAGGCCGGTCTGGTTGAGGGCCGGGAGCGGCGTGGGCTCGCGGTCGGCCTGGATGCCGTATCCGACGGCGGTGCCGCCGACGATGCCGAGCACGGCGGCGACGGCGAGCAGCGGGAGCGTGCGCCCGCCCCGGCGGCGCGTCTTCGGCGCGGCGGTCTCGGCGGCCGGCGCGGACGCGGGGTCGGGAACCGGCACGGCTGCGGGTTCCGGAGCGGGCCCGGGTACGGATACGGGCTCCGCCTCCGGGGTGTTACGAGCGGTTTCCACCGCTTCTGTGGCTTCCAAAACAGTCCCCCCACGAGACTAGAAGCGCGGATTCCGTTATCCGCGCGCCTAGCTGACACGTGAGTGGTGCATGAGGTTGCGGCGGACCGCATTACAGTTCGGTATATGGCGAAGAAGCTCGTGATCAAGGTGACCGCCGGGGCCGACGCCCCGGAACGCTGCTCCCAGGCCTTCACCGTGGCCGCCGTCGCCGTCGCGAGCGGCGTCGAGGTGTCGCTGTGGCTGACCGGCGAGTCCTCGTGGTTCGCCCTGCCGGGCCGCGCGGCCGAGTTCGACCTCCCGCACGCCGCCCCGCTCCCCGACCTGATCGACTCGATCCTCGCGGCCGGCCGCATCACGCTGTGCACCCAGTGCGCCGCCCGCCGCGAGATCACGGAGGACGACGTCCTGAAGGGCATCCGCATCGCGGGCGCCCAGGTCTTCGTCCAGGAGGCGATGTCGGACGACACCCAGGCACTGGTGTACTGAGGCCCCCACGCGTCCCTGGCTCCGACGCGTCTCCCGCACTCCTCCGCTCCCCGGCCACCCGGCCGAATCCTCGGACTTGAGGACTATTCACCGGGATGTGACCCGGCGGAGTGTCCGCATGCCCGGCGCCGGTCCGTTGTGGCTTGATCGTCGTTCCGGTCCCAGGCGCGGACCGGACTTTCGATCCCAGTCGGCATCCCTGGTCAAGGAGTCCGAGCGTGAGACTGACCGAGCAACTTGCGGTATTTCCCCGGCGTGGCGCCGAACGGCTGCGTCGACCGGTGCGGCGCGGCGCCGTCGCGCTCGCCGTGGCGGTGCTGCCGACGGCGTCGATGGTGCCCTTGGCCACACCCGCCCAGGCGGCGCCCGTGACCGTCACCTTCAACGCCGGTGCCAATCAGCCCTTCACCGTGCCGTCCGGCGTGACCCGGCTGACCGTCACCGCCACCGGCGCCGCGGGCCGGAGCGGGGTCAACGGAGGTACGGGCGGTGACGGCTCCACCGTGACCGGCACCGTCGACGTACCGGCGGGGACCACCACCCTCTACGTCAACGTGGCCACGGGCGGCGGCACCGGCGGAGCGGGCGCCGGCGGGGGGGCCAGCGACGTGCGCACCTGCGACTCCACCCTCCCGAGCTGTGTCCTCACCGGTGATCCCGGCACCGACCCACGGCTGATCGTCGCGGGCGGCGGAGGAGGCGGAGGCAGCATCGGCGCGACGTCGCCGATCGTCCTCACCGAGGCCTTCGGAGGCGACGCTGGAGACACCGGTCAGGCGGGCGGCAGCAGGCCCACCGGCGGCGGAGGAGGCGGCGGAGGGACGCAGACGGAGGGAGGTGCCGGTGGCGCCAGCTGCACCTCACCCAACGGAGGCGGGCCCGGCGCGCCCGGTGGCCCGGGTGTCGGCGGTGCCGGAGGAAGTGCCGGTTACGACGGCGGAGGCGGCGGAGCGGGCTGGTTCGGCGGCGGAGGCGGCGGCAGCTGCAGCGACGTCACCGCCGACGGCTTCGGGACGGGTGGCGGTGGAGGCGGGTCCAACCGCGTCCCGGCGGGCGGTAGCTCCCGGCTCGCCACCGGCCCGGCCATGGTGACGATCACCTACGAGCAGAACGGCGGGAACAACGGTGGAGGCGGCGGATCGATCCTGCCCATCGACCTCAGCGGCATCCTCCCGATGTTCAACAACATCAGCATCAACAACAACGTCAACAGCCCCGGCGCCGCCAACACGACCACACAGAACTTCGGCGTCAGCACGCCGTGAGGACGCCGCTGCGGGGCCGCGAGGTCACCGGTCGCGCTTCTTGCCGTCGAGCTCGTCCCACCACTCGTCCGACTGCCTGTCGCCGCTCGGGTCGTCCCACCAGCGGTCGTCCGGGCCGCGCCGGTTCGCGAGCACCGCGGCGACGGGCGGGATGACCATGGCGACCAGGCACATGGCGATGGCGGCCGGGACCGACCACAGGCGCACCACGGCCCAGGCGCCCACGAAAAGCACCAGGCAGACGCCCATCATCCAGAAGTAGACGCGCCGTCGCCGTGCGTACACACCTTCAGCGTACGACCGCTGCCCGCGTGCGGACAGACCGAAGGGCCGTGCCTCAAGTCCTGGTCGGCGTCCAACCCCCCAGGAGGCACGGCCCTCCGGCCGTCTTCGGTGATCCGCCGGCGCGGATCAGGCGCGGATCAGACCGCGATGGCGACCTCGGCCAGGCCGCCCTTCTGGGCCACGACCTGACGGTCGGCGGTGCCGCCGGGGATCAGGGCGCGGACGGTCCAGGTGCCCTCGGCCGCGTAGAAGCGGAACTGTCCGGTGGCGGAGGTCGGGACCTCGGCCGTGAACTCGCCGGTCGAGTCCAGGAGGCGGACGTAACCGGTGACGGGCTCGCCGTCCTTGGTCACGTAGCCCTGGATCGTGGTCTCACCGGGCTTGATCGTCGAGGCGTCGGGGCCGCCGGGCTGTGCTCCACACATGCTGGGATTCCTTACGGTCGAGGGGTCCGGAGAAGGAGGTCCGGGGATTACTTGTTGGCGCCGAGCTCGATCGGCACGCCGACGAGGGAGCCGTACTCGGTCCACGAGCCGTCGTAGTTCTTGACGTTCTCGACACCGAGCAGCTCGTGCAGGACGAACCAGGTGAGCGCGGAGCGCTCGCCGATGCGGCAGTAGGCGATGGAGTCCTTCGCCAGGTCGACGTTCTCCTCGGCGTAGAGGGCCTTCAGCTCCTCGTCCGACTTGAAGGTGCCGTCGTCGTTGGCGTTCTTCGACCACGGGATGTTGCGGGCGGACGGGACGTGGCCCGGGCGCTGGCTCTGCTCCTGCGGGAGGTGGGCGGGAGCGAGCAGCTTGCCGGAGAACTCGTCGGGCGAGCGGACGTCGACGAGGTTCTGGGTGCCGATCGCGGCCACGACGTCGTCGCGGAAGGCGCGGATGGAGGTGTCCTGGGCCTTGGCCTTGTACTCGGTGGCCGGGCGGTTCGGGACCTCGGAGCCGTCGACCAGGTCGCGGGAGTCGAGCTCCCACTTCTTGCGGCCGCCGTCGAGGAGCTTCACGTCCTGGTGGCCGTAGAGCTTGAAGTACCAGTAGGCGTACGACGCGAACCAGTTGTTGTTGCCGCCGTAGAGGACGACCGTGGTGTCGTTCGCGATGCCCTTCGCCGAGAGGAGCTTCTCGAAGCCCTCCTGGTCGATGAAGTCGCGGCGGACCGGGTCCTGGAGGTCCTTCGTCCAGTCGATCCGGATGGCGTTCCTGATGTGGTTCTTGTCGTAGGCCGAGGTGTCCTCGTCCACCTCGACGACGGCGACCTGCGGGTTGTCGAGGTTGGCCTCGACCCAGTCGGCGTCGACCAGGACGTCGCTGCGAGCCATGCTGTTTCTCCTCCGGGGCAGTGTGCGGCGGTTCGTGCGTGTGCGGGGTGGTGCGGGTACGCGTCGGCGACGTGCGACGACGACGGCGTACGGCTGCGCAGGGTGGCCCCGACCTCACGTCGTAGGGCCTGAGGAATACGGGAGCTGTGCGTCCCGCTCAGACGGAGCGACAGAGCATGGCGGCGATGCGGCACAGGTCTACTGCCCGCCGCTTCGTGAGTTCCGCCTGTCGCTTCATGCCCACGATCGTAGGGACGGACAGGCAGCCGTGTCACCGGTGTGTCGTATTTTGAGACGCGATCGTCCGAGATGCGGGATGGAAGGGCCAGTCGGACCGGCCCGGAAGGGCCGTTGCCGGGCCGCGCGCCCACCGCTTCTGCGAATCGGACTCGGGTGTCTCAGCATGTGATCAGAGAGGTGTCCGAAAGCGTTCGCCCCGGCTGAGCGGGTGCCGTACGGCGTTCCCGCGCGCGCTCAGCCCGCCTTCAGGGTCACGTTCTCGCCCGCGACCGTCACCACGAGGCCGTCCGCCCGCGCCTCGACCTTCGTCAGACGCATACCCTTCGGCAGGCCCTCGATGCGCCGGTCGAAGTCCGTGCGGGCCCGCACCATGTCCTCCAGGCCCGGGATGCCCTCGCCGGGCACCTCGTCCGCCCGCACCCGGATGGTGTCGCCGTTCACCAGCGTCACCGTCGACAGCACGCTGCGCGTGAGCGTCCGGCCCAGGAACCGCACCCCGCCGGTCACCTTCAGCTTGCCGTCCCCGCCGTACGCCACCTGGGCGTCACGCCCCGACGCGGCGGCCAGGTCCGGGTAGGCGATCCGCGCCGTGCCGTTCGCCGAGCCCGCGCGGTCGATCCCGTAGTCCCCGTCCAGCGTCACGTCACGCAGCGCGGCGGTCAGCTCGCCGATGCGCACGGGGTGCCCGCCGGCCTTCGCCCGGACGCCGGTCAGCCGCACCTCGACCTCGTCGAAGCGCTTGTCCGCGACCTGCGTGAGGAACGGGAAGCCCTTGATGTCGACGTCCGTGGACTCGGCCCGCGCCGTCCCGAACCGCACCCCGCCGGCCGCCTCCGACTCCACGTACGCCGCGGCGACGCGGTCCGCGCCGACGAGGAGTCCGCCGAGCACCACGGCAAGGATCAGCACCGTCCGCAGTGCCCGCATGGTCCACATCCCCTGATCACGAGTCCGGCCCCCTGACACGAAGATCGACGTGTCAGGGGGCCGGTCGGTTCCCGGGCGGTTGCCGGCGTGCGTCAGGCCAGCGCCCGTCCCAGCAGGTAGACCGCGGGCACGGCCGCCGTCAGCGGCAGCGCCACGCCCGCCGTCATGTGGACGAACCGCGACGGGTAGTCGTAGCTGGCCACCCGCAGGCCGACCAGGGCACAGACCCCGGCGCCGAGGCCGAGCAGCGCCCCGGCCGTGCCCAGGCCCGTGAACCCGCCGGCCGCGATGCCGCCGCCCGCCGCCGCGAGCAGCGCGACGACCACGGAGACCGGGCCGGGCAGCGGCAGGGCCCGGGCGAGCACGGTCGCCGCGACCGCGAGCGCGCCCGCGACCACCGCGTCCGGCTCGGCGCCGAGGTTCCCGGCGGCCAGGATCGCCAGGGCGGCGGAGGCGACCGTGGCCATCAGGCCGTACATCCGCTCGTCCGGGTCGGCGTGGCTGCGCAGCTGGAGCACCAGGGTCAGCAGCACCCAGACGCCGAGCGTGCCGATGACGGCGGCGGGTGCGTGCTCCCGGCCGGTCGCGAGCAGCACCGCGTCGGCGACGATCCCGCCGAGGAAGGCGAGGGCGATGCCCTGCCGCGCGGGCCACATGCCGTTGAGCCGGAACCATCCGGCGGCGGTGAGCCCCTGGAGCAGCAGCAGGGGCACGAGCAGCGCGTACGGGCCGAACGCGGCGCCGGCGGCGAGCAGCACGCCGAGACCGGCGGTCAGGGCGGCCGGCTGCATGCCGGGCTCGATGATCGGCGACCGGCCCTCGGCCCGGGCCCGCTGGGCGTCGGTGATCCGGGTGTTGCCGGAGGTGGTGGGCGAGGAGTAGGCGGGACCGCCGTCCGCGACGGGCGCCGGCTCGGCGGGCGTCGCCGGCTCGGCGGGCGCGGAAGCCTCTGCGGGCGCGGGCTCCTCGTACGTCTCGTACGAGGCCGCGTACGGCCGGCTCCCGTACGTCTCGTACGACGACGGCTGCGTGCCGTACGCCTCGTACGAGGGCGGCTGCGCGGCGTACGCCTGCGGCTCGTACGGGGCCTCCGGCGGCAGCGGGTGGCCGCCCGTGGCGGGCCCCGTGGGCGGCTGCTGCCCGTGGCCCTGCTGCGGGAGGTACGCCGTGTCGTACGAGACGGAGGCCTGCTGCGGGGTGACCGTGGGCTGGTACTGGGTGTCCCAGGTCTGGCCCTCCCACGTCTGGGTGACGTTCGGGTCGTACGGCTGACCGCCCTGCGGGCCGCCCTGCGGCTCGTACGGATACTGCTGGTCACTGCTCATGCTGTGCGGTTCACCCTCCTGCGAACGGCGGGAGCACCTCGACCGTGCCGCCCTCGGCCAGCCGTACCGTCTCATGCGCGCGGGTCCCGACCGGGTCGCCGTCGACGAGGAACGAGCAGCGCTGGAGGACCCGGGTCAGCTCGCCGGGGTGCCGGTCGCGGACCGCGTCCAGCGCCTCCGCGAGGTTCTCGGCCGCGTACGGCTCCTCGGCGACTCCCGCGGCGGCCTTCGCCGCCGCCCAGTAGCGGATGGTTCCCGCTGCCATAGCGGCACTCCCTTCGTTCGTGTGCGCGCCGCCACCCATGATGGGCTATGGGCGGGCCAGCCAGTTCCCGAGGCGGTCGAGCAGCTCCTCGCCGGCCGCGTTCTCCGCGTGGCCCATACCGCGCTCGAGCCACAGCTCGGCCGGTGCGCCGGCCGCCTCCGCGGCGGCCGTCAGCATCCGCGGATGGTCGACCGGGAAGTACGGGTCGCGGTCGCCGTGCACGACGAGCAGCGGCGTCGGCGCGATCAGCGGCACCGCCTCGTACGGCGCCAGCGGCACCGGGTTCCACGGCTTGTGGTCGATGCGGGTGCCGAGGCCGTAGCGGCCGACCAGCCGGCCCGCCGGGCGGGTGATCACCCAGTGGACCCGGCGCATCGAGGGCGTGCCCCGGTAGTACCAGCGGGCGGGGGCGCTCACGGCGGCGACGGCGTCGGTGTGCCCGCCCGTGTCCCGTTCCAGGGCGGCGTGCCGCAGGACGACGGAGCCGCCCATGGAGAAGCCGACCGTCCCCACGCGCGCGTTGCCGAGCTCACGGGCCCAGCGGACGGCCGCCGCCAGGTCGAGGACCTCGCGGTCGCCGACCGTGGAGAGCCCGCCGGAACCGCCGTGGCCGCGGAAGGAGAAGGTGACGACGTTCGCGTGGCGGCGGAAGGCCTGCGCGGCGCGGCGCAGGGCGGGCCGGTCGACCGACCCGGTGAACCCGTGCGCCACGACGACCGCCGTATCGGTGACACTTGCCGTGGACGGTTCGTAAACCGCCTCGATCCGGACACCGTCAGCGGTACGGAGATCCGTCCGCACGATGTCCCGCAGAGGACGGGAAGTGATCTGAGAGACATCCACGATGTGAAATCGCCCCTCTGCCTCGGAACTCATGTGGGCTATTCTGCTAGCCAGAGGATCCGGGCAGAGCAGCCCCCGGGTCCTTTTGTGTTTTCCGACCGTTGTTACGGACGGATGAACAAAAGCTCTCAGGGCGCGAGAGCAGCACGTGAGAGCAGCAGCACGTGAGACCGCAGTACAGACGTCCTCGCAGGGACCGAGGAGGAACCGACGTCATGGACGAGCGTACGAAGCACGACCGACCGACGACCACGTCGCGCAACCGGGCAGGTGGGGCGCGATGAGCTCTCTGCTGCTCCTCACCAATGCCCTCCAGCCGTCGACCGAGGTGCTGCCCGCCCTCGGCCTGCTGCTGCACAACGTGCGCGTGGCGCCCGCCGAGGGGCCGGCGCTGGTGGACACCCCGGGCGCCGACGTGATCCTCGTGGACGGCCGGCGCGACCTGCCGCAGGTGCGGTCGCTGTGCCAGCTGCTGCGTTCCACGGGGCCCGGCTGTCCGCTGATCCTGGTGGTCACGGAGGGCGGTCTCGCGGCCGTCACCGCCGACTGGGGCATCGACGACGTGTTGCTGGACACCGCCGGTCCGGCCGAGGTGGAGGCGCGGCTGCGGCTGGCGACCGGCCGCCAGCAGATCGGCGCCGACGACTCCCCGATGGAGATCCGCAACGGCGACCTGTCGGTGGACGAGGCGACGTACAGCGCCAAGCTGAAGGGCCGGGTCCTGGACCTGACCTTCAAGGAGTTCGAGCTGCTGAAGTACCTGGCCCAGCACCCGGGCCGGGTCTTCACCCGTGCCCAGCTCCTCCAGGAGGTGTGGGGCTACGACTACTTCGGCGGCACCCGGACGGTCGACGTGCACGTACGGAGGCTGCGGGCGAAGCTCGGCCCCGAGCACGAGTCGCTGATCGGCACCGTACGCAACGTGGGCTATCGCTTCGTCACTCCGGAGAAGGTGGAGCGCGCGGCCGAGGAGGCGCGCGCGAAGCAGGAGTCGCGCGAGGGTTCCCGGACGAAGCGGGAAGCCCAGGTCGAGGCCTGAGGCACGGCGGCCCGAGGCCTGAGGCAGGGCGGCCCGAGGCCTGAAGGGCTGCGGTTCGGGGCCTGAAGGGCTGCGGGGTTCGGGGCCCTCGGGGCCGCGGATCGGGGCCTGGAGCGAGGCGGGGAACGGGGTTCCGGTGGGGGCGCGCGTCAAGCACGCCACGCCGGAACTCACCCCGTCGGGCTACGGTTGACGTGGCGTATGCCACATCGCGACCTGCCGGTAGGAAGGTCACCCCGCGTAGACTTCGCCGCGTGGCCAAGGTGACGCGGGATGACGTAGCGCGACTGGCGGGTACTTCGACCGCGGTCGTGAGTTACGTGATCAACAACGGACCCCGGCCGGTCGCACCGGCCACGCGCGAGCGTGTCCTCGCCGCCATCAAGGAGCTGGGCTACCGGCCCGACCGGGTGGCCCAGGCGATGGCCTCCCGGCGCACCGACCTCATAGGCATGATCGTGCCGGACGCCCGGCAGCCCTTCTTCGGCGAGATGGCGCACGCGGTCGAGCAGGCCGCCGCCGAGCGCGGGAAGATGGTCCTGGTCGGCAACTCCGACTACCGCGACGAGCGCGAGATCCACTATCTGCGGGCCTTCCTCGGCATGCGCGTGTCCGGCCTGATCCTGGTCAGCCAGGGCATGAGCGAGCGGGCCGCGAGCGAGATCGAGGCCTGGGACGCCCGGGTCGTGCTGCTGCACGAGCGGCCCGAGGCGCTCGACGACGTCGCCGTCGTCACCGACGACATCGGCGGCGCCCAGCTCGCCACCCGCCACCTCCTGGAGCACGGCCACCCGTACGTGGCGTGCCTCGGCGGCGTGCCGAACACCCCGGCCGTCGGCGACCCGGTCGCCGACCACGAGGAGGGCTGGCGACGGGCCATGCTGGAGGCGGGCCGCTCGATCGAGGGCCGGCTCTTCCAGGCCCCGTACAACCGCTACGACGCCTACCAGGTGGCGCTGAAGCTGCTCTCTGGCCCGGACCGGCCGCCGGCCATCTTCTGCTCGACGGACGACCAGGCCTTCGGTGTGCTGCGGGCCGCGCGCGAGCTGCGGATCGACGTGCCGACGGAGCTCGCGGTGGCGGGCTTCGACGACGTGAAGGAGGCGGCGCTGGCGGACCCGCCGCTGACCACCGTCCACTCGGACCGCCCGGCGATGGCGCGGGCGGCGGTGGATCTGGTGCTCGACGACTCGCTGCGGGTCGCGGGATCGCGGCGCGAGCGGGTGAAGCAGTTCCCGTCGGCACTGATCGTCCGCCGCTCCTGCGGCTGCGGCTGAGCCTCGCGCCACGAGGCCGGCGCGGGGCTTTATATCGGGCATACACGGTTCTGTCGGGCTTCTCAGGCCGTCCTCAGACGGTTCTCATCTACGGCTCCGAGAGTCGTAGCCATGACGGACCACCAGCAGCCCCAGCCGCAGCAGCAGCCGTACTACCCGCCCCGGCCGCCGTACGAGCCGACGCAGCCGATCACCACCGAGCCGGGCACCACCATCTGGCCGTCCACCGGGCACGGCGGGCACGGCGGGCACGGCGGGCACGGCGGGCACGGCGGGCACGGCGGGCACGGCGGGCACGGCGGGCACGGCGGGCACGTGCCGCCGCCGGTGGCGCCGGCGGCGCCCGGCTCGCACGCCGCGCCCGCCCCGCGTCGGCGGGCCCGGCGCGGTGTCGGGCTCATGGCGGCCGTGGCGATCGCCGCCGCGGCGGTCGGCGGCGGGGCCGCGACGCTCGTCCAGCAGTGGACGGCCGACGGCCCGACCACCGCCTCGGGCGCGGTGAGCGGCACGAACGTGTCGGCGAGCAGCAAGGGCACGGTCGCCGGCGTCGCCCAGGCCGTCTCGCCGTCCATCGTGGAGATCTCCGCGAGCTCCACCTCCGGCAGGTCGACCGGCTCGGGCGTGATCATCACCTCCGACGGCGAGATCGTCACCAACAACCACGTCATCTCCGGCGCCTCCTCGATCAAGGTGCAGACCTCGGACGGCAAGAGCTACGACGCCAGGGTCGTCGGCACCGACCCGGACAAGGACCTGGCGCTGATCAAGCTGGAGGGCGCCTCCGGCCTCAAGGCGGCGACGCTCGGCGACTCCTCCAAGGTGCGGGTCGGCGACGAGGTCGTCGCGATCGGCTCGCCCGAGGGCCTGACCGGCACCGTCACCAGCGGCATCGTCTCGGCGCTCGACCGCGACGTGACCGTCGCCAAGGAGGACGGCCAGGGGCAGGACCGCGACCAGCAGCAGTACGACCCGCGCCAGGGCTGGCCCTTCGAGTTCGGCGGGCAGCAGTTCAACGGCGACACGGGCTCGTCGAAGACCACGTACAAGGCGCTGCAGACCGACGCCTCGCTCAATCCCGGTAATTCCGGCGGCGCGCTGATCAATATGAACGGCGAGATCATCGGAATCAATTCGGCCATGTATTCGCCCAGTTCCGCGAGCGGTTCCACGGCGGGCAGCGTCGGTCTCGGATTCGCGATCCCGATCGACACGGTCAAGGCCGACCTGGACGGGCTGCGCTCGGGCGGTGCCGCCTGAACGCATGGGACGCTGAGCCCATGACGGGACAGCAGGGACACCGGAAAGAGGCCGAAGGCGCCGAGCGCATCCTCATCGTCGACGACGAGCCCGCCGTCCGCGAGGCGCTGCGGCGCAGCCTCGCGTTCGAGGGCTACGGGACGGAGGACGCCGTCGACGGGCTCGACGCGCTCGCCAAGATGGAGTCGTACGCGCCCGACCTCGTCGTCCTCGACGTCCAGATGCCCCGCATGGACGGGCTGACGGCCGCCCGCCGGATCCGGGCCGCCGGCTCGACCGTGCCGATCCTGATGCTGACGGCCCGTGACACGGTCGGCGACCGGGTCACCGGCCTGGACGCGGGCGCCGACGACTACCTCGTGAAGCCCTTCGAGCTGGACGAGCTGTTCGCGCGGATCCGGGCGCTCCTGCGGCGCAGCTCCTACGCCGTCCGGACGGCGCCCGCCGAGGGGCCGGCGGGCGAGGTGCTCGCCTTCGAGGACCTGCGGATGGACCTGGCCACGCGGGAGGTGACCCGGGGCGGGCGGCCGGTGGAGCTGACCCGTACCGAGTTCACGCTCCTGGAGATGTTCCTGGCCCACCCGCGACAGGTGCTGACCCGCGAGCAGATCCTGAAGGCGGTGTGGGGTTTCGACTTCGAGCCGAGTTCGAACTCGCTGGACGTGTACGTGATGTATCTGCGGCGCAAGACGGAGGCGGGCGGCGAGCCGCGCCTGGTGCACACGGTGCGGGGCGTCGGTTACGTGCTGCGCGGCGGGACCGGAGGTCCGGAGTGAGAAGCCCGCTCGCGTGGTTCCGGTCGCGGCCGCTGCGGTCCCGGCTCGCGCTGCTGACCGCGTTCGCTGTGGCGGTCGCGGTGGCGGCGGTCTCGCTGGCCTGCTGGTTCGTGACGCGGGCGCAGCTGGAGAACGAGCTGGACTCGGCGCTGCGCAGCAGCAAGGTGGACAACGGCTATCTGAACCTGGTGCTCACCGGCTGCCGGTCGGGCCGGCAGGCGCCTCCGCTGGCCTCGTACACGGTGCAGCTGATCCTGGTCGACGGCACCGTCTGCACGTCCGGCAAGGCGAAGGTCCCGGCGCAGAACGCGGACGTGGCGGTGGCCAACGGGCTGCTCGACGACACGCTGCACACGACGAAGGACGAGGACGGCCGGGAGATGCGGGTGTACACGTACGCCGACCCGAACCGTCCCGGCATGGCCGTCTCGCTGGCCCGGCCGCTCTCCGAGGTCGACAACTCGATGTCGACGCTCGGCTGGGTGCTGCTGCTGGTGTCGGGCATCGGCGTGGTGGGCGCGGGCGCGGCCGGGCTGTGGGTGGCGCGGACCGGCCTGGCGCCGGTGGACCGGCTGACGGGCGCGGTCGAGCACGTGGCGGCGACCGAGGATCTGACGGTGCGGATCCCGGTGGAGGGCGAGGACGAGATCGCCCGGCTCTCGCGTTCGTTCAACGCGATGACGGCGGCGCTCGCGACCTCCCGGGACCGGCAGGCGCAGCTGATCGCGGACGCGGGTCACGAGCTGCGGACGCCGCTGACCTCCCTCCGTACGAACGTCGAGCTGCTCGCGCGCAGCGAGGAGACCGGACGCGCGCTGCCGCCGGAGGACCGGCGGGCCCTGATGGCCTCGGTGAAGGCGCAGATGACGGAGCTGGGGGCGCTGATCGGCGACCTCCAGGAGCTGTCCCGGCCGGAGGCGACGGCGCCGGGCCCGCTGGAGGTCGTACCGCTGCACACCGTCCTGCGCTCGGCCCTCGACCGGGCGCGGCTGCGCGGTCCCGAGCTGCGCTTCGAGACGGACCTCGCGCCCTGGTACGTACGGGCGGAGCCGGCGGCCCTGGAGCGGGCGCTGGTGAACGTCCTGGACAACGCGGTGAAGTTCTCGCCGCCGCGCGGGACGGTCGAGGTGCGGCTGATGCGCGGTGAGCTGACCGTGCGGGACCACGGTCCGGGCATTCCGGCGGACGAGCTGCCGCACGTCTTCGACCGGTTCTGGCGTTCGCCGTCGGCGCGGAGCCTGCCGGGTTCGGGCCTCGGTCTGTCGATCGTGGCCCGGACGATCGGGCAGGCGGGCGGCTCGGTGGCGCTCGCCGCACCGTCGGACGGCGGTGGCGGCACGGTGGCGACGGTACGGCTGCCGGGCGCGCCGACACCGCCGCCGGAGGTGTCGGGCGCGGGCTCGGAGGCGGCTTCGGGGTGACGGCCCGGGTGCCGGTCCCGGCGCGGGCTCCGAGGCGGGTCCCGGCGCCGGCTCCGATGCGCGATCGAGTGCCGGCTAGTTGTGGCGGATGAGGGACTCGACGAGTCCTGGGCGGGTGTTGGGGTAGTCCATGGGGACGATGCCGAGGCCCTTCCAGCCGGCTCCCTCGCCGTCGATCAGCGAGTGCACCTGCGGGTTGAGCCGGTCGGCGTTCCAGCGGGGCGGCAGCCCGGCCGCGGTGGAGACGAAGTTGACGTAGAACGGGCCGGGCCGGGCGGCGGCCTCGCGGAACTGGTCGCGGATCTTCGGCCACTTGGCGAAGGGCTCGGCCTGGTAGTCGTCCTGCACGTCGAAGTGGGCGCTGTCGGCCCAGCGCAGACCGGGCAGCCCGCCGTTGTCGGCGAGGAGCACCACCTTGCCGCGGGCCTCGCCGAGCGTGGGCACGCCGTCGCCGATGCGGAAGAGGGGCCGCCAGCCGCGGTTGTCGAGGTAGTCGTCGAAGATCGCGCGGAAGGTGGCGTCGGAGTCGGTCGAGTACTCCTGCTTGACCCGCATGAGGACGGTCTCGGTGGGGTGGGCGGCGAGGAAGTTCCAGCAGGCGACGAGGACGTCGCCGAACATCAGGTTCTGGTAGAAGGCGCCGTGGTGGATCGCGAAGGATCCGGCGGTGACCCGGCACCGGACGTCCAGGAACCGGATACCGCTGTCGAGTTGCTGCGCGATGGTGGTGTTCTGGCACTCGGTCCACAGCCCGCCGTAGCGGGCTCCGGAGTCGTGGGTCCCGGGGATCGTGAGCTTCTGGAGCGGGGTGGGGTCGCCGTGGGCAGCCATCCAGTCCCGTGTGCCGAGGGCGGTGGCCGCCCGGGCGGAGGGGGTGCCCACGAGCAGGGCGGCACCGGCTGCGGCGGCGCCCGCGAGAAAGCGTCGTCGGTCCATGGCCCGCACTATGACACCGCTTGACGTGCCCCTGCCATAGCCGTGCACCGATCGGCTACCGCCGGGTATCCACCGCCCGGCCGCGTCACCGCGCCGGCGGTCGGGGACTTCCCGTCCGACTGCCCCTGAGCGGAAACGCCGAGGGGGCCCACCGTCACGAGACGGCGTGCCCCCTCCTCCGTGGCCGGCCCGGCCCTTGGCGGACCGGACGTCTCGGCCTGACGGCTCAGTTGGTGTAGTAGCCGAAGACGTCCACGATCACGTCGGTGGAACCGGCGTGGTTGTAGAAGGTGATCCGGCCGTTCACCACCGGGACGACCACCTGGTTCGCCACCGTCTGCCCCGCCCCCAGGTTCAGGTTCGAGTTCGACGGCCGGTTGGTCAGGGTCGGGTGCACCGCGATGTACGTCGACGGCGCCGTCGCGTTGGTGGCCGTCACGTTCAGCACCACGGCCGACGCGCCGGAGGCCGGGACCCCGCCGATGCCGGCGATCTCCAGGACCGCGGACTCGCCGGGGCCGAGCTTCCGCGCCATCCAGTTGTCCCGGGTGTCCATCACCCGCTGCGGCGGCAGCGGCTGGAACGGGTCACCCTGCCCGCTCGTGGTGAAGTAGCCCGCCACGTCGGCCAGCAGATCGATGCTTCCCGCGTGGTTGTACAGCGTCACCTTGCCGTCCCGGACCGGAACCACCACCAGGTTCGCGACCGTCTGGCCCGCCACCACGTTCAGGTTGGACGCGGCCGTGCGCTGCGTCCCGTACGGGTACACCGACACGAAGCTCGACGCCGTCGGGTTGGTCGCCGTCACGTTCAGGACCACCGCCGAGACGTCGGTCGCCGGTACGCCTCCGCGGCCAGCCACCTGGACGCTCACCGTCCGCGCCGCGCCCACCTTGGCCTTCGGCGCGCCGATGCCCGCGCGGGTGTCCAGGACCCGGGCCGGGGCCACCGGCTCGAACCGGTCGCCCCGACCGCTCAGCGTGTAGTACCCGGCCACGTCCGCGACCAGGTCGACCGTGCCCGCGCGGTTGTACAGCGTCACCTTGCCGTCCCTGACCGGTACGGTCACCAGGTTCGGCACGGTGCGGCCGGCGGCCGCGTTCAGGTTGGACGCGGTCGAGCGCTGCGTCCCGTACGGGTACACCGACACGAAGGTCGACTGCGTCGGGTTCACCGCGGTGACGTTCAGGACCACCGCCGAGACGCCCGCCGCGGCAACGCCCCCGCGCCCCGCGACCTGAAGCGTCACGGTACCGCCGGGGCCGACCTTGGCCTTGGCCGCACCGAGCCCGCTGCGGGTGTCCAGGACCCGGGTCGGAGTGACGGGCTCGTACGTGCCGAGGCCGGCGTGGGTGAGGAACACCTCGCCCCCCTGCCTCAGTTCCGGCCCCGCGCCGTCGGCGGGCACGGCGGTGAGCTCCCAGCGGTAGCCGCCGTCGGCGAGCACCGCACCGGCCTCGTTCCTGCCGTCCCACGCGGCCTTGACCAGGCCACGCGCCTCACCGCCGCGCAACGTGCGCACCACGGCCCCGGCCCGGTCCTTGACGGTCAGCGTCCAGGACGCGGCGGGCTTGGACAGCCACCACCTGCCGGTCCAGGAGGCGTCGGCGACCGCCAGGTCGAGGACCTGCGCGGCGTCGGAGTCGAGGACGGAGACGTCGGAGGCGGGGACGCCGGTCGGGACGACGTGCACCCGCTCCTGGTCATCCAGGTACGAGACGTGGCCGCCGAAGCGGTCGGCACTCCAGTCGGTCCCGTTCCGGGTCGGCCTGCCGATCTCCCGCGTCGCCCCGTCACCCCGCAGCGGCGTGACGGACAGGACGCCGTCCCGCTGGTGGGCGAGGTAGCCGTCGGCGAGGAAGGCCGACTGGTGGGCGGGAACAGCGACGTCCGCCCCGGTCGTCAGGTTGCGGACGCCCGCCTTCGTGTCGCACTGCCAGTAGAGGAGGGAACCCCACACCTGGAGTTGCCGAAGGTCGCAGTCGGCGACCTGCACCGACCGCCTGACGGCGCCGGAGCGCACGTCGACGGCGACGACGCCGCCGTTCGCCGCGCTCTCCTCCCAGAGGGTGTCGCCCACGATCGAGACGAGCTGTCCCTCCGCGCGCGGACGCTTCAGGACGACCTGCTTCGCGTCCAGATCGAGGACCTCCGTCTCACCGGCCACGGTGGGGTAGACGGCGTACCGGCCCGAGGCCTGCAACGCACCCTGGCGGGCGGACAGGCCCAGGACGGGCGTGCCCGGCAGGCTCTGCCCGGGCTCGAGCACGCGCACGGAACCGTTCGGGCCGTCGTCCGACACGTAACGCCCGTCGCCCGTGGGCACCATGGACGCGCACGGGCCGGGCCAGCAGGTGCCCTTGTCGCCGAGGCGCTTCCACGGTCCGGCCGTGAGGCCGCCGGACGTCGACAGCTCGGCCGAGCGCAGCAGGGGGCTTCTGCGGCCCTCGACCCCGTAGACCTGGAGCACGCCCTGGGCCGTGTTCGTCGTCACGACGTTGGTGCGGATCCTCGGGATCTCGGCGACCTGGGTGACGACCGGGGCCGCGCCCTCCGGGCCGGCCTGCACGGAGTGGACCGTGCGCTCGGTGTCGCTCCCGGCGCGGGCTGCGATCACGCGCCCGTCCGGGGTGGCCGTGGCGTCACCGACGAGCTTGTCGAGCAGCGGAAGGTCCGCACCGCCGGAGAGGGGACGGGCGACCAGTCGTTCGCCGCCGTCCGCGGCGGGCACACGGGTCACGACGTGGTCCTTGACCAGGGCGACCGGAACACCGCCGGCCCAGGCCATCTCGTGGGCCGGTGCGGAGAAGTCGCCCGTGAGGTCCCAGAGCTGCACGCGGCCCTCGACCGCGAAGCGGAAGAGGTGCTTGCCCCCGATGCGGCTGCCGTTGCTCGTGGTCGGCCCGCCGAAGTCCACCGGCCGGGGAACGAAGGAGCTGTCGGCCCGGACGAAGTGGCGGACGCCGTCGAGCGTGTAGCCGAGGAGGAGGACGTACGGGGTCTTCAGGTTCCCGAAGCCGATGTCGGTGGCGCCGTCCGGCAGGGTCAGCGTCCGGTCGGTGACCGTGCCCTGATCGAGGGTCAGCAGGTGCCACCGCCGGACGTTCCCCGTTTCCACGGTGACGACCGACTCCCCCAGCATGGCCTTGAACTGCTGCCCGGACGGGATGGTGATCCGCCGGGCGGAACCGGTGTGCGGATCGCGCAGGTCGACCCGTTGGCCCATGACCTCGGCGATCGTGTCCGAGCCGGTGGCGAAGGGCGTGTAGTACGTCCACGGCAGCTCGGTACGCGAGCCGTCGGCGTACGAGACCCAGGCGTAGCCGCCCTCGTAGGCCCCCTGGAGGAAGCCGGCCACCCCAGCGACCGGCAGGTTGCCCGCGGCCGGGTCCGCCGTGTACTCGGCCGGGATCACCAGCTCCGCCGGCGGCTCCGCGGCCTCCGCCGCCACCGCCGTCCCCGCCCCCAGCGGGATCATGCTCAGGAGTGCCGCCGTGGTCGCGACGGCGGCCGCCGTGGCGAGGCCGCGGCGGCTCTTCACAATGCTGTGCAAGTAGAGGTCCCTCCCCAGGAACCGGGACGGGGCTCCCCACCCGTCCCGAGGGTCCCGACGGTAACAGAGCCCGGAAGTCCCGGGCCAGAGTTTTCGAACCGATTCAAGAAGCGCGGGAGGGGCAGCGCACCGACTCGCGGTGCGCCACCCCTCCTCAGCCCTACTCCCTGACCGAGCGCCCGGCTCACTTCGTGTAGTAACCGGCCGCGTCCACGATCAGGTCCACGTAACCCGACCGGTTGTAGAGGTCGATGGTGCCCTCACTCGAAACCGGGACCACGACCTGGTTCGCCACGGTCAGCTTCGGCACCAGGTTCAGGTTCGAGATCGTCGGGCGAGCGGTCAGCGATGGGTGGATCGCGACGTAGGTCGACGATGTCGCGTTGGTACCCGCCACGTTCAGGACCAGGGAGCTCGCACCGGTCTCCGGGATGCCGCCGTAGCCGGAGACACCCAGCCAGGCGGCGCTGTCCGGACCGAGCTTGCCGTCCGCCCCGTACTCACGGGTGTCCAGGAGCCGGGCCGGGTTCAGCGGTACGAAACGCTCGCCCTGGCCGGCCGTGTTGGTGAAGTAGCCGGCGACGTCGCCGAGCAGGTCGACCGCGCCGCGGTGGTTGTACAGCGTGACCTTGCCGCTCTTCACCGGCACGGTCACCAGATTGGCGACCACCTGGCCCTGGACCATGTTCATGTTCGAGGTCGCCGGGCGGGGCATCCCGTACGGGTAGACCGAGACGAAGCTGGTCGCCGTCACGTTCGTCGCGGTCACGTTCATGACGACCGCCGTCACGCCCGTGGCCGGCACCCCACCGCGGCCCGCGATCTGCAGGTTCACCGTCTTGGCCGCGCCCACCTTGGCCTTCGGCGCGCCGACGCCGGCCAGCGTGTTGAGGATGCGGGCCGGGGTCACCGCCTTGAAGCGGTCACCCGAGCCGTCGAGCGTGTAGTAACCGGTGACGTCGGCGAGCAGGTCGACCGTGCCCCACGCGTTCCAGATCGAGATCTTGCCGTCCTTGCCGACCGGGACCGTCACCTGGTTCGGGACGCTGCGGCCGGCGGGCACGTTCAGGTTCGAGGCGGACGGGCGGGGCGTGCCGTACGGGTAGACCGAGAGGAACGTGCCGCTGGTCGGGTTCGTCACCGTCACGGTGAGGACGACCGCCGAGACACCCGTCGCGGCCACGCCGCCACGGCCGGTGACCTGGAGGTCCACCGTGCCACCCGAGCCGACCTTGCGCAGGGGCGCGCCCACACCGGCCAGGGTGTTGAGGATGCGAGCCGGAGTCACCGGCTTGAAGGTGGAGATGCCACCGCGCGTCACGAACACCGTGCCGCTGGTGCTCAGCGGCGCACCGACACCGTCGGCGGGCGGGGCGCTGAGCTCCCAGGTGTAACGGCCGTCGGCGACCACGGCGCCGGACGCGGTGTTGCCGTCCCACGCCGCCTTGATCAGACCGCGGGTCTGCAGACCGCCGTACGTGCGGACGACCTGGCCCGCCGCGTTCTTGACGGTCAGCGTCCAGGACGCGGCCGGCTTGGACAGCCACCACTGCCCCGTCCAGGCGGGGCCGCCTTCGACGTCGAGCTTGTCGGAGGAGATGGCAGAGTCCAGGACGGACACGGCGGAGGCCGGGACGCCGCTCGGAACGACGTGCAGCTGCTGCTGCTCGTCGACGAAGACGGTGTTGCCACCGAAGCGGTCGACGCTCCAGCCGCGCTCCGGCAGCACGTCGGCCGGACGGCCGAGCTCACGGGTCGGGCCCTCGCCGCGCAGCGGCGTCAGCGACAGCACCCCGTCCTTTTCGTGCGTGACGTAGCCGTCGCCGAGTCGCGCGACACGGTGCTCGGGCAGGGGCGTGTTCACGTTCGTCGCGGTGTTGAGGACGCCGGACTTGGTGTCGCACTTCCAGTAGAGGTCGGCGCCGACGGACTGGACGTCCTGCAGGACACAGTCGGCGACGGTCACGTTGCGGACGTAGGCGCCGGTCCGGACGTCGATCCCGATGAGATTGCCGGCGGCGCCGGTCGTTTTCCACAGAGTGGGGCCGTCGATCGCGTTCACGCGTCCGAGGACCTTGCTGAAGATCACCTTCTGGGCGTCCAGGTCGTAGACCCGCCGCTCACCGGACTGCGCGAGGTACGAGACGTAGCGGCCGGAGGCCTCCACGTCGCCCTCCACGAAAGTCGCCGACGTGACGGTGCCGGGCAGCTGCGAGCCCTCCGCGAGGACGTTCAGGGCGCGCCCGGCCATGCGGACGACCCGGCCGTCACCCGTGGCGACCATCTCGGAACTCGCGAGGAGCCCTGCGGTCGTGCCGCGGTCGACCCGGTCGCCGGCGACGAGCGGTCCGGCCGCCTTCGTCTCGATGGAGCGCAGGCGGTACTCGCCCGAGGGGACCTGGTCGACCGTGTGCAGGACGCCCTGCGCGACGGAGACGCGGCCCGTGCGGGTCGGGACGCCCGGGATGTCGGCGACCTTCGTCGCGGCGAACTCACCGTCGGTGCCCACCTCCACCCGGTGGACCGGGCGCGCGGCGCCCTCGCCTGCGGTGACGGCGAGGAGCGGGCCGGCGCTGTCCCCGGGCGTGCCGAGGACGTTGTCGAGCACCGTCTTCCGCTCGCCGCCGACGAACGGGCGGGACACGATCGTCTGCGTCCCCGCCGCCTTGCTCAGGACCTGGTCGCCACTGACGGCGATCGGGTAGTCCTCGCGGTTCCAGTCGGTTTCGCGGGCCGGTCCGGACCAGTCACCGTTGAGGTCCCACACCTGCAGCTTCCCGGCGCCCGTGACCTGGAGCAGGAGGTCGCCGTAGACGGTGACGGACCACACGTCGTCGGCGATGGGCCGCAGCGTCGGGGCATCGCCGGACAGGTCGACCCAGACGACGTCGGACACCTCGTTCACCTGGTACGACAGCATGAAGCCGTGCGCGGTGTGCCCCTGCATCACGAACTCCCCGGCGCCGGCCGGCAGACCGGTGATCGCGCGGTCCCGCTGCATGCCGTTCTCGACGGAGAGCGCGTGCAGCCCGGCGTCGGCCGTCGTCCCTGCGGTGACGACCGTGCGGCCGGCCACGCCGAGTACGCTTCGCCCCGCTCCGAGAGTGACCGTCGTCTCGGGACCGCCGGCCACGTCCTGGAAGACGACCTTGCCCTGTGCTTCGTACGAGCGGGCGACGGTGTCCGTGTCGGTGCCGTAGATCCGGGCGCCGTCGTCCTGGAACGGCGTGAAGGCCCCGGTGGCGTACGAGAACCAGCGGAAGGCGCCGGCCGAGTCGCCCTGCAGGAAGCCCGTCGTTCCGGGCCGCACCATCTGCGCGTACGGATCGGCCGTCGTCGCCTCGGCCGGGATCACCACCTCCGCCGGCACGTCGCCCTCGGCGGCGTACGCGAGCCCCGCGCCCACCGGCGTCAGCGAGATGAGTGCCGCGGTCGCCGCGGCGAGCGAGAGCACGCTTCTGCGCCGCTTCCCCCACCCTGTGTTCATTGGTGAACCCCTCCCCAGAAGTCCAAAGTCGGACGAGGCTACCAGCACTTCGAACCCGTTCAAAACGACAAAAGGGTGGCGCCCGCCGAAGCGGACACCACCCTTCCGTACGTGGCTCCGAGGACTACTTCACGATCGTGACCCGGCCCAGCGCCGGCGGTGCCAGCGGGGCGCTCGCCGAGGAGTGGGCGCTCATGTAGGCGATGAGCGCCTCCAGGTCGGAGACGCCGACCAGCTTGTTCTTGTGCTCCTTCAGTACGGGGAAGCCGTCGCTGCCGGCCGCCAGGAACTCGTTCATCGCGACCCGGTAGGTCTTCGCCGGGTCGATCGCCTCGCCGTTCAGCCTCACCGAGTCGACCACGATCCGGTCCGCGCCGGTCTTGGTCGTGTCCAGGGTGTACGTGAAGCCCTTCGACACCTGCAGGTACTTCGGAGCGGCCAGGTTCGCGCCACTGACCTGCTGCTGCAGCGCGGTGATCAGCTGGGCGCCGGTCAGGTCGACCGTCGTCATCATGTTGGTGAACGGCTGGACGGCGTACGCCTCGGCGTAGGTCACCACGCCGTCACCCTCACCACCGGACTGCGCGTAGGTCAGCGGCATGCGGACGCCGCCCGGGTTCATCAGCGCGAGCTGCGCGCCGCCCTTGTCCGCCGGGGCCATGGCCTCCAGCTGCGCGTCGGCGATCAGGTAGCCGGCCGGCCTCTCGACGTCGACGAACGGCTTCTTGGGGTCCGGGAGCGGGTTCTCGATGTCGGCCGAGATGTGACCCACCGGGCGGTTCGCGACCGGCGCGGACATCGTCTTGTAGTGGCGGATCAGGTCGGTCATGTCCTTCGCCGGGGTCACGTCACGGGTGACGACGTGGTTCGCGGAGGCGACGGCGGTGCGGACGATGTCCTTCGTACGACGGTCGTAGGTCAGCGTCGTGTCGGTGTACAGCCGGCCGAAGGAGGCCGCCGAGGTGACGGTGCGCGGCTTGCCGGACGGGTCCGGGATGCTGCACGCGTACGCCTGGTGGGTGTGGCCGGTGACCAGGGCGTCGACCTGCGGCGTGACGTTCTTGGCGATCTCCACGATCGGGCCGGATATGCCGGCGCCGGCGCCCGGGGTGTCGCAGTCGTAGTTGTACGCGCCGGAGGCCGGCATGCCGCCCTCGTGCAGCAGGGCCACGATCGACTTCACGCCCTTGCTCTCCAGCACCTTGGCGTACTTGTTGATCGTCTCGACCTCGTCGCCGAACTTCAGGCCCTTGATGCCGTCGGCGTTGACGATGTCCGCCGTGCCCTCCAGGGTCACGCCGATGAAGCCGATCTTGACGCCGTCGCGCTCCCAGACGAAGTACGGGTCGAGCATCGGGCGGCCCGTCTTCTCGTCCGTCACGTTCGCCGCGAGGTACGGGAAGTCGGCGCCGGAGAAGGACCGGCCCTCCTCGTAGCAGCCCTCGACCGGGTGGCAGCCGCCGTTCTGGATGCGGGCGAGCTCGCGCGCGCCCTCGTCGAACTCGTGGTTGCCCACGGAGGTGACGTCGAGCTTCAGCTTGTTGAGCGCCTCGATGGTCGGCTCGTCGTGGAACAGACCGGAGACCAGTGGCGAGGCACCGACCATGTCGCCCGCGGCCGCCGTGATGGAGTACCGGTGCCCCTCGCGCGCCTGGCGCAGGTGCGTGGCGAGGTACTCGACGCCGCCGACGCCCTCGATGGTCCGGGTGGTGCCGTCCTCGTTCCGGTGCGTGAGGCGGCCGGAGGAGCCGGACGGCGGCTCCAGGTTGCCGTGGAGGTCGTTGAAGGAGAGCAGCTGGACGTCGACCATCCGCCCCCAGCCCTTGCCGTTGCCGTATCCGGCGTCCTCGGCCCGGTCCTGCGAGGCGCCGGCCGGCAGCGCCGCCACCAGCGCACCGACGGTGGCGAGTCCCGCCCCCGCGGCGAGGATCCGCCGCACCGCCTTCTTGTTCTTCCGTGTCGCTGCCATTTCTCCCCAGTTCCCTGAACGACTCCGGTCTTGCCCGCGCAGCCTAGGGTCAACGCGCGTAGCGCAACAGGGGGTCACGGGTTACGAGCTGGTTGACTTTGCTCACTCTGCGGGCGGGGAGCGGGGTGCGGGACGCCCACCTGACAGTCTCCGGGTGATCTCCCACGGGCCGGAGCGACACCGCCGTAGGCTCGTAGGCATGACTTCTGACTCGGCGCCGGCCCTTGAACCCGGACGGCAGATCAACAGTTACGAAGAGCTGGGCCCCGAGCAGGTCGAGGCCGTGCTCGACCTCCTGGAGGCCGCCGACCGCGCCGACGGGGTGCACGCCGTGTCCGAGCAGGGCCGGCTCTATCTGCGCCACGGCAGGCGGGAGGGCGTGCGGCACTTCCTGCTCACGGTCGGCTCGCACCTGTACGGCTACGCCCAGCTGGAGGAGACCGACCCGGTCGAGGCCCCGGCCGCCGAGCTGGTCGTCCACCCCTCGCACCGGGGCCGCGGGCACGGCCGCGCGCTCGGCACCGCGCTGCTCGACGCGTCCGGCAAGCGGCTTCGGGTCTGGGCGCACGGCGGCAAGTCGGCCGCCCGGCACCTGGCGCAGGTGCTCGGGCTCACCCTGTTCCGGGAACTGCGACAGCTGCGCCGGCCGTTGGTGCCGCTCGACATCCCGGAGCCGGTGTTCCCGGAGGGCGTCACCGTGCGCACCTTCGTGCCCGGCGTGGACGACGCGGCCTGGCTCGCGGTGAACGCGGCGGCCTTCGCCCACCACCCGGAGCAGGGCTCGCTGACCCAGCGGGACCTGGACGACCGGATGGCGGAGCCGTGGTTCGACCCGAAGGGCTTCTTCCTCGCGGAGCGGGAGGGGAAGCTGATCGGCTTCCACTGGACGAAGGTGCACGCCGAGGAGCAGCTGGGCGAGGTGTACGTGGTGGGCGTGAGCCCGGACGCCCAGGGCGGCGGCCTCGGCAAGGCGCTGACGGCGGTCGGCCTGCGGCACCTGGCGGCGCAGACGCTGCCGACGGCGATGCTGTACGTGGACGCGGACAACACGGCGGCGGTGCGGGTGTACGAGGGACTCGGCTTCCGGACCCACGAGGTGGACCTGATGTACCGCACGGAGTCCTGAGCGTGGAGCCTGAGCACAAAGGCCTGAGCGCGGAGGCCTGAGCGCTTGGTCCGGGACCGGCTCAACACCTCGCCAGAAGGGGGCGGTTGACACCGCCCCCTTCTTTGCACCACCCTTTCACTACTTGATTAGTGAAAGGGTGGTGTACGCACGTGCTCGCCTACCGCATCGACCGGCGCAGCGGGGTCGCCACCTACCTCCAGATCGTCCAGCAGACCAAACAGGCCCTGCGGATGGGCCTCCTGGAGCCCGGTGACCGGCTGCCGACGGCCCGCGAGGTCGTCGAGGCCACCGCCATCAACCCGAACACGGTCCTCAAGGCCTACCGCGAGCTGGAACGCGAAGGCCTCGTCGAGGCGCGCCGCGGCCTCGGCACCTTCGTCCGCGCCACCCTCGGCACCGGCCCCGCCGGCTCGCCGTTGCGCGGCGAACTCTCCGACTGGGCCCGCCGGGCCCGCGCGGAGGGCCTGGAGCGGGACGACGTGGCGGCCCTCTTCACTTCCGTACTGAACGAGTTCTTCGAGAACGAGCACCACAAGGGGGACGCATGACACCGGAGACCGCGCTGCGCGCGGAAGGCCTCGGCGCACGCTACGGAGGACGGTCCCGGCCCTGGGCGCTGCGCGACTGCTCGTTCGCCCTGCCGGCCGGCCGGGTGTGCGCCCTCGTCGGCCCCAACGGCGCGGGCAAGTCCACCCTGCTCGCCCTCGCGGCCGGCCTGCTCCGCCCCACCGAGGGCACGGTCGGTGCACCGCCGCGGGAACGCCTCGCGTACGTGGCGCAGGACAAGCCGCTGTACCCGCGGCTGACCGTCGCCGACACCCTGCGCATGGGCCGCGAACTGAACCCGGGCCGCTGGGACGAGGCCGCCGCCCGGCGGGTGATCGCCGACGAACTCGACCCCCGCGCCCTCGTCCGCGAGCTCTCCGGCGGTCAGCGCACCCGCATCGCCCTGGCCCTCGCCCTGGGCAAGCGGCCCGAACTGCTGCTGCTCGACGAGCCGATGGCCGACCTCGACCCGCTCGCCCGCCACCAGCTGATGGGCCTGCTGATGGCCGACGCCGCCGAGCACGGCACCACCGTCGTGATGTCCTCGCACATCCTCGCCGAGCTGGAGGGGGCCTGCGACCACCTGCTGCTGCTCCAGAACGGGCGGATCCGCCTCGACGGCGACGTCGACGACCTCCTGTCCGGGCACGTCCTGCTCACCGGGCCCGCCGGCGACGCCGACCTCGCCCCGCACACCGTCGTCGAATCCCGCACCACGGGCCGTCAGCTCACCGCGCTGATCCGCCGCGAGGGCCCCGTCGAGGGCCCGTGGGAGGTCACCGACCCCACCCTGGAGGACCTCCTCCTCGCCCACCTCCGCACTCCCGAAGGAGCCCGGTCATGAGCACCCTCGCCCCGAAGGGCCTCGCCTGGGTGACGGTCCGCCAGTTCCGCCGGACCCTGTGGACGGCCGCGGCCCTCGTGGTCCTCGCCCTCGCCGGCACCCTCGCGCTGCGCGTCTGGGACGCCCAGACGCCCGACCGCTGGGTGGAGGACGGCTACTGGGTCCGCGGCGACGACAACCTCGCCTACGAGGTGCTGCGCCTGGCCATGGAGTACGCGTCGGTGTACCTGCTCCTGCTGCCGCTCGCCGCCGGCGCGGTCGTCGCGGGACCGCTCGTCGCCCGCGAGTTCGAGACCGGCACCTACCGGCTGGGCCTCACCCAGTCCGTCGCCCCGGCGGCCTGGCTGCGCGCCAAGGTCCTCACCGCGGGCGCCGCCGCCGTCGTGGTCACCCTCGCCCTCATGGGCGTCTTCCGGATCGGCTGGGACCGGGTCTCCGGCACGTACCAGCTCGCCTGGGGCGACCGCGGACCGTACGAGGCCGGCGGCGTCGTGCTCCTCGCGTACGTCGTCGCCGCCGTCGGCGTCGGCACCCTCGTCGGCCTGCTCGTGCGGCGGACCCTGCTCGCCATGGCGGCCACCGGCCTGGTCGTGGGCGTGACGATGATGGTCCTCGGCGCCGTGCGCTGGTCCTTCCTTCCGGTCGTCACGGTCACCGGGCCGGTCGGCCCCACCCTGACGATGCCGGAGAAGGCCCTCATGACGGAGACGGGCCTGACCACCCGGTCCGGCGGGCGGATGGACGAGGCGGTCTGCTGGGACCGGGCGGCGGCCGCGGTTCCCGACGACGCGAAGCTGCCGTCCGACGAGGCGTGGAACAACGCGTGGAACAGGGCGTTGGACACCTGTCACACCGAGCACGGCGTGACAGGCCAGTACCTCGACTACCACCCGTACGCCCACTACTGGCCCACGCAGCTCATCGAGACCGGCATCCTCCTCGCCCTGGCCGCCCTCGCGCTCCTCGCCGCCTTCCGCGTCCTGCGCGCCCGGCTGCCGTAACCGGCCCGGAAGACCGCGGGCGGGGCCCGATGCGGCCCCGCCCCCGATTCCCTCACGTCACGTCCCCGTTACCAATCATTCAGACGCGCTTGCGACGCTCACGCAATGAAGCGCTCCGTGCCCGCACATCCGAAGGGCAGACTTCCCAAAGGAAGACTCCCTTCCACCACGGCCCGCTCCGACGCGCCCGACCAGCCCTTCGCGCGGAAGAATGGGGCCATGAGCCAGCAGCCCGCCGAGGTCCCGGTCCAGTCGTCCACGAACGCGTCCGCCAAGACGGACGCCAAGACGAACGCGAAGACGGCCGCGAAGGCGTCCAAGACCTCCGCCCGCCCGTCCATGTCCAGCACGGCCGAGGCAGCCGAAACGCACGCCCAGCCGTCCCTCGGGTCCATAGCGGCGCACCGCCCGCACGCCGTGAACGGCGCCGCCGTGAGCGACCTCGCGCCCGACCTGGACGCCGACCTCGACGTGTACGAGGACGACGGCTCCGCGGGCGAGCTGCCCCAGGGCCGCTTCCTCGACCGGGAGCGCAGCTGGCTCGCGTTCAACGAGCGCGTCCTCGAACTCGCCGAGGACCCGAACACCCCCCTCCTCGAACGGGCGAACTTCCTCGCGATCTTCGCGTCGAACCTCGACGAGTTCTTCATGGTCCGGGTCGCCGGCCTCAAGCGCCGCATCGCCACCGGCGTCGCCACCCGCTCCGCCTCCGGCCTGCAGCCCCGCGAGGTCCTCGACCTCATCTGGACCCGCTCGCGCGAGCTCATGGCCCGGCACGCCGCCTGCTTCCAGCAGGACGTCGCCCCGGCCCTCGCCGACGAGGGCATCCACCTGATCCGCTGGCCCGAGCTCACCGAGAAGGAACAGGCGCGCCTCTTCACCCTGTTCCGGCAGCAGATCTTCCCGGTCCTCACCCCGCTGGCCGTGGACCCGGCGCACCCCTTCCCGTACATCTCCGGGCTCTCCCTCAACCTCGCGGTCGTCGTCCGCAACCCGGTCAGCGGGCACCGCCACTTCGCCCGCGTCAAGGTGCCGCCGCTGCTCTCCCGCTTCCTGGAGGCCTCCCCCGAGCGCTACGTCCCGCTCGAGGACGTCATCGCCGCGCACCTGGAGGAGCTCTTCCCCGGCATGGAGGTGCTCGCCCACCACATGTTCCGGGTGACCAGGAACGAGGACCTGGAGGTCGAGGAGGACGACGCCGAGAACCTGCTCCAGGCCCTGGAGAAGGAGCTCATGCGGCGCCGCTTCGGCCCGCCGGTGCGCCTGGAGGTCGAGGAGTCCATCGACCCGTACGTGCTCGACCTGCTGGTCCGCGAGCTGAAGATCTCCGACTCCGAGGTCTACCCGCTGCCCGGCCCGCTCGACCTCACCGGCCTCTTCGGCATCGCGGGCCTGGACCGGCCCGAGCTGAAGTACCCCAAGTTCGTCGCCGGCACCCACCGCGACCTCGCCGAGGTCGAGTCCGCCTCCGCGCCCGACATCTTCGCCGCGGTGCGCGAGCGCGACGTGCTGCTCCACCACCCGTACGACTCCTTCTCCACCTCCGTGCAGGCCTTCCTGGAGCAGGCGGCGGCCGACCCCGACGTCCTCGCGATCAAGCAGACCCTGTACCGCACCTCCGGCGACTCGCCGATAGTCGACGCCCTGATCGACGCCGCCGAGTCCGGCAAGCAGGTCCTCGTCCTCGTCGAGATCAAGGCCCGCTTCGACGAGCAGGCCAACATCAAGTGGGCCCGCAAGCTGGAGGAGTCCGGCTGCCACGTCGTCTACGGCCTCGTCGGCCTCAAGACCCACTGCAAGCTCTCCCTGGTGGTACGCCAGGAGGGCGAGGTCCTGCGCCGCTACAGCCACGTCGGCACCGGCAACTACCACCCCAAGACCGCCCGCCTCTACGAGGACCTCGGCCTGCTCACCGCCGACCCGCAGGTCGGCGCGGACCTCTCCGACCTCTTCAACCGGCTCTCCGGCTACTCCCGGCGCGAGACCTACCGGCGGCTGCTCACCGCCCCCAAGTCGCTGCGCGACGGCCTGGTCTCCCGGATCAACAAGGAGATCGCCCACCACCGCGCCGGCCGGCCCGCGTACGTGAAGATCAAGGTCAACTCGATGGTCGACGAGGCCGTCATCGACGCCTGCTACCGGGCCTCGCAGGCCGGTGTGCCGGTCGACATCTGGGTCCGCGGCATCTGCGCCGTACGGCCCGGCGTCGAGGGCCTGTCCGAGAACATCCGGGTCCGCTCGATCCTGGGCCGCTTCCTGGAGCACTCCCGCGTCTTCGCCTTCGGCAACGGCGGCGAGCCCGAGGTGTGGCTCGGCAGCGCCGACATGATGCACCGCAACCTGGACCGCCGCATCGAGGCCCTCGTCCGGGTCGCCGACCCCGCCCACCGGGCCGCCCTGACCCGGCTCATGGAGACCGGGATGTCCGACACCACCTCCTCCTGGCACCTCGGACCGGACGGGAACTGGACGCGGCACGCGACCGACCCCGAGGGCCAGCCGCTGCGGCACGTCCAGGAGATGCTCATCGACGCGCGGAGGCGCCGGCGTGCACAACCCTGACATCACCTCGGAGATCCCGCCGGGCACCGGTCCGGGCGCCCCACGGAACACGGTGACGGGCCCCGGGCCGGCCACGGCTCCCGACGCCGTCCCGTCCGAGGTCTCGGCGGGCGAGGTCCTCGCCCCGTACCTGCACGCCCGGGCCGCGGACTTCCTCCGCGGCCTGCGGCTGCACACCGAGAGCGGCGCCGACACCCGCGGCGCCGAGGAGGCCGCCCGCACCCTGCGGGCGGCGGCCCGCCGGATCAGCGGCACCCTCCACACCTTCCGCCCGCTCCTGGACGGCGCCTGGGCCGACCAGCTGCGCACCGAGCTGGCCTGGCTCTCCGGCACCCTCGCCCTGGAGCACGCCTGCACCTCCCGGCTCGTCCGCCTGGTGGACGCGCTGTCCCGGCTGTCGAGCGACGGCTCGCACGGCGGCCCGGTGCCCGCCGCCCGCGGCACGGAGGGCAGCCGGGGCATGGCCGTCGGCGCCGCCCGGGCCGGCGCCCTCCTCGAACGCCAGCTGACCCTCGCGAGGACCCGCGCCCACTCCGCCGCGCTCCAGGCCCTCGGTTCCTCCCGGTTCCACGCCGTCGCCGACGCCGTCGCCCTGCTCGCCTCCGAGGTGCCGCTCGGCCCGGCCGGCTCCGCCCGGGCCGCCGACGTCCTCGAGGCGCCCGCGCTGGCCGTCGAGCACCGGCTGCTCGACGCGGTCGGCGCGCTGCCCCTGTCCCGGGCCGCCCACCCGTACAACGCCGAGGCCCTCGCGCTCGCCGCGGGTGAGGCCCAGGACACGCCCTGGCACCAGACCCGCGGCCTGCTCCGGCTGCACCGCTACGCCGGCGAGGTGCTGCGCGGCGGCGCCGAACCGGACCCGGTGCTCTACGAGGCCGGCCGCGCCCTGGACCGGCACCGGGACGCCGCCGAGGCCGCGGCGGCCGCGGCGGCCGCCGCCCGCACCCCCCGGATCGCCCCGGCCACCGCCTATGCCCTGGGCGTCCTGCACGCCGACCAGCGCCATGAGGTCGAGGCCGCCCGCTTCGCCTTCCAGCGGGCCTGGTCCCGGGCGGCCGTGGCGGTGCCGTGATCCTCGCGGCGGGCGTCGTGCTGTGGCGCCGGGCCGCGGCGGGCGAGGACGGCTCCGCCGCCCTCGAGATCGCCCTCGTCCACCGCCCGAAGTACGACGACTGGTCGCATCCGAAGGGCAAGCTCAAGCGCGGCGAGACCCTCGCGTCCTGCGCGCTGCGCGAGGTCAAGGAGGAAACCGGCCAGTCCTGCGAGCTGGGCATCCGGCTGCCTTCCGTCCAGTACCTCGCGCACGGCCGCCCCAAGGAGGTCCACTACTGGGCGGCCCGCGCCCTGGGCGGCAGCTTCACCCCGAACCAGGAGATCGACGCCCTGCTCTGGCTGCCGCCCGCCGAGGCCCGCACCCGCCTCACCCAGCCGCGGGACCGCGAGCTCCTGGACGCCCTCCTCGCCACGACGGCCCTCTAGCGCCTGCCCCGGAGGCCACCGGACGGGTCCCGGGGACGGCGCCCGAGGCCGTCGCGCGACGCGGCTGGCTCCGCACCTCACCTTCCGGCATGGTTCACCTTCCGTTCACTCTCCCCCGTCGGCCGCTTCACCTGTTCTGCCTAATTTCGGCTGTACACGGTGCAGAGCCCAGCGATGCACCCACCACCCCGACACGCGCCGCCGTACAACGTCAGGACACACGGTCCACGGCAGGCGACTTCTGGAAGGAACACCCGAAAGTGAAGCTTTCGCGCAAGAACGGGCTTCGCGCCTCCGCGATCGGTGCCCTCGTCGTCTCCGGCGCGCTCGTCCTCTCGGCGTGTGGTTCGGACAACAACAACGAGCCCACCAAGGACGGCGGCAAGACGTCCGCCGCCGCGTCGAACATCAAGTGCGACGGTGCCAAGGGCCAGCTGCTCGCCGCCGGCTCCAGCGCGCAGAAGAACGCGATGGACCTCTGGGTCAAGAACTTCCAGGCCGCCTGCTCGGGCGTCGAGATCAACTACCAGCCGATCGGTTCCGGCGGCGGCATCACCAAGTTCAACCAGGGTCAGGTCTCCTTCGCCGGCTCCGACTCCGCCCTCAAGGAAGAAGAGGTCGCCGAGTCGCAGAAGATCTGCAAGGGCGGCAAGGGCGTCAACCTGCCGATGGTCGGCGGCCCCATCGCCATCGGCTACAAGCTGGACGGCGTGGACAACCTGGTCCTGGACGCTTCCACCATCGCCAAGATCTTCGACAACAAGATCACCAAGTGGAACGACCCGGCGATCGCCAAGCTGAACCCGGGCGCCAAGCTCCCCGACTCCACCATCCAGGCCTTCCACCGCTCGGACGAGTCGGGCACCACCCAGAACCTGGGCAAGTACCTGTCGACCGCCGCCGCGGCCGACTGGAAGTACGACCCGAAGTCGAAGTCGTGGCCCGCCCAGGGCGGCCAGGCCGCGAACGGCTCCTCCGGCGTCGCCACCGCGGTCAAGGACGCCGAGGGCTCCATCGGCTACTTCGAGCTCTCCTACGCGACCGCCAACAAGATCTCCACGGTCAGCATCAACACCGGCGCCGCCGCCCCGGTCGCCGCGACCACGGAGAACGCCTCCAAGGCCATCGCCGCCGCCAAGATCAAGGGCACCGGCAGCGACCTGGCGCTGTCCCTCGACTACGCCACCAAGGCCGAGGGCGCCTACCCGATCGTCCTCGTCACCTACGAGATCGCCTGCGACAAGGGCAACAAGGCCGAGACCCTCTCGACCCTGAAGGCCTTCCTCAACTACACCGCCAGCGAGGAGGGCCAGAAGGTCCTCTCCGACGCCGGCTACGCCCCGCTCCCGGCCGAGATCGCGACCAAGGTCCGCGAGATCGTCCCCACCCTGTCCTGATCCCAGGCCGGACGCGGCCCCTCGCCTCCCGTAGGGGGGCCGCGCCCGGCATCCGGTGCACCGCCGCCAGGAGCCCGTACACCCGCGACCCACGCATCGCGCCCGTACCGCTCCGCAGACCGGAGAAACCAGATGGCTACGACCACACCAGACATACGAAAGGGCCGGGGCGCCAAGAGCGCCACCCGCCCCGGTGACCGCATCTTCAGCGGCCTGTCCCGCGGATCCGGCATCACCCTGCTCGTGATCATGGCCGCGATCGCGGTCTTCCTGACCTACCGCGCCGTCCTCGCCATCTCGCAGGACAGCACGAACTTCTTCACCACCTTCGAGTGGAACCCGGCCGGCAGCCCGCCGGTCTTCGGCATCGCCGTCCTCGCCTTCGGCACGATCGTCTCCTCGGTCATCGCCATGGCGATCGCCGTGCCGGTCGCCATCGGCATCGCGCTCTTCATCTCGCACTACGCGCCGCGCAGGCTGGCCAAGCCGCTCGCGTACGTGGTCGACCTGCTCGCCGCCGTGCCCAGCATCATCTACGGCCTCTGGGGCGCCATCTTCCTGGTGCCCTACCTCGACGGCCTGAACAAGTGGCTCGACCAGTACATGGGCTGGACGTACATCTTCGACAAGTCCAGCGACGGCGTCGCCCGCAACATGTTCACCGTCGGCATCCTGCTGGCGATCATGATCCTCCCGATCATCACCAACGTGACCCGTGAGGTCTTCCTCCAGGTCCCGCGGATGCACGAGGAGGCCGCGCTCGCCCTCGGCGCCACGCGCTGGGAGGTCATCCGCATGTCGGTGCTGCCCTTCGGCCGCTCCGGCATCATCTCCGCCTCCATGCTGGGCCTCGGCCGCGCCCTCGGCGAGACGATGGCCGTGGCCGTCGTCCTCTCGCCCAGCTTCGTCCTGTCGGGCCACCTGCTCGACCCGGGCGGCGGCACCTTCGCCCAGAACATCGCCGCGAAGTTCAACGAGGCCAACGAGTTCGGCCGGGACGCGCTGATCGCCTCCGGTCTCGTCCTCTTCGTCATCACCCTGCTGGTCAACGGCGCCGCTCGCATGATCATCGCGCGCCGCAAGGAGTACTCGGGGGCGAACGCATGAGCCACGCGATCCAGGAGCGTCCCGTGACCGTGACCCCGCGCCGCTCGCTCTCCCACGCCCGCCTCCCGCGCTGGACGCCGGCCGCCGTCGCCGTCGGCTCCGTCGCCGTGGGCTCCGGCATCGGCCTCGCCGCCGGCTGGCACAGCAAGGTCCAGTGGGGCCTGGTCTCCGCGCTGGTCTTCGTCCTCGCCACGTACGCCATCACCACCAAGGTGGAGGGCTCCCGGCAGGCCAAGGACCGCGTCGCGACCAGCCTGATCTGGGTCAGCTTCGTCCTCGCCGTCGTCCCGCTGCTGTCCCTCGCCTGGGTCACCATCAGCAAGGGCCTGGAAGTCCTCGACGGCTACTTCCTCTCCCACTCGATGAACGGCGTCCTCGACGCCGAGGCCGGCGGCGGCGTCTACCACGCGTTGCTCGGCACCATCGAGCAGGTCGGCATCGCGACCCTCATCGCCGCCCCGATCGGCCTCCTGACCGCGGTCTACCTCGTCGAGTACGGCGGCGGAAAGCTCGCCCAGGCGGTCACCTTCTTCGTCGACGTCATGACGGGCATCCCGTCGATCGTCGCGGGCCTCTTCGTCCTCGCCACCTGGAACCTGATGCTGGGCTTCGGGCCCTCCGGGTTCGCCGGCGCGATGGCCCTCGCGATCCTGATGATGCCGGTCGTGGTCCGCTCCACCGAGGAGATGCTCAAGCTCGTCCCGAACGAGCTGCGGGAGGCCTCCCTGGCCCTCGGCGTCCCCAAGTGGCGCACGATCCTGAAGGTGGTCCTGCCCACCGCGATCGGCGGCATCACCACGGGCGTCATGCTCGCGGTCGCCCGCATCACCGGCGAGACGGCCCCCGTCCTGCTCCTCGTGTTCGGTACGAAGCTCATCAACCCGAACCCCTTCGAAGGCGCCCAGTCCTCCCTGCCGCTCTACGTGTACGAGCAGTACGCGGTCGGCACCGACGCCTCGGTGGCCCGTGCCTGGGCCGCCGCGCTCGTCCTGATCGCCTTCGTCATGATCCTCAACCTGGTGGCCCGCGGCATCGCCCGCTGGAAGGCCCCCAAGACCGGCCGCTGACGCGGCACACTGGAAGTGAACTGATATGGCCAAGCGAATCGACGTCAGCGGCCTCTCCGCGTACTACGGCAGCCACAAGGCGATCGACGACATCTCGATGACCGTCGAGCCCCGCTCCGTCACGGCCTTCATCGGCCCGTCCGGCTGCGGCAAGTCCACCTTCCTGCGCACCCTGAACCGCATGCACGAGGTCACCCCCGGCGGCCGCGTCGAGGGCAAGGTGATGCTGGACGACGAGAACCTGTACGGCGCCGGCGTCGACCCGGTCGCGGTGCGCCGCACCGTCGGCATGGTCTTCCAGCGCCCCAACCCCTTCCCCACCATGTCGATCTTCGACAACGTGGCGGCGGGCCTGCGCCTCAACGGCAAGTACAAGAAGGCGGAGCTCAACGACATCGTCGAGCGCTCCCTCAAGGGCGCCAACCTCTGGAACGAGGTCAAGGACCGCCTCAACAAGCCGGGCTCCGGCCTCTCCGGCGGCCAGCAGCAGCGCCTGTGCATCGCCCGCGCCATCGCGGTCGAGCCGGACGTCCTGCTGATGGACGAGCCCTGCTCGGCCCTCGACCCGATCTCCACCCTCGCCATCGAGGACCTGATCGGCGAGCTGAAGGAGCGCTTCACGATCGTCATCGTGACGCACAACATGCAGCAGGCCGCCCGCGTCTCCGACCGCACCGCGTTCTTCAACCTGGCGGCGGTCGGCCAGCCCGGCAAGCTCATCGAGCTGGACGACACCGAGCGCATCTTCTCCAACCCGAGCGTCCAGGCGACCGAGGACTACATCTCCGGCCGCTTCGGATAACCAGGACGTCCAGCCCGTGACCACCACCACCGGGGGCAACCACATCGCCCCCGGCCCACGGTGGCCACGTGTCGGGCAACCACGTCGTACGGTGCTGCATGGCGGTGCCGCCGTACGACACGAGAGGGCCCGGCTCCCCCCAGGGGAGCCGGGCCCAACCCTTTCTCCTCCGGCCGTCAGCCGAAGAAGAGCTGCACCACGTAGAAGCTCACCGCGGCGACCAGCGCCGCCGCCGGCATGGTGATGAACCAGCCCAGGATGATGTTCTTGGCGACGCCCCAGCGGACCGCGTTCACCCGCTTCGTCGCGCCCACACCCATGATCGCGGAGGTGATGACATGGGTCGTGGAGATCGGCGCGTGGAAGAGGAACGCCGAGCCGAACATGATCGAGGCACCGGTGGTCTCGGCCGCGAAGCCCTGCGGCGGGTCCAGCTCGATGATCTTGCGGCCGAGGGTCCGCATGATCCGCCAGCCGCCCGCGTACGTACCGAGCGAGAGCATCACGGCACACGCGATCTTCACCCAGATCGGGATCTCGTCGCCCTGCTGCTGCACGTCGGCGATGACCAGGGCCATCACCACGATGCCCATCGTCTTCTGGGCGTCCTGGAGACCGTGGCCGAGCGCCATGCCGGCCGCCGAGACGGTCTGGGCGATGCGGAAGCCGCGCTTGGCCTTGTGCGGGTTGGCCTTGCGGAAGATCCACAGGATCGCGCACATGACCAGGTAACCGGCGATCAGACCGACCACCGGCGAGACGAACATCGGGATGACGATCTTCTCGAGGACACCCGACCAGATGACCTCCGTGCCACCCGCGAGCGCCGCGCCCACCATGCCGCCGAACAGCGCGTGCGAGGAGGAGGACGGCAGACCGAAGTACCAGGTGACGAGGTTCCAGATGATCGCGCCGACCAGCGCGGCGAAGAGGATGCCCATCCCCTTGTCGCCGTGCGGGGTCTCGATCAGGCCCTCGCTGACGGTCTTGGCGACGCCGCTGCCGAGGAAGGCACCGGCGAGGTTCATGACCGCGGCCATCGCGAGCGCCGCCCGCGGGGTCAGCGCCCGGGTCGACACCGAGGTGGCGATGGCGTTCGCGGAGTCGTGGAACCCGTTCGTATACGTGAAGCCGAGCGCGACACCGATGGTCACGATCAGAGCGAAGGTGTCCACGAAGCCTCAGGACTCCTTGACGGCGATGGTCTCCACCGTGTTCGCCACGTGCTCGAAGGCGTCGGCGGCCTCTTCCAGCACATCCACGACCTGCTTGAGCTTCAGCACCTCGATGGCGTCGTACTTGCCGTTGAAGAGGTGGGCGAGCAGCTTGCGGTGGATCTGGTCGGCCTGGTTCTCGAGCCGGTTGACCTCGATCCAGTACTCGGTGAGGTGGGACATGGTCCGCAGGTTCGGCATGGCCTCGGCGGTCAGCTCGGCCGCCCGGGCCAGCACCTCGATCTGCTGCTCGACGCCCTTGGGGAGCTCCTCGATGTTGTAGAGGACGACCAGGTCGACGGCCTCCTCCATGAAGTCCATGATGTCGTCGAGGGAGGAGGCGAGGGAGTAGATGTCCTCGCGGTCGAACGGCGTGATGAACGAGGAGTTCAGCTGGTGGAAGATGGCGTGGGTCGCGTCGTCGCCGGCGTGCTCCGCTGCCCGCATCCGTTCCGCGATCTCGGCCCGGGCGGACGGCTCCGCCCCGAGCAGTTCCATCAGGAGCTTGGCGCCCGTGACGATGTTGTCCGCGGACGCGGCGAACATGTCGTAGAAGCTCGTCTCCCTGGGGGTCAGACGAAATCGCACGTGGGGTCCTCGGGGTGCTGGGTTTCGGTCAGGCTGATGCTAGGCGCATCATCCGGCCACGGCTAACCGGCGTCCCTTCAGTGTCGCCCATCAGGCACAGTGATCTGCACGGGCCCCCGCCCCGATTCGCGGGGATCGGTACCCTATACCCACGAGGGGTATGACCACCCTTTCTGGACAGCGGGAGGACGCGATGACGACCACCGAGGCGGCGGCCGAGGTCACCCCCGAGACCGCCGAGACGGCCGGCCACGAGCACGGCGTGCACGGCTACCACAAGCAGAAGGACGAGCACCTCAAGCGACTGCGCCGGATCGAGGGCCAGATCCGCGGCCTCCAGCGGATGGTCGACGAGGACGTCTACTGCATCGACATCCTCACCCAGGTCTCCGCCTCGACGAAGGCGCTGCAGTCCTTCGCCCTCCAGCTCCTGGAGGAGCACCTGCGGCACTGCGTCGCGGACGCGGCGACCAAGGGCGGCGACGAGATCGAGGCGAAGGTCGAGGAGGCCACGAAGGCCATCGCGCGCATGATGCGCACCTGAGGCCGCTACGGCCGGCGGCCGTCGCCGCCGACCCGGAGCACCTCGTCGATGCGGTCGGCGCTCAGCCGCTCCTCGTCGATCGCCGAGGCCGCGATGATCAGCTCACCGCACAGCTCGATCTCGGCCAGGGCGACGCACTCGGGATCGCCGGGCGCGGTCGCGGTACCGGTACCGGGCGGCGGAGCCATGCGCGTTCACCTCTTCCTGCCGACGTCGTCTCCCAGCGTAGGGAGCGGTGCACGGACCGCACATGACACGTCCGGACCATTTGCCGATGGTTCGCAAGAGAGGATCAGGCCCAGGAAGGATCAGGCCTTGATCTTCCCGGCGTAGATGTCCGAGCGGTCCGGCAGCTTCACGGTCACCCGCGCCCCGAAGCCGTACAGCAGCGTGGTCGAGGCGACCGCCACCGTGCGGCCCTGGTTGGTGAAGCTGAACTGGTGGCGCACCTTGCGCAGCCGCCCCTCCCGGTCCAGATACGCGTCGAACGGCACCGAGTCCGTGGTGAACCCTTTCGCCGCCGCGGCCAGCGCCCCGCGCACCTGCGGCGATGCCAGCCGGGCGGCCTCCGCGATGTCCGCGACACCGCGGTAGTGCCGGACCTTCACCCCGGCGAGCTCGATCTCCCCGACGTACGTCACCCGGCGCGCCCCGCGCAGCAGCTCGGCGGCGGCGGCCGGGTCGGTGGCCCCGCCGGTGACGAGGTTGCCGTCGTCGAGGGCGGTGGTGTCGACCCGTACCCACTTGTCGGCGGGCACGCCGGCGCCCCGGTTCTTCATGTACAGCGCGCCCGGCGCGAGCAGCTCCGTGATCGGCCGGTGCTCGCTCTCCCCGGCGGCGTCCTTGGGCAGCACCACCTGGAGGCTGCCGGTGCGCCGCCGGAAGTCGTAGAGGCCCTCGCCGCGGATGGTGACCCGGGTGCCGCCGGAGGCCATCTCCATGGACGTGCTCGCCTTGGACGACCCGGCCCGGGTCAGTCCCTCGGCCGCGCCGCGCACGGTCCGCACGGGATCGCCGGCGGGCGCGGCGTCGTCACCGGGAGCGGCACAGCCGCCGACCACACCGCCGCCGAGCACCAGCGCCACGGTCACGACCCACACCCCGCCCGTGCGCCCGTTCCGCACCACCATCGCCTGCCAACCCCCAACGCCCTGCCGCCGCTGTCCGGATCCCGCCCACCGGATAACGACGGTCCGGGCGCCCCGTCACGCGCAGTACGGTGGTGGACGTGCATCACACGGAGACCACGGAAAGCGGTTCGTTCGCCTTCGCCCGATGCAGCTGCGGCTGGCGGGGCCCGGCCCGCAGATCCCGCGACCGGGCCCGTGCGGACGCGAAGGCGCACACGGAGAAGACACACGACGTGAGCCCGGTCTCCTGACGGGGCGGGGGATCAGGCGGCGAGGTCGCTCTGGCCGGCGCCGAGCCGGGGCTCGGGGACGACCGCGGTCTCGGCGACGGCGGGCCGTTCGGCGGCGCGGCGGGAGCGCACCAGCCGGCCGCCGTGCCGGGACCGGGCGACGGCCGAGACGACCGGGGTCAGCAGGGCCAGCGAGAGCGGCGCGAGCAGCAGCGCGACGGCGGTGCCGAGGGCGAGTCCGCCGACGACGTCGGTCGGGTAGTGGACGCCCATGTAGACCCGGCAGAAGGCCTCGGTGAGGGCGAGCCCGATGGCGAGCAGACCGAAGCGCCGGTGCGCGACGAAGACCCCGACGGCGATGGCCATCGCCATGGTGGCGTGGTCGCTGACGAAGCTGTAGTCGGTCTTGCCGGCGACGAGGACCTCGAGCCCCTGATGGTCCTTGAAGGGCCGGGGGCGCTCGACGAACCCGCGGATCGGGATGTTGACGAGGAGTGCGATGCCGGCCGCGAGCGGGGCCCACAGGAGCCCGGCGAGACCGGCGACGGAGTCACCGGCGGTACCGCGCCGGCGGACGCTCCACCAGCAACCGAGGCCGACGAGGACGAGGCCGAGCATGATGCCGTACTCGCCGACGAACTCCATGACGCGGTCGAACCACGGCGGGGCGGCCTTCGCCAGCCCGTTGATGTCGTAGAGCAGGCTGACATCGGGGTTCGAAGCGTCCGATGCGAGTCCAGCCATCTGCTGAGGCCCCTTGCTCTCGTGTGTTGGTGTCCAACCCCCGTGGTCAGAGTGGTCGGATCGGGAAACGATCCACCCGAGGGCAGCGTTCCGCTCTCCACCCAAGATCACTAGGACGTTATCGAAAGGTGACGGCCCGTCGCAGCCCAGGGCCGGAGGCTCACGCAGCGTGGCTCACGAACCCACTCCGCCCCGCCCGCGGCTCCCGGCCCGTCGCACCCCGGCCGCCGCCCCGGCCCGTCACCGCTGCGGCAGATGCGTCGGCAGGGCGGCGGCGCCGTCCTCCGTGACGCGGGTCGCCCCGAAGTAGTCGGGCGTGTCGATCCGGTCGAAGCGGATCACCGCACCGGTGCGCGGCGCGTCGATCATGTACCCGCCGCCGACGTAGATGCCCACGTGCCTGATCGCCCGAGAGTTCGTCAGATCGTCGGAGAAGAAGACGAGATCACCCGGCAGCAGCTCGTCCCTGCTCGGATGGGGCCCGGCGTTGTACTGGTCGTTGGCCACGCGCGGCAGGCCGATCCCCACCGACTCGTACGCCGCCTGGGTGAGCCCCGAACAGTCGAACCGCCCGCCCTGCGCCGCCGTGCCCGTACCGCCCCAGAGATACGGCGTGCCCAGCTTCTGCTGCGCGTAGTAGATCGCCCCGGCGGCCTGCCGGGACGGGTCGACCCGCCCGACCGGCCGGGCGAAGCTCTTCTCCAGCGAACGGATGATCCGCACGTAGTTCTGCGTCTCGCTGATCCGCGGGACACCGCCGGACCTGATGACCCGGTAGGCGCCCGCGTTGTAGGCGGCGAGCATGTTGTTCGTACGGTCGCCCGGCACGTTCTTCACGTAGCCGGCCAGCTCGCAGTCGTACGAGGCCGCCGACGGGATCGCGTCCTTCGGGTCCCACACGTCCCGGTCGCCGTCCCCGTCCCCGTCGATGCCGTGCGTGGCCCAGGTGCCGGGGATGAACTGGGCGATGCCCCGGGCGTTCGCCGGCGAGACGATGGTCGGGTTCCAGCCGCTCTCCTGGTACAGCTGCGCGGCCAGCAGCGCGGGATTGATCGCCGGGCAGAGATTGCCCCACTGCTGCACCAGCCCCTGGTACGCGGCGGGCACGGCGCCCTTGGCCAGCGCCACGGTCCCGTTCTTCCCGTTCCCCGCCCCTCCGAGGATCCCGGCGGCGGCGGAGTACGTCCCGACGACGAGCAGCGCGACGAAGGTGAGGCAGATCCCGACGACCCCGCCACCCACCAGCCACGCCTTGCGCGCCTTACGCACCGTCAACCACCCCTCGGCTCCTGGCAGTACGCCCCGCCGCCCCAGTCTAGGCGGGCACCCGCGCCGGAGGGCGTGGACGAACCGGACGCGACGGACTTCTCCGCACCGCGCGGCGCCCCAAAGGTGCCACAACGACAATCATTGCCCGGAGTCACCCTGCGTGATACACAGAGTGACCATACGCGTCCTCGCATACAAACCGGCCACACCACCGCAGGTCAAGACGGTCGGATCGGTCAAGTGTGCGGGGATCGGGTAAAGAGAGCCGTCAAGCCGTCACACGCGAGCGGTTTCATCAGCGAAGATAGGGTCGACGACCCATGCCATCCGGCAGGGGCGACGAACTACCCAACAGGGGCGGTGAGTTACATGTACCTGGCGGCCGAGAAGGGCGACATCACCACCATCATCGGTGGAATCGCCCCGAACTGGGGGCCTTTCGGGAGCCTCGGTGCCGAAGCCAAGGTGATGATCGAGGTCGTGATGGCCGTGGCCATCCTGCTCTGCCTCGGCATCGCCATCTGGGGCGCGGCCAAGCAGCGTATCGGGGCCACCGCCCTGCGCGACACCTTCAGCGCCGAACAGGGCAAGGGCCTGATCGTGGCCGGCCTGACCGGCGTCTTCATCATCGGCTCGCTGGGGACGCTCTTCACCATCGTGTACGGGATGGCCGTCTGACGGCCGTCTGACCCGTTTCTCACCACCGAGGTCGCGTTCCCTGATGTCCAGTCACCACGCCGCGCCCGCGCGGAAACCAGCACGGCTTTCGTCGTACCCGCGAACGGTCGAGGGGGCGTACCCGGCATGAGCTTCGGCGACGAGCACGACGGCCAGACCCGCACCCGCCTCCCCGAGACCGGCGCCGGCACCCGGCCCCCTGCCCGGAGCGGCCGCTCCCTGTTCGCGGTGGTCGGCGTGGTGATCCTCCTGGTGGCCGCCATCGCCCTCGCCAACCGCGGCGACGGCACCTCCGACTCCGGCACCGGCGGCACGGCCCCCGACGCCCGGCCCGGCGCCGCGGCCCCGACCTCCCCGACGGGCGTCCGCCCGGTCACCGGCAAGAACGGCACCATCCCGACGGGCTTCGCACACGACGAGCAGGGGGCACAGAGCGCGGCGGCGAACTATGCGGTGGCGCTGGGTTCGGTGGACATGTTCCAGCGCGGACCGCGCGAGGCCATCGTCCGGGCCATCCACGACCCGGCCGTCGCGGACGGCCTGGTGAAGAGCCTGGACGAGTCCTACTCGGCCGGCTTCCTGGCCAACGTGGGTCTCGGCCCCGACGGCACCGCCCCTACGGGGCTGACCTTCGTCTCCCGCACGATTCCGGTCGGCACCACGGTGACCGAGTCCGGAGGCGACACGGCGACCGTCGAGGTGTGGTGCACGGGTCTCGTCGGCCTCGCCGGCGAGGGCTCCACCAAGCCGGTCACGTCGACGTGGTTCACCATCACCGAGAAGCTGAAGTGGGTCGGCGGCGACTGGAAGGTCGTCAGCTCCGAGCAGACCGAGGGACCGACGCCGGTCAACGGTGACAACCGCGCCTCCGTGGCGGACGACATCGCCAAGGCGGTCGAGGGATACGGAGGCTTCACCTATGCCCGCTAGCCGACGACTCGCCCTGCGCGCGCTGGGCGCCGGCGTGGCGGCCCTGCCCGCCACGCTCGTCCTGTTCGCCTCGCACGCCCACGCGGCGCCGACGCCCACCCCGAGCGCAACGCCGTCCCCGGGGGCCAGTAACAACCCCTGCGACCTCATCGTGGGGCAGGCCCGGGAGTACTGCGAAAACGGCCAGCAATCCCCCGGCTCCCGTGCCCGTCTCGACGACCCCAACGCCGCGCTCGACCCGCTCTCCTCCCTCGCCAACGGCTGCGCCAAGGCCGCCGCCTGGACCGTCGACACCCTGTCGAAGGCCGTGAAGGAGACCGCCGCCGTCGACTTCACGAACCTCGAGTTCCTCGGCCGCTACGCCATCGTCTTCGCGGCCGCCACCTTCCTCACCCTCCTCCTCTGGCTGCTCGCCGTCGCCAAGCGCGCCATCCGCGGCGTGCCGCTGACCACCGCGATCTCCGAGGCCATCGGGTTCCTCTGGCTGACGGTTCTCGCCTCCGCCTTCACCCCCCTGATCCTCTACACCGTCGTCAACGCCACCGACGCCGTCACCGAGGTCATCGCCTCCGGCACCGGACAGCAGACCGACGTCTTCTTCGGCAGCTTCAAGCAGGCCCTGGAGAAGGGCGACAGCATCGGCGGCGGGCCGATCATGCTGATCATCGTGTCCCTGGTGACGATCCTCGCCGCCGGCGTGCTCTACCTCGAACTCGTGCTGCGCGCCGTGCTGCTCTACGTCGGCGCCCTGCTCGGCGTCGTCGTCTACTCCGGGCTCGTCGACAAGAACATGTGGGGCCACGTCCGCCGCTGGGCGGGCATCATGATCGCGGTGATCCTGGTCAAGCCGGTCATCGTCATCGTCCTCGGCCTCGCCGGCGCGCTTTCCTCCGGCACCGGACCCGACGCGTTCTCCGCCGTCGTCTCCGGCCTCGCCATCATCCTGCTCGCGATCTTCGCCTCCGCGATGATCTACCGCTTCGTCCCCGGCTTCGGCGACGAGATCATCGCCTCCCGCAACAACCGCCTGCACCGCGCCGGCGAGAACGCCGCGGCCGCCGTCATCTCCTCCCCCGCCTCCCTCGTGTCCCAGGGCATCAAGACCCACAGCACCCGCAGCGACGGCGGAGGCGGCGCCCAGCCCTCCGGCGGCAGCACCCCCCGCCCCGCCAACCCGCTCTCCGGCGGCGTCGCCGCCCACAGCAGCCGCGGCTCCTCGGGCGGCGGCGGTACGGGTGCCACGCCCGCACCCCGTAACAGCAGTCCCACCGCGGGCACCCCGCACAGCAACCGCAAGAACTCAGGAGCAGGAGGTGCAGGGCGTTGACGACCCAGTCCCAGCCGGTCTCGCCCCGCCGCACGTATCTCATCGGCCGCGCCCGGCCGAACGCGATCGTCGGCAAGAACCGCGAGACCGGCGAGATCGCGCTCATCATCGCCGGCGCCTTCCTCGGCATGATGAGCGGACTGATCGTCCCCGTGCTGTCCCTGCGCATCGTGCTGCTCATGGGCTTCCCGCTGATCGCCCTCGCCATGGTGTACGTGCCGTACAAGCACCGCACGTTCTACAAGTGGTTCGAGATCAACCGCAGTTACAAGCGCATGCTCAAGCGCGGCACCGCCTACCGCTCCGCGGCCGTCGAGGCCGGCACCCGCCTCGACGGCCGCGAGGTCGAGATCGGCCCGCCGCCCGGCATCGGCCGGATCAGCTGGCTCTCCGCACCCTTCGGCCCCGACGAGATCGCCGTCCTCCTGCACGCCGACCGCCGCACCGTCACCGCCGCCATCGAGATCGAGGGCCCCGGCGTCGGCCTGCGCGACTCCGAGGACCAGGAAGCCCTCGTCGACCGCTTCGGCACCCTCCTCAAGCACGTCGCCAACGGGGACGGCTTCGTCACCCGCCTCCAGATGCTCGCCCGTACGCTCCCCGCCGACCCCGACGCCCACGCCAAGGACGTCGCCCAGCGCGGCGACCACCAGGCCCCGGCCTGGCTCCAGGAGTCGTACGACCAGCTCCAGTCCATGGTGTCGACCTCCAGCGAGCAGCACCGCGCCTACCTCGTCGCCTGCATGCACTACACCCGTGAGCTCGCCGCCGAGGCCAACGCCATGGCCCGCGCCGCCCGCCACGCCTCCGGCGCCCGCAAGCTCGACCGCGACGCCGGCCTCGCCGTCGTCATGGCCCGCGAGCTCACCGACATCTGCGCCCGCCTCGCCGAGGCCGACATCCGCGTACGGCAGCCCCTCGGCCAGTCCCGGCTCGCCTCCCTCGTGCACTCCATGTACGACCCGGACCACCCCATCGACCACATCCAGGCCATGACGAAACGAAACGCTTGGCCGGCCGAGCTGGACGCGATGGAACCGACGTACCTCCAGGCCAAGACCCGCGAGTCCGCCACCCGCGCCCCCTGGTGCCACGCCACCGCCTGGGTCAAGGAGTGGCCGATGACGCCCGTCGGCGTCAACTTCCTCGCCCCGCTGCTCGTCCACACGCCCGACGTCATCCGCACCGTCGCCGTGACCATGGACCTCGAACCCACCGAGGTCGCCATCGAGCGCATGCTCACCGAGAAGACCAACGACGAGGCCGAGGCCTCCCGCCAGGCCAAGATGAACCGCACCGTCGACCCGCGCGACATCGCCGCCCACGGCCGGCTCGACCAGCGGGGTGAAGATCTCGCCAGCGGCGCGGCGGGCGTCAACCTCGTCGGGTACATCACCGTATCGGCGCGCTCCCCCGAGGCCCTCGCCCGGGACAAGCGCACGATCAGGGCCTCCGCCGGCAAGTCCTACCTGAAGCTGGAGTGGTGCGACCGCGAGCACCACCGGGCCTTTGTGAACACCTTGCCGTTCGCGACCGGCATCCGCCGCTAGGGCCGAAGGGGCACAGACCGATGCGAGATCCGCTGTCCGTCCTCACCGAAGCCTTCACCTCCTTCCTCTTCGGCAAGGTCGAGACGACCCGCCTGCCCGTGCGCACCTCCACGGGCCAGGCCCAGGCCGTCTACCTGCCGACCGCGGCCCCCGGCCTCGGCGACTCCGGCGTGATCATCGGCCGCGAGGTCTACAGCGGCAAGGGGTACATCTACGACCCCTTCCAGCTGTACGGCCAGCAGCTCCCGGCCCCCCACTGGCTGGTCCTCGGCGAGTCCGGCAACGGAAAGTCGGCCCTCGAGAAGACCTACGTCCTGCGCCAGCTCCGCTTCCGCGACCGCCAGGTCGTCGTCCTCGACGCCCAGGGCGAGGACGGCGTCGGCGAATGGAACCTCATCGCCCAGCAGCTGGGAATAACTCCCATCCGGCTCGACCCGATGGTCGCCAACGACGACGGCATCCGCCTCAACCCCCTCGACCCCGCCATCACCACCACCGGCCAGCTCGCCCTCCTCCGCACCATCATCGAGGTGGCGATGGGCCACGGCCTCGACGAGCGCTCCGGCTTCGCGCTCAAGGTCGCCCACGCCTACGTCACCGAGCACATCACCGAACGCCAGCCGATCCTCACCGACATCGTCGAGCAACTCCGCCACCCCGAAGCCGAGTCCGCCGAGGCGATGAACGTCGACATAGACGACGTACGGGCCTGGGGCCTCGACGTCGCGCTCGTCCTCGACCGCCTCGTCGACGGCGACCTCCGCGGCATGTTCGACGGCCCCACCACGGTCGGCATCGACCTGGACGCCCCGCTCATCGTCTTCGACCTCTCCCACATCGACCGCAACTCCATCGCCATGCCGATCCTCATGGCGATCGTCGGCGTGTGGCTGGAACACACCTGGATCCGCCCCGACCGGAAGAAGCGCATCTTCCTCGTCGAGGAGGCCTGGCACATCATCAACAGCCCCTTCGTCGCACAGCTCTTCCAGCGCCTCCTCAAGTTCGGCCGCCGCCTGGGCCTCTCCTTCGTGGCGGTCGTCCACCACCTCTCCGACGTGGTCGACGGAGCAGCGGCCAAGGAAGCCGCCGCCATCCTCAAGATGGCCTCCACCCGCACCATCTACGCCCAGAAGGCGGACGAGGCCCGCAACACCGGCCGGGTCCTCGGCCTCCCCCGCTGGGCGGTCGAGATCATCCCGACCCTCACCCCCGGCATCGCCGTCTGGGACGTCAACGGCAACGTCCAGGTCGTGAAACACCTGATCACCGAGAACGAACGCCCGCTCGTCTACACCGACCGCGCCATGACGGAGTCGTCGTCCGTCACCGACCAGGAACTGGAGTGGGAGACGGAACAGCGCGCGATGCTCATCGAGCAGCAGATGAACGACCAGTCGACGGTGGCGTGACGTGGAGAAGGAGGCACGACAGCAGGGCGGCGGCATCCCCGACGGTTTCGTGGTCGGGCTGCTCGCCCTGCTGCTGGGCCTCGCCGCCCTGATCTGGACGGCGACCGGCCTGGCCGGCCTGCTGGCCCACGGCGGCTGGCCTCCGGGCGTCACCTTCACCCGTACTCCGCAGGCCCTCCGCTCCCTGATGACCGCCCCGACGGACCTGGCCGCCGCGTGGCCGACGACACCCCCGGAGACCCTCTCGGGCTACGGCCTCTTCTGGGGCCTGGCCATCGGCGAGGCGATGGTCCTGACCGTCCTCGCCGTCTTCGCCCTGGGCACCTTCGCCCGCTGGCGCACGGTCCGGGCGACCCGCAGGACGGACACACGGACGACGCCCCCGGCCCCGAGGACCGCGCGAACCCCGGCTCCACGCCGCCCCGAGAACCAGCCGGGCTCGGGGGCCCAGCCGGTCGGGCAGAACCAGCCGGTCGGGAACGAACGCCCCCTCGCCGACGACCGGCCCCTCGCGGATGACCGGCCCCTCCAGGACGACCGGCCCCTGTCAGAAGGCCACGCGCTCACCGATGCCCCTCCAAGCAAGGGCCATCCCAGCGAGGCCTGTCCGAGCGAGGCCTATCCACGCGAGGCGTACCCCCGCGCGCCCCGTCCAAGCGAGGCCCCGACGGCTCCCCCCGCCACCTCCCGCCTCGTCTACGCCCCCGCCGCCACCCGCCGCCCCACCGCCGCCCAGGCGGTACGGGACGCCGAGGGCGCCGCACTCGTCGTGACCTCCGACCCGTCCCTGTGGGCCGACACCAAGGACGCCCGCGCCAAGCTGGGCCCGGTCCTCGTCTACGACCCCGGCCACCTCTGCGACACGCCCGCCCGGCTCCACTGGAACCCGGCCGATCAGTGCGAGGACCCGGACACGGCCCGGGAACGCGCGGTGGCCCTGCTCGCGCCCGTACGCCCCCAGTCGCGTCTCGACGCGGCCGTCGCGGACACGGCGGAAACGCTCCTGCGCTGCTGGCTGCACGCCGCCGCCATAGACGGCCGGCCGTTCAAGCAGGTGCACCGCTGGGCCCAGGGCGCGGACGCCCACGAGCCCGTACGGATCCTCCGCACCCATCCCAAGGCCGCCGCCGGCCACGCCGGACTCCTCGAATCGTCCCTCACCGCGCATCCCGAACGCCGCCGGGCGGCCCAGGAACTCACGGCCCGTGCGCTCTCCGGTCTCTCCTCGATCCACATCAGGCAGGCCTGCACGCCGAATCGAACGGATTCGCTCACGCTGGCATCTTTCGTCGCCGAGCAGGGCACCCTGTACGTGGTGGGTGAACCGATCGAGGACCCGCGCACCCACCCGGGCGCGATGCCCCTCCTCACCGCGCTCGCCGCAAGCGTGGTCGAGCACGGCCGCCGCATGGCCGCACGGTCATCCGACGGTCGGCTCGACCCACCACTGACGCTCGTCCTCGACGACGTCGCGGCCGTCGCCCCGATCCCGACGCTGCCCGAACTCGTCACCACGGGCCAGGACATCGGCCTGCCGACCCTCGCCCTGATGCGCTCCCAGGAACAGGCCAGGTCCCGCTGGCCGGAGCACTCCTCGCTCAGCCGCTGAGCCAGCCGCGGGTCCGGCACGTACACCGACGCCGCCCGCGCCCGGCACGGCGTGCAACGGCAGGCCCAGCACCGCTAGGGCCTGATCCGCCGGACAGGCCCTAGGCTTTCACACGCGGTCGCGGGATCTCGTACTCGACCTCGACGCCCGTCGCGTCCCCCGGCATCGGGACCGTCTCACCGGACGCGACGAAGCCGAACTTCCGGTAGAAGGCCGCCGCCCGGGCGTTGTCCTCGTGCACGTACAGCCGCACCCGCTCGATCGCCGGCTCCGGCAGCGACCACGACCAGTCCACCGCCGCCCGGAACAGGGCGTCCGTCACACCGGCGCCGCGCGCCTCGGGCCGTACGAACACGCCCACGACATGCGTCTGGTCGACCTTCGCCGCGTCCCCGAACCGCACCTCGTCCGAGGGCCGCTCGACCAGCACGCTCACCGTGCCGACCCAGCGACCGTCCGGCGTCTCCGCGACGAACTGACGCACCCGCCCCTCACCGGTCTCGGCCGCGCCCGCGGCCCGGCCCTGCCAGAAGGAGTCGGGCTGCGCGGAGGCGTCCTCGTACGTCTCGAGGAAGGCGATGTGCGCGACCGGGTCCTGAAGGGCGGCGAGCCTCAGCTCGCGCACCTTCTCCCACTCGTCGGCGCGGACGGTGCGTATCGAATAGTCCATGCGCCTGATCCTCGCTACCTCCCCACGCCCCTGACAAGGGATTTTGCCCGTCGACCAGCCCACAGCCCCACGCACACCGCCTCCCGTCGGCCCCGTTGCACGCCGCGAGACCAGACCCACGACCCGACCGCGGCCCGACCCGCCGTCGTACCCCGGTACGACACCCGCCGCCCATCGCCCACCCACGGTCCGACGCCCCCGCCCCGCCCGCTCCCTAGCGTCGTCAGCATGATCAGAGCAGAGAGCCTCACCAAGCGCTACGGCGACCGGACCGTCGTCCGCGACCTCTCCTTCACCGTCCGGCCCGGCTCCGTCACCGGCTTCCTCGGCCCCAACGGCGCCGGCAAGTCCACCACCCTGCGCATGCTCCTCGGCCTCGACGCCCCCACCCACGGCCGCGCCACCATCGCGGGCCGCCCGTACGCGGAGCATCCCGCCCCGCTCACCCAGGTCGGTGCCCTCCTCGAAGCCCGCTCGCTCCACCCGGGCCGCACCGCCCGCCACCACCTCACGGCCCTGGCACTCACCCACGGCATCCCGCGCTCGCGCGTCGACCACGTCCTCGACGTCACCGGACTCACCGAGGTCGCCGACCGGCGGGTCAAGGGCTTCTCGCTCGGCATGGGCCAGCGCCTCGGCATCGCCGCCGCCCTCCTCGGCGACCCGGCCGCCGTCGTCCTCGACGAACCCGTCAACGGGCTCGACCCCGAGGGCGTGCTGTGGATCCGCACGCTCCTCAAGTCGCTCGCCGCCGAAGGCCGCACGGTGCTCGTCTCCTCCCACCTGATGAGCGAGACGGCCCTCACCGCCGACCACCTCATCGTCATCGGCAAGGGCCGGCTCCTCGCCGACACCACCGTCAGCGACCTCGTACGGGAGGCCGGCGGCACCACCGTCAAGGTCGTCAGCCCCGACACCGACCGCCTGCGCACCCTGCTGCAGAGCCTCTCCGGGTCCTCCGCGGTACGGGTGACCACCGAGGACCGGGACACGCTCCAGGTCTCCGGCCTCGACGCCGCCGACATCGGCCGCACCGCCGCCGCCCACGGCGTACCGCTGTACGAACTCACCCCGCAGAGCGCCTCCCTGGAGCAGGCGTTCATGGACCTCACGCACGACTCCGTCGAGTACCAGGGAGCCGCCGCATGAGCACCTACGGCATCACCCCCGCCCGCGTCCTGCATGCCGAATGGCACAAGCTGTGGACGGTCCGCTCCACATGGGCGACCCTGCTGACCGCCGTCGCGCTCGTCCTCGGCGTCGGCATCCTCATGGGCACCACGTACACCTCCGACGGCGGCGACTCCGACGTCGACACCGTCGTCCTCACCCTGTACGGCTCGCAGCTCGGCGCCATCGCCCTCGCCGTCCTCGGCATCCTCCTCACCGCCGGCGAGTACGCCACCGGCCTGGTCCGCGCCACCCTGACCGCCGTGCCGCGCCGCCTGCCGGTCCTGTGGGCGAAGGCCGCGGTCTTCACCGGCGTCGTCTTCACCGTCTCCTTCCTGACCGCCCTGGTCACCTTCCTCACCGCGCAGATCTTCCTCGGCGACACCGACCAGGCCGCCTCCCTCACCGACGACGGCGTCCTCGCCGCGGTCGCCGGGAACGCCGCCGGCGTCACCCTCCTCGGCCTCGTCGCCCTCGGCCTGGGCGCCGCGCTCCGCTCGGTGCCCGGTGCGCTCGGCGCGTTCATCGGCGGCGTCATGGTCCTGCCGGAGGTCCTCGGGATGCTCCCGTACGAGAGCGTCGACACGGCCGTCCGCTACTTCCCCACCCAGGCCGCCGGCGCCCTCGGCTCCGCCACCCCGCTCCCCGGCGCCGCCGCACCGGGCGCGGCGCTCCTCGCCCTGCTCCTGTGGGCCGCCGCGTCCCTCGCGCTCCCGGCGCTGCTGCTCAGGCGCCGGGACGTCTGAGGACGCGGACAGGCAGGGTCGAGAAGAGGCAGGGGACAAGGAGAGGTAAGGGGACGTGACATGGGTGAGGATGTGCGGGTGGTGACGACGGAGACCCCGGGGCCGACGGGCCCGAGCCGCTACATCCAGCGCGCGCTCGCCACGCTGCGCGCGTTCGACAAGGCCCGGCCCCGTGTCTGGGACGCGGTCCTGACCGCCGGCTGGGCGCTGGCCGCGCTTGTCGACGCGGCCGGCGGCTGGCGGAACACCGCCCGCGACCCGTCCGTACCGGCCTGGCTGGTCGTCACGACCACCCTCGTCCTCTCCGTCCCGCTCTACTGGCGCCGCCGCCGGCCGACGGCGGCACTGGCGGTGATGGCGTGCGGGGCACTCGTCAGCTCGGTCTCGGGCGCCTTCCTGCAGGCCGCCTTCCTCCAGGCGATCCCCGTGTTCCACATCGCCCTGACCCGGCGGCCCCGGGCCCTGCTGTGGTCCGCCGCCCTGATCGTGCCGCCGCTGGTGACGGGCGCGCTGCGCTGGCAGGCGGAGACGTGGGACGTGTACGTCGTCCCCAACCTGTGGGCGTACGCGATCGTGGCCCTCCTCGGCATCACGGTCCGCTCGCGCCGCGAGGAACGCGAGCAGGAGGTCCGCCTGGCCGCCGCGGACGAACGGGCCCGCATCGCCCGGGAGATGCACGACATCATCGGCCACAACCTCTCGGTGATCACCGGCCTCGCGGACGGCGGCCGGTACGCGGCCGCCAAGAACCCCGAACGCGCCGCGCAGGCCCTCGACGCCATCGGCACCACGAGCCGTCAGGCCCTCGGGGAACTGCGGCGCCTGCTCGGCGTCCTGAGGGAGGAGGACGAGTCGGCGGCACGGACCCCGCAGCCCGGCCTCGCGGATCTGCCGGCCCTGATCGAGGGCGTACGGGAGGCAGGGCTGCGTGTCCGTACGCACCTGGCCCCGCCCGCCCACGTCCTGTCCCCCGGCGCCGAACTGACGGTGTACCGGGTCGTGCAGGAGGCGCTGACGAACACCCTGAAACACGGCGGGAAGGCAGCCGAGGCCACGGTGGCCCTCGTGTACGAGCCCGGGGCCCTGGTCGTCACGGTCACCGACACCGGCCGGGGAGCCGCGAACCCGGGGCAGGGCCAGGGGCTCGCGGGAATGCGCGAGCGCGCGGCGCTCTACGACGGCACACTCGAATGCGGCACGCCACCGGAAGGCACCGGCTGGCACGTAAGCCTCACGCTTCCCAGGGAGGACTCCCCCTCGTGACCACGGTCCTGATCGCGGACGACCAGCCGATGCAGCGCTTCGGCTTCCGCATGCTGCTGGAGAGCCAGGACGACATGACGGTCGTCGACGAGGCCGCCAACGGCACGGAGGCCGTCCGCCTGGCCGACCGCCACCGCCCGGACGTCGTCCTGATGGACATCCGCATGCCCGGACTCGACGGCATCGAGGCCACCCGCCGCATCGTCGCCACCGGCGACCGCACCCGCGTCCTCATCGTCACGACCTTCGACCTGGACGAGTACGCGTACGAGGGGCTGCGCGCCGGCGCGAGCGGCTTCCTGGTGAAGGACGCCCAGCCCGAGGAGCTCCTCGCCGGCATCCGAGCGGTCGCGAGCGGCGACGCGGTGGTGGCCCCGAGCCTGACCCGCCGGCTCCTCGACACCTATCTCCACCACCTCCCGCAGCCCCCGAAGCCGGCCGCCGCTGCCGCCCCGAGGCAGGACCTGCGTCTGTCGGCCCTCACGGACCGCGAGCGCGAGATCCTGACGGTCATCGCGCAGGGCTGGACCAACACGGAGATCGCGGCCCGCCTCCACCTCGCGGAATCCACGGTGAAGACCCATGTCACCCGCATCCTCGCGAAGACGGGCTCACGCGACCGCGTGCAGGCGGTCATCCTGGCGTACGACACGGGCCTGGTGACGCCGGCGGCCTGAACGGCCCGTAAACGCAGAAAAGCCCCGCACCATGAGGTGCGGGGCTTTCCCACAATGATTGTTCGGCGGCGTCCTACTCTCCCACAGGGTCCCCCCTGCAGTACCATCGGCGCTGAAAGGCTTAGCTTC